>NZ_NPJZ01000001.1:1156250-1457500 GCF_002245895.1 Rhodococcus sp. OK302
GCTTTCGGGCATCCCCGGACTGTTTGCGGCCAACAATCACCTGGCGAACACTGAAAGCGTCGAACTGATTCCGCGCGCCGACGGCGGCTGGGATTGCTTGCGGTGGGGAACGGTGAACCCGCCCTTCGAGCACCGGCTGATACCGGGCGCCGACGACGTGATGGGCTGAACCGGTTCACCACCAGTCGGTAGCCGACCCCAACTGCCGTTCCAGTTCCGGCACCAAGGTTCGGACGTAACTCGCCGTGAGGTGATGGGAATCGTGGTACACCAACACATTTCCCTCGAGCACGCGGCATAGTTCCGGGCCGCAGACACCATCACTGACGTCGAGTAGGCGCACGTTCGAGAGGTCTGAAATTGCCGCCGACGCGGGATTGACGGCGCTGAGCATGTCCGGCCGCACAAGTGCGCAATGATCCGACGACGTAGCTGTGGCTAGGCAGTCCACCGCCCGGTACGGAACTCCGTCGTGGTGCAGCCAGGGCGTGTCACGAATCGCAAGAACCTGGGTTCCGTTCTGCTCCAGTTTCCGCCACACGTTGACGTAGTTTTCGGGCGTCACATCGCCCGGGCCGTCCGGACTGGGCCTGGTGGCTGTGGTGAATACGAAGTCCGGTGTTGCTGCTGCCAGTTCGTCGATGACGCTGTTCGACCAGTCGACACAATCCGGATAGTCGCTCGGTCCATCGCCGGAGGTTAAGGGACACCCCATCTTCAAGTAGGTGTCGACACGAAATCCGTGGCTCTGTCCCAGTTCGTCGAGTGCGGTGATCCAATGCTCGGAATGGGATCCGCCCGCCAAGGCGATAGTGCGGGCTGCAGTGTTGTCGCCGTACGTGCAATGAACGATGTTGTTCTGCTGAAAATCTGCGATGCATCCGTCGAGTGTGGTAGCCGGAAGATCCAGGGGTGCATCAAAAATGGACGGAACCATGGGCGCCTGCGGAAACGCGGCGCCGTCGGTCAGAGCCAATGCGCCCGGGTGAGTGGGGATGTCGAGGGTATCGGCTGCTCGTTGTCCGGTGCTGTGACTGCCCACGTACCCCTGCCACACGAACATTCCGACGACGATGACGAGTCCGCTGATCACCGAAGTGAGGAGAATTGGTCGACGCGCCCGATAATTGCGTTCAATAGGCACCTCGACCGCCTGGCGCAGTGCATAAGCTGCGGCAATCGATGCCGCGATGATCAATGCCCCGCGGAAGAAGCCTGCCTCGGGGCGCCCGGTAACGGCCAGGGTGAAGATCAGGATCGGCCAATGGACCAGATACAGCGCAAAGGCGAACGAGCCCAGCCAGGCCAAGACGGGGTGTGCGAGAGCCTCTGCGGTCCAAGGCTTGTCACCCTCGCCAGCCCCGCTGACGATCAGTGCGATGGCCGCAAACGTGGGAACGAGCGCCCACGGGCCGGGGAATTGTTGTGCGCCATCGAGGAAGAATCCGCTCAGAAGGATGGAGAAGAGGCCGGCAGCGCCGAGAATTGTTCGCAGAACCGGAGGCCACGCCCCGACCCTTGTGACGTTCCAGCGCGTAAGCATCAATGCGGCGAGAGCGCCCACCGATGGTTCCCACAGGCGGGCCGCGGAATCGTAGTAGTTCCAGGCTTGATCGTGTGACGACATCGCCATGGCGTAGAAAAACGAACCGACTGCAAATGTGGCGAAGACAAGCGTGAGAGTGGCGCGTAGAAGTTCCGGCCTGGTGCGCGAAACAACTGAAGCGGTAGTGAGAACTACGGCGATGGCAAGCAGATAGAACTGACCTTGAACGGCCATCGACCACAAATGCTGGAGAGGCGATACCGAACCGTCGGCGGCAAGATAGTCACTTGCGGTGAGTGCAAGCTGCCAGTTCTGGAAGAAGCCCAGTACCGCTGTCAGTTGGTCAGCGAGATCTGCCCATCGAGTGCGCGGCAAAAGCAACAGGCCGGCAATTGCCGTCAGTAGCGCAACGGCCGCGATCGGCGGGAACAGTCTCACGAAGACTCGGCGCAGTGCTGGCAGGGGATTGGGCGGTTGGGAACTGCGCTCTGCCCGGCGTACCAGCGAACTGACAAAGAAGTAGCCGGACAGCACCAAGAAGACGTCGACTCCGCCGGACACCTTGCCGAACCACACGTGGAAGATGACCACCAAAGCGATGGCGAGGCCCCGCAGGCCGTTCAGGTCCTGACGGTATTGGGTTGTTCGTGCGTTGTGCGGGGGCTCGACGGTACTGCTGGTGAGGTTGGGTGAAAGCATGCTGCGGTAGAACTCCGGGCGTTGAGGGGACCGCCCGAGGTTACCTGGGGGAGGTCGCTAAGCAGCTTTCCAGATTGGCTACCAGCATGTTTACTGCCTGGCGAAGTCGAGTTGGCGTTCCGGAACTGATCGAACTCCAGTCCGTGCCGTCGGCCGAAGTGCTCAATGACGAGACCAGGCGGCCAAAGGCGGTGTCGTAGACCGTCACAATTCCTACCGGGCTGTGCGCGGAATCGAGTACATGTGGAATGCCGGCAATCTCGTAAAATGCCGTGCAGGTGGTGATGGCGCGGCCGAGCTGACCGGCCTCGGTCGCCGGAACACCGCCCTGAAGAAGTGCTGAAACGACTGATTCTGTGTCGGGAGCGGCATCGAATGCGCCGGCCAGGGCCTGTGTCGGTGCGTTGATGACGGCGATTGGCATGGCATTCGACGGGCCCACCGTCCGCGCGATCGAATCGACGGGGCCGGAGTCGATGCTGCCGAGCGTAAACATTCCTTCTACTGCGTTGTAAGTTACTTCTACGCACAATGATTCATCTGCTGCGATGCATGCTCGGGTGATTGCTCCGGGGCCCTGACTGCGTACTGCGAGTTCCCACGACGGTCGCGTCAAGACCTGCAGCCTGGAGCCGAGGTCATGATGGATCTCTCCGTCGGGAAGCAGACCGCGTTCGCTCAATGACATAGCAGCCCTGCGCATTGATGCATCACGCTCGGCCGTGGAGCGCGCGCGGGCGGTCCCGCCGAGCGCGATCGGAAGCACATCGAGTCCGAGTCGTTCGCGGGTGTATTCGATCTCGGCTCCCGTCACACTGATAGGCGGTAAAGCGTCAGTGCTGGTTGATATCCCGAGGTCGATCATGGCTGAACGTCGTCATCGACAGCGCCGATCACCGACGGAATGACCGTCCGGCCGTCGGCAAAATGTTCGAAGTGTTTGAGGTAATCAGGGGTGTCGTGATCTTCGGCATCGTCGTCTGTTTTTGCAGCATGACGGCCGCCGCCCATCGGGGCGGACCCGGATCCCGGCAGGGCACGTGCGGGATCAGCGCGGACGGTATCGGTACGGAGAGCCTCGGCAGAGCCCGCGTTCATGACTGCGCCTGAAGGAGCTGCTGACGCGGCACGCGGCGTGATCTGGCTCGCGCTGCTGTCGACTCGTAGGGAGCTGCCGGCGCCGACTCCGCTGTTGGCAGCGGAGCTTGTACCGAAGGGGCTGGTTGCGGCGGCGGCGGTAGTAGCGGCTGCATGCCGGCCGGTGGTGCCGCCGGCTAGTCCGGTGAGGGCAGTCAGTGGTGAACTCAGCGGAGCGGCCGCGGCGGTGCCCAGCCCGCCTCCGAGCCCTGCGCCGGCTGATACGGCGCCGGCGGCGGTAACGGCGGCAGTCCCAGCGGCTGCGGCAGCGTTGGTGGCAGCTGCTGCGCCACCGAGAGCAGTGCCACCGAGAGCAGTACCGACCTGAGAAACGGCAGCGCCGAATACCGGGTTGGACACAACTGACGCGATTGCCGCCGCAGCGGTGCGAACCGGCTCGATGAAGGCACTGATCGGTGGCGGACCCACCATGGCAACCTGCCGGGTGTCTTGCGCGGCGATATCGGAGGTGGCGATGGACGGCGGCGGGTTGAATTCTTGCCGAACCGCAAGATGCGCTGACGCGGAATCGTAGATTTCCATCGCCGTCGCAGCTTGTATCTTGAGTAGTTCCGCGGCAGTCTCCGCAGCCGCAGCTGCACCGGTCAACGCGCCACCCAGGGAATACGCGGCTATTTTGGCCGTGTCTACTGCAACAATTTCCGGCAATGGCGGCATCATGACGGCCGCGACGGTGTACGCCGTCGCCTGAACCTGCGCTTTACCGCCAGTTGTCAGGGCGAGCGCTGCAGATTGTGCGGCCCACTCCTGGAAAGGCCCGAACTTGGTCAACGCGGCGTCAGCGGCATCACCGGACCAGCCGGTTCGTAGATTCGCCATCACCCGCGTGACCGTCGACGCCGTGTCTCCGAGTCCAGCTGCCACCGCAGACCAGGCGTCGCCGGCAACTGTCAGTGGTACCGGACCAGCACCGGCGATCAGGGCAGCCGAATTGGGCGCTGCGCCGCGTGGATACCAGATGACACCGGTGATGCCGACCATTTTTCTTCCCCCCAGGAAGTTGACTGCAAGTGCAAAATTAGTGCCGAAGTGCTGTGCGCTCAGACTGGTGCCGAAGCCAGATCCGCTTGTGCCCGCTGGTCCTCGAGCTGGTAGGCGGCGGCATGTCTACGAAGAGTTGCGGCCGCATTCTCGAGTTCGATGACAGCACGGTTCGCGGACGACGTGAGGCTGTCGGACGTCGAATTGAAGTAGTCGGCGGCGTTGGTGGACACCTCTTCAGAGCCGGCAGGCAGAACTTGACGGGCAGGACGCGTCGAAGAAACGACTCCGCGCAAGCGTTCGGATGCCGCTTCGAGTTCTGCGGCAGCTGCCAAGAGGGCATGAGGATCGACGTGCATAGTGCCGAACTCCTAGTTGACGGGGCCAATAATGTGCGAGACAAGACCCCGCATCAGATTAGATGCGTACGGGCGCGCATTGGTTCCCCGGAAAACGGACGAGTTTTTCTAGCCCCAGCCGAGTTCGTGCAGACGGTCCTCTTCGATTCCGAAATAGTGGGCGATCTCGTGAATGACCGTCACCGCCACCTCGTGCACGACTTCTTCTTCGGACTCACACATGTCGAGAATCGCGTCGCGATAGATGGTGACCGTGTCGGGCAGGTAGCCGCCGTACTGAGAATCGCGCTCGGTGAGAGCAATGCCCTGGTACAGCCCGAGGAGTCCCGGTTCCTCTTCGTCACGCGGTTCGACCAGCACAACGACGTTGTCGATGGCCTTCGTCAATTCCGGCGGAATGAGATCGAGAGCTTCGCCGACCAAGTCCTCGAACCGGTCGGCTGTCATGGTTACCGTCATGGTTTACGACGGAGGAGCTGCGCCGGGCAACGGCGTCGGCAAGGACCGACCTTCCGGTGCTGCGGGAGGCGGGACCGGAGCCACGCCGTTGATGAGAATCTCGCCCTTGGCGCTACCGGTGATGGCAGCGAACCCACCGGTTTCGACTTCCTTGCCGATGGAGCAGTTGACGCGTCGGCTGCCGGCAAGCCAGCTTTCCAACGCGATGTTGTCCCAGAACAAGGTCAGTGTCTTGTTGCGCAACGCTTCGGCCGAGCCCAAGTACTCGTTGGCGGCCTGAGTGCAGACACCTTCGAGGTACCGGTCTTGATCCTCGACTGACGGCATGGCGCCGGGAAACTGCGTGCCGAGGTCGATGACCGAGATGACCTCGTAGGCGTGCGGGCTCGCGCAGTCGACGGGATCAGTCGGCAGATTCTGATTGATTCCGATGCAGGTGCCGACGTCCCAGACATTCGACTGGTCCTGGTCGGCAACACGGCCCGCGAACGGCAGCAGCTCACCCGTCGTCGTCGAGAACTGCAGACCACAACGTAGTGAACGGTCACCCGATGACCATGCGGATTCGCTCGGGAACATCAGGCCGACGCTGAACTTGCCCTTGGGGTCGAACCGCGAGCCGAGGTACGAGTTGACGATCGGTGTGCAGTGCTCGTCTCGTAGTTCCGCGAACCGCAATGCTCCGGGGTAACGCGATCCGGGACCGAACTCGGCACCCGGGAAGACCGACAGATCGAGGGGGCCGGCAACTTCGAAACGGTGCACACTGTCGCAGGCGACCTTGGCCATGTCGGTGCGGTCGCCGCCTGACTCCGTCGCGGGAGTCCAATTCAGGCAATCGCCTGCTCCCGCCGAGGTGAAGGCGTTTTCGTTGGCCGAACCCGTCGCCGGAGTGCCACCCCCGCCGATGGTGACGGCAGGCTTGTCGTTCTGGCTCATCCCGCCGGAAATGGCGATTGTCGCAATGGCAGCAACAACCGCACCCACAGCGACCGCAGCCAGAACGCGCCTGGTTCGGTTGGCGGAGACAGTTTTCTTCTCCGGCAAGCCCGAAGGGCCTGCGGGATCGGACGGCATCTCGATCTTGTCTTCAGACATCGATTCCATCATGCCTGCTTCCACGGCGATTCCGAACCTTCATCGCAAAACGCTCGTGTCGGTGATCTGTACTTTCGTAGTCATGGACGACAACACCCCGCTGGATCCCGACGCAATCGAACTCGCCGGACGAGTTTTCGACATGGCCCGCACCGGCGACGCAGCCACCTTGGCGTCGTACGTCGATGCCGGAATTCCGGTCGATTTGACCAACGAGAGTGGCGACACGCTGGTGATGTTGGCCGCATATCACGGACACGCCGACGCCGTCGTCGCTCTCATCGAGCGCGGCGCCGACGTGAATCGCGCCAACGACAAGAACCAGACACCACTCGCCGGGGCCGTCTTCAAAGGCGAGGACGCCGTGGTGAAAGCGCTGGTGAGCGGGGGAGCGGACCCACGCGGTGGACATCCGACGGCGATCGATGCAGCGCGCATGTTCGGCCGTGAGGACTATCTGAGCCTGCTGGAATCCTGACTTTCCCCGGCGCCGGCGTGGACGTGACCGTCGGCGACCTGGGGAGAGTGGGTAAAGTTCCGAGTCGTGATTGACCTCAAGTTCCTCCGCGAGAATCCCGAAATCGTCCGCGAGTCGCAGCGCACCCGTGGAGAAGATCCCGGACTGGTCGATGCCCTCCTGGAAGCCGACGCGTCCCGACGCGCCGCTGTGTTGACCGGAGACAATCTCCGCGCCGAGCAGAAGGCCTTCGGCAAGAAGGTCGGGCAGGCAACTCCGGAGGAGCGTCCGGCGCTGCTCGAGGGTTCCAAAGAGCTCGCCGCCAAGGTCAAGGAAGCCGAAGCCTCGCAACATGCCGCGCAGGCTGCACTCGACGCCGCGCATCGCGCGATCTCGAACATCGTCCAGGACGGTGCCCCGGCCGGTGGAGAAGACGATTACATAGTTCTCGAACATGTCGGTGAGATCCCGACGTTCGACTTCGAACCGAAAGATCATCTCGAACTCGGTGAATCGCTGAAGCTCATCGACATGGAGCGAGGCGCGAAGGTTTCCGGTTCGCGTTTCTACTTCATGACCGGCTACGGAGCTCTCCTCCAACTCGGATTGCTGCAGCTCGCTGCGCAGAAGGCCGTCGCCAACGGTTTCACGATGATGATTCCGCCGGTGCTCGTGCGCCCCGAGATCATGGCCGGTACCGGCTTCCTCGGCGCTCACGCGGACGAGATTTACCACCTGGAGGAAGACGACCTCTACCTCGTCGGCACCTCTGAGGTGCCGATGGCCGGCTACCACTCGGGTGAGATTCTCGAACTGAACGAAGGCCCGAAGCGTTACGCCGGTTGGTCCTCGTGCTTCCGCCGCGAAGCCGGAAGCTACGGCAAGGACACGCGTGGCATCATTCGCGTCCACCAGTTCGACAAGGTCGAAATGTTCACCTACTGCCGACCGGAGGATGCCGACGCCGAGCATCAGCGTCTCCTCGGTTGGGAGCGGGACATGTTGGACGCCATGGAAATTCCGTACCGCGTCATCGACGTCGCCGGCGGAGATCTCGGTTCCTCGGCTGCCCGTAAGTTCGACTGCGAAGCGTGGGTTCCGACGCAGCAGGCTTACCGTGAGCTGACTTCGACGTCCAACTGCACCACTTTCCAGGCCCGGCGGCTCGGAGTTCGGTACCGCGACGAGAACGGCAAGCCTCAGACGGCCGCAACTCTCAACGGCACTTTGGCTACGACGCGTTGGATCGTGTCGATCCTCGAAAATCACCAGCAGGCTGACGGCACCGTTCGAGTGCCTGCGGCGTTGGTGCCCTTCGTCGGCACGGATGTCTTGCGCTGACGCACTGAGAACTGAAAAAGGTTGAGGCCGCAGCGTTTTCGCTGCGGCCTTAACTGTGTCCGCAGTAGACGTGAAGTGCGCCAATCGAGAATAGTAGTGAAACAGGTTTCACTTTTATGATTTGATCCGAACCGTCCGGTTCGTAGCGGGTAAATCTCGGTAATTTTGCATTAACCGGCGAGGTTCCACGCAATTCTCTTGCGGAAGGGCTTCACTCTTTCATGTGCGTGCCACCGCTCTTACCAGGAACTATGTGCAGATTCGTAAACCGAACTGCCGGTATCCGTGGCGTTAACAGCGGAATGGCCATAAATGGAATGCATTTTCCGTGTTTTTACACTTACCGGGCATTAAAGTGACTGAAATTGGCACAGGTACTAGTTTTGCCCGCTACTCTGTTATTCAACTGTTATTAACAACTCTTTACCAACTCGTCCGTCTGCTCTGAAAGAGAGTCAATGTCAACTTCTCTCATCCGGCGCTGCGCAGCACCGGTCACCGGTGCTGCGCTCGTGGCCGGGATGCTCCTCGTCGGAAGCGCTCAAGCTTCGGCGCAGGTCACCACCACCAGCTTCAAGAGTTCGTGCCAAGCTTCGGCTGCGATCACGGTCCACAAAACCAAGGACGACTCGGTCATCATCGACGCTCCGGTGTCGGTGAAATCCGGCGACAACTTCACCTTCCGGATCCAGCCCGGTTCCGCCTCGTATCCGAACAGCGATTCAGGCGCCACCACGACCAACCTTTCACGGCTCAAATTCGACTTCGATGTCCCCAACAACACGACCTTCGTGAAGGCCACTGTTGTACCGGGTACCGGAATCAACCTCGGCGGTGTTGCAGCCAACCTGCTGCAGGTCAACACCGGAGGTGTGCCGGACGCAACCGGTACGGTGCTGCGATTGTCCGGAAACAATCAGGTGATCGCCAACGGCACCTCGAACAGCACAGGCGGTGAGGGTGGAATCGTCGCCCCCAAGCTGAAGAAGAACCTGGACGGCAGCAGCAATGGCAACGGTGACAGTTGGTTCCAGATGCCGGCCGTCGATGTCACGGTGAAAGCCGGCGTCGCCGGTACTGCAATTACCCCGAAGGTTCGTACCGGTGGCAACGCCGCCAATTACAACGACGACCAGAACTTCAGTACTCAGTTGGCGCAGGCAACGTTTCTGGGAGGTACGCAGTGGGCGCCCACCCGTTGCACGCCTCGAGATTCTTCCAGTGCGGGATTGAACAAAGGCGCCGGTGTGCTCGCCACCATCGATGTGACTCCCGCTGACGCGACTACCACCACCACCTTGGACGCACCGACCATCTCGAGTGTCGGCGCCGAGATCACGCTGTCCGCTTCGGTAGCGCCCAGCCCTGCCGGTGGAACCGTGCAGTTCAAGGACGGTGAAACCGATCTAGGCGCGCCGATCGCGGTGAGCGGCGGTACGGCGTCGATGCCGTACACCTTCACCACTACCGGTGCCCATAGCGTCACCGCAGTGTTCAGTGGCGTCGACGGTTTCGGTGGATCGACTTCAGCCGCGACGGTAGTCAACGTGGCCATCGCCAGCGCGCCGACCACGACGACGCTGACTGCGCCGGCCGAGGTCGCAACGGGTGCTTCGATCGACCTGAAGGCAAACGTCTCGCCTGCCCCCGCCGGTGGAACCGTGCAGTTCAAGGACGGTGCCAACAACATCGGCGGACCGCGTCCCGTAATCGGCGGCAATGCCGCACTCTCGCAGGCGTTCTCGACCCCGGGTGCGCATCAGGTCACCGCTGTCTACAGCGGTGCCACGGGTTTTGCGACATCAACCTCCGCGCCTGCAACCGTGACGGTCAGTGTTCCGGACTCGGCTACCACTACGGTGCTCAACCTTCCGGGTACGGCCGCGACCGGTAGTACGTTCAACGTGTCCGCTTCGGTCTCGCCGGCCCCCACTGCCGGAACGGTGCAGTTCAAGGACAGCAACGACAACCTCGGTGCGCCAGTCGTTTTGGTCAACGGATTTGCATCCATGACGCAGTCCTTTGCTACGCCGGGTTCACATTCGATCACCGCCGTGTTCTCGGGTGCCCCGGGCTTCGGAACTTCCACCTCGCCGGCCAAGAACATCACGATCGACGACACCGTCAAGGGAACCGTCACGACGGCAACAGTTCCGGGTAGCGCTGCCAAGGGCGCAGCAGTTGACCTGCGCGCCGACGTTGTACCCGTGCCCGCCGGCGGAACCGTGCAGTTTGCGGCTGACGGTATCCCGATCGGTGATCCGGTTGGGCTCGATGCCGGCCACGCCGTTCTGTCCTACGGCTTCCACAGCGCCGGAACGCATTCCGTGACGGCAACTTACTCGGGGGATCCGACCTTCGCCGGTTCGACCTCAGCTGCTCAGACCATTTCGGTGACCTCTTCCGATATCGGCACGGCTACCACCGTTACGGCCCCGGCCACCGCGTCGACCGGAAAGGCAGTGCAGCTGACGGCAACCACGACGCCGGCTCCCGCCGGTGGAACGGTGCAGTTCAAGGACGGCGGCGTGCTGATCGGCGCACCGACCAAGTCAGTGAACGGCACGGCATCCATCTCGCATGTGTTCGCTGATGCGGGCCCGCATTCGATCACAGCAGTCTTCAGTGGGGGCGTCGGCTTCGACGGATCCACCGCGCCGGCTGTGAACGTCGACGTCTCTGTCGCCGATCAGGGCACCGTGACGCTTCTCAGCGTTCCCGGAGAAGCCAAGACCGGTGTCGCAACACCGATGTGGGCCTCGGTATTCGAGCTTCCGGGTGGCGAGCTGGTTTCCACGGGCGGAACTGTTCAGTTCAAGGACGGCGATACCGCGCTGGGTGCACCGATTGCAGTGGTCAACGGAGTTGCCACTCTGAACCAGACCTTCTCGAGCGTGGGCGCGCATCAGATCTCCGCAGTGTTCTCCGGTGGCTCTGGACGTACCGGTTCCACAGCTGACGGACGCACGGTCAACGTCACCGCGACTTTGGTCAGTGACATCTCCACCGCAACGATTCTGACGGCTCCCGACTCGGCTACCGTCGGCGATCAGGTCACCGTGAGTGCCAACGTCGTTGCCTCCGCCGTCGCCAACGGAACCGTGCAGTTCATGGACGGAGAAACCCCTCTCGGTGAGTCGGTTGCATTGGTGAACGGTGTTGCAACACTGACTCATACGTTCCCGAGCGCCGGTACACATGCCATCACCGCCGTCTACAGCGGCGCCCAGGGATTCACAACGTCGACGTCTTCGGCTTCGACGTTGACGATCACTGCTGCAACCACCGGTGGCGGCACCGGCGGCGGAAGCGCCGACTTCCTGCCGTTCGGTTCGTGAACAACATGAAATTTCGATCAGGCCAACGGCCGTCAGTCTCAGTAGGAGTCCCATGTGCATCCGTGAATCAAGTTGGAGGAGTGTCGATGTCGTCTAACTCGATACGTCGTGGCGCGGGCGTCGTTCTGGCGTCGGCAATTGTGGGTAGCGGATTGGTGTTTGCGGGGGTGGTCTCGGCTGCGCCGTTGACGTCACCTTCGGTGGATACGAACGCGAATTTCAACTTCGCTTGCAGCGTGTACGAGTTCCCCGCCATCAGCCAGGGCGACGAGACTTTCGCGACCAGTGTGAAGGTGAACGCACCCGACAAGGTCGTCGAGAAAACGTCGTTCACCTACACGTTGCAGCCGGGCTCAATGAAGGCGAACTCCGGCGGCCATGCAGGCCGTTCCGGTGTGTCGTGGACGAGGATGAAGTACGACATCGACCTGCCCGCCGGGGTCACGGTGACCGATTACAAGCTGGTGGCCGGAACTTCTTCCGGGCTGTCCGGTGTCGCGCCCTCGGTGATCCGTATCAACAACGACGGTTCACCCGACGCGACAGGTACGCACCTGCGGATTTCGGGCAACAACGAGACCGCTGATTCCAACAACGGAGGCGGAAACGGTCCGAGCGTGAGCAAGAACGGTGCGGGCGGCATGGAGGTCACCGCGGGTGGCAGCTTCACCTTGCCGGCGGTCGAGGTGACGGTGACTGCCGGTGCTGCCGGTACGACCATCAAGCCCGCGCTACGTATCAGCGACGGCGGAGCTTCGAATTCGGCGAAGAATCCGCTGACGTTCTTGCAGCGTGAGAAGGACTTTGTCAATATCGCGTATTGGGAACGGTTCAACTGCAACGCAGCCGGTGCCGGTGCTTCCGCGTTGAAGACGATCAATGTTGTTGCCCTGAATCAGACTTCGACAACAGTTGCGGCGCCGGCAGCGGCGACGACCGGTGTGTCGGTGGATCTGAAGGCGACTGTCGCGCCGGCTCCGAACGGTGGTTCGGTGCAGTTCAAGGACGGCGGAACCAATATCGGTTCCGCGGTGACGGTGACGAACGGTGTTGCAACACTGCCACATACCTTCAATGCCGTAGGTGCACATGCGATTACCGCCGTGTACGACGGAGTCCTCGAGTTTGCCGGTTCCACTTCCGCGCCGCAGACCGTGAACGTCGACATTCCGGCAGTTACGACCGGCACCACGCTCAACGTGCCGGCCAACGCGTCGACGGATAATGCCGTAGATCTGACTGCGTACGTCAGCCCTACTCCGACTGGCGGAACCGTGCAGTTCAAGGACGGCACAACGTTGATCGGCAGCCCGGTCAACGTTACGGATGGCGCTGCGACGCTGTCGTATGCCTTCCCCTCAGCCGGTGAGCATTCTGTAACTGCGATTTTCTCCGGAGTCAGCGGTTTTGCCAGCTCAACCTCGGATGCTCAGTCGGTTTCGGTCGTCAAGTCGCTGGTGAACACCACGACCACTCTGACGGCTCCCGCAACAGCCGCTACCGGTAAGGCAGTTGACCTGACGGCAGCAGTGACGCCCGCAGATGCCGGCGGCACCGTGCAGTTCAAGGACGGCGGCATCCCCATCGGCGGCCCGGTAGCAGTGGTTGGCGGTGGCGCAACGTTGTCCCATACCTTCGAAGCCGACGGTGACCACAGCATTACTGCGATGTACTCGGGCAATGCGGACTTTGCGAGCTCCGTATCGACGGCTTCGTCTGTAGCGGTTACTGATTCGACAGTGTCCACCGCGACGACCTTGGTGGCACCCGCTACGGCTGCTACCGGTACTGCTGTTGATCTGACAGCAACCGTTGCTCCGACTCCGGAAGGCGGCACCGTTCAGTTCAAGGACGGCGCAACCAATATCGGTGGCGAAATTGCCGTAGCCAACGGCAAGGCAACACTGTCACATGCCTTCACCACCAATGGCGTACACAGCATTTCGGCCGTGTACTCCGGAGTTGCCGGATTCCGCAGCTCGATCGCGGCACCCAAGAACATCACTGCGTCCACAGCCGTCGTTTCCTCGAACACCACACTGACGGCGCCCGCAACGGCTACGACGGGTGGGGCCGTGGATCTGACTGCGGCTGTCGCACCGGCATCGACCGGCGGAACGGTGCAGTTCAAGGACGGTGACGCCTACATCGGTGCGCCGGTGAACGTGGTAAACGGTTCTGCAACACTGAAATACACGTTCAGCACTGCCGGAACGCGCAACGTCACCGCCGTGTACTCGGGTGCCGCGAATATCAGTGGCTCCACCTCGACGGCACAGTCCGTCAATGTGAGCGTCGCCGACTTCGGAACAGTGACCCTGCTCAGTGTCCCCGGCGAAGCGAAGACCGGTGTCGCAACCGACCTTTGGGCAAGTGTGCGAACCACCGCCGGTGATGCAGTTACCGGAGTCGGCACCGTTCAGTTCTTCGACGGCGGTGTTGCCATCGGTGATCCCGAGGCTGTGACCAATGGTTCGGCAGGACGTAGTCACACGTTCAGCACTGCCGGTACGCACAACATCACCGCCAAATACACCGGCGGCGCCGGTTACGTCGATTCCTCGGCGCAGGCTCGTTCGGTGAACGTCACGGTTCCGGCCTCCACCGATATCGCCACCGCAACCGGGCTCAGCGCTCCGGGATCGGTAACGATCAATCAGTCCGTCGTACTGTCGGCATCGGTTACCGCAGTGTCCAACGGTGGCACCGTGCAGTTCATGGACGGCGACGCTCCGCTCGGTGAAGCCGTTGCCGTAGTCAACGGCACCGCAACCCTGAACCACACTTTCACGTCGTCCGGAGTTCATTCGGTGACGGCCGTGTTCAGTGGCGCCGAGGGCTTCAAGGCGTCGACGTCAGATGTTCGGATCGTTCAGGTGAACGATGCGCCCACCGATAACGGTGGCACCGGCGGAACCGGCTCACTGGGTGGCCTTCCCTTCGGATCCTGATCGACCTTGCCGTGCGCCTTCATTGACTGAGATCAGGCAATGAGGGCGCACGGCATTTTTGGTACAACTTGCCCGAGCAGTTTCGATTTCCGTCGGACCTCCGATGGATACAGATTTAAGTTTCAGCTACTGCACCGCAATGAGAGGCTCGAAGAACTTGAAGAACAAGAACCTGCGTCGGCTGTTAGCCGGCGCTAGTACCGCAGCGATAGCGGTGGGTTTTGCCACATCGTTCGGTGTCATGGCTGCATCCACTGCATCTGCTGATCCCGTGAGCAAGTCGACAACATCCGGCGGTTGGACGTTCAACCGAACGATCAGCAACGGAACCCCCGCCCATGGCGAGGTGATCACAGTCACCAACAACGTCCATATGAACAGCGGCAACGCTCCGATCATCAGCGCCTTCAAGGACATCCACCCGGCCTGCCTCACCTACGTCGGAGGTTCGGCAAAAGTCAACGGAAGCACCGTCACTGCCAGCAATTCTGGCACCGGCGTGAACATGACGGGCTCGTGGAGCCTCAACACTGGGAAGAGGGACATCAGCTACACGCTCAGCTACACCGTCGGCACGAGCTGTGTCCTCGGCGCAGTCCAGACAACAGGGGCCGGCCTCAGTTCGACCCTGTTTTTGGGCACCGAGACCGCCGACACGGGTCCGTCTATCACCGCCAAGATTGCGACAGTGACCACCCTCGTCGTGGCTCCCGCCCCGCAGGCCACGTCCGTATCCGCACTGACGGCCACCGTCACCGCCGGAGCTACCGGCAACGTGGAGTTCTCCAACAACGGCACCCTCCTGGGCACCGGCACGATCGCCAACGGCGTCGCCGCGTACGCGTGGACCCCGGTCGCCGCCGACGCCGGCAAGCCGTTCTCGATCACGGCGAAATACCTCAGCGATGCCCTCAATGCAACGTCGACCTCGGTTCCGCAGACCGGCACCGTGGCCGCGGCCCCGACCGCACCCGCCGCGCCGACCGCTCTGGTCGTCAACCCGGCCTCTGTCACCATTGGTGGCACCGTGACTGTCTCCGGCAAGGCCGAGGCTAAGTCCACGGTCAAGGTCACCGCCGGTGACAAGACCTGCACCGCAACTGCCGACAATGCGGGCGCCTTCAGCTGCGACATCGTCACCAGCGCGGCCGGTCCATTGACTGTCACCGCAGCAGCTACCAACGCTATTGGTACCGGTCCCGCCTCCGCCCCGGTCACCTTCGACGTCACCAAGCACGCCTCGACCACCGGCCTCGCGGTCTCCCCAGCCCCGCAGTCCGATGCCGCCTCGACGCTGACGGCCACCGTCACCGCCGGAGCTACCGGCACCGTCGAGTTCTCCAACAACAACACCCTCCTGGGCACCGGCACGATCGCCAACGGCACCGCGACCTACGCGTGGACCCCGTCCGCCGCCGACGCTGGTCAGCCGTTCTCGCTGACCGCGAAGTACCTGGGTGACGCCACTCATGCGGAGTCGACGTCGGCACCGCAGACCGGAACCGTCACCGCCGCCCCGACTGCACCGGCCGCGCCGACCGACGTGGTTGCTGCTCCGGCTTCTGTTGTTGCCGGTGGGGCTGTGACTGTGTCGGGTAAGGCTGAGGCTGGTTCTTCTGTGACTGTTTCTGCGGGTGACATGACGTGCACGGCTACGGCTGATGCTGCCGGTACTTTCAGTTGCGACATTGCCACCAGTGTGGCCGGTACGTTGACGGTTACTGCGGTTGCTGCCAATGCTGTTGGTGTAAGCGCTGTTTCGGTTCCAGTGTCGGTGACTGTTACCGCGGTTCCGACGGTGCCGGCTGCGCCGACCGAGTTGGTTGCTGCTCCGGCTTCTGTTGTTGCCGGTGGGGCTGTGACTGTGTCGGGTAAGGCTGAGGCTGGTTCTTCTGTGACTGTTTCTGCGGGTGACGTGACGTGCACGGCTACGGCTGATGCTGCGGGTGCGTTCAGTTGTGACATCGTGACCAGTGTGGCCGGTACGTTGACTGTTACTGCGGTTGCTGCCAATGCTGTTGGTGTCGGTCCTGTTTCGTCTCCGGTGTCGGTGACTGTTACCGCGGTTCCGACGGTGCCGGCTGCGCCGACCGACGTGGTTGCTACTCCGGCTTCGGTTGTTGCCGGTGGGGCTGTGACTGTTTCGGGTAAGGCTGAAGCCAACTCCACGGTGACTGTTTCTGCGGGTGAGGAGACGTGCACTGCTACGGCTGATGCTGCGGGTGCGTTCAGTTGCGACATCGTGACCAGTGTGGCCGGTACGTTGACGGTTACTGCGGTTGCTGCCAATGCTGTTGGTGTCGGTCCTGTTTCGTCTCCGGTGTCGGTGACTGTTACTGCGGTTCCGACGGTGCCGGCTGCGCCGACCGAGTTGGTTGCTGCTCCGGCTTCTGTTGTTGCCGGTGGGGCTGTGACTGTGTCGGGTAAGGCTGAGGCTGGTTCGACGGTGACTGTTTCTGCTGGTGACAAGACTTGCATTGCTACTGCTGATGCTGCGGGTGCGTTCAGTTGCGACATCGTGACCAGTGTGGCCGGTACGTTGACTGTGACTGCGGTTGCGGCTAATGCTGTTGGTGCCGGTCCTGTTTCGGCTGCGGTGTCGGTGACGGTGACTGCGGTTCCGGTTGTTGATTCGACCTCGACGACGGTGCTCAGCGTTGCCGGTGAGGCGAAGGTCGGTGTAGCACTGGATCTTTCTGCTGCTGTTGCCGGTCAGCCTTCAGGTGAGCCCGTGCCGTCCGGTGGCACGGTGGACTTCAAGGTCAACGGTTCCAAGGTCGGGTCGGCTCCCGTAGTCAACGGTGCAGCGACGTACTCGCACACGTTCAACACTGCCGGTTCGGCGACTGTAACTGCTGTGTACAGCGGCTTGGGTACGTTGGCTGGTTCAACGTCGAACGACGCTCCGGTCAATGTCACTGAGGTGACGCCGGTTGAGGTGGAGACGACAACGACGTTGACGGTTCCGGCGTCCGGTGTTGTGGGAACTGCTGTGCAGTTGAAGGCGAATGTTTCGCCTTTGGGCAGCGTTGGCACGGTGCAGTTCTTCGAGGGTGATGTTGCCTTGGGTGCTGCTGTTGACGTGAAGAACGGTGCGGCTGTTGCCAATTACAACTTCACCACTACGGGGAAGCATTCGATCACCGCGGTGTTCAGTGGTGGCCCCGGACTGAAGACGTCGACCTCGGCGGTGTCGGTTATCGACATCAGCGCCGTGGACGACGGCAACGGTGGCGGCAACGCTGGAACGGGTAGCTTGTCCGGCCTGGGAGGCCTGTTCGGCTCCTAAGCTCTCACACAAAAGTAGGGGTGCCGGTCGCGAGACCGGCACCCCTACTTTTGTTTGTCAGAACATTCAGCTGAGTTTTTGTGTCCTCAACTCGTGACCCTTGGAGGTCTTGCAACGCCCGGTCTCGAGATCCCACTGCCAGCCGTGCAGGTTGCACGTGAGGTTATTGCCCTCCACCACACCGAATTTGGTGAGATCGGCCTTGAGGTGCGGGCAACGACGCTGAATTTCGTAGCCACCCATCTCGATGGATGCGGTGTCGTCGTGAGCTTCGGAGAACCAACCGTCGGCGTAGGCGATGCGCTCGTCGGTGAGGCACTTGAAGAACGTGTACAGGAACTCGTTGTAGCCGCCCACTCGCCACGCCTCGAAGCGGGTGGAGAGGAAGATGGTGTTGACCCAGTCGGGCTCGTCGTCGCGCAGGACTGTACGAACCAACTCGGGTGCGATGCGGAATCCGTAGCGGTACTTGCCTTCACCCTCGATGGGTGCACGGACGATTCGCTTCGGGAAGTCGAGAACCACGGTCTCGTCGCCCATTACGAGGCCGACCGGGTAGCCGATGCCGTCGCAGATGACGTCGGACTGCGCCATGATCGGCTCGAACTTCGCCTTCAGAGGCTCGAGGAGAGGCTCGCCTTCGGCTGACGCCCACGTAGCTTTCTCGGCTGCGAGGACAGGCGCCATCTTCTTGGCCATGTTCTCGATGTACTCGGCCTTGTTCGAGAAGATAGCGTCTACATCGGCATCCGGAATCGGATGGGACAGAACAGCTTCCGAACCGTGAATTTCCACGGCCGAGCCGGGGATCATCAAGAGCCCGCCGTTGTTTCCGTGGATCCGCATCTGCTCGAGGAACACGATCTGGTCGGGGAAGATGTTGCCTTCGTCGCCGTGATCGTCGTTGAGGCTGCGCAAAGCGTCGTCAAGGAAGACCGGCGGGCCAGCCGACGGAACCACCCAGGTGGCGTCGACCTGCTCGATGTAGCTACGGCAGCGGTCCATGCCACGCTGACGCTTCTGCTTACCGAAGTTGCGCTTGGTGCCGGTGGGGATGTCGTAAACCATCGGGTACCAGATGGCGCCCGAGTACTGCAGAAGATGGATGTCGATCTTGCCGAACTGCTCGCCGAGCACATCCATGTCGACGGGACGAGCGTCGTTCATGTTGAAGCAGGTGGTCTCGCCGTCGGAAATCACGATGCCGGAGTCGCCGATCGGACCGTCGGCCGGGGCGCGCAACGCGATGATCATGATCTCCAGGTCACCCTTGGGGCCTGAAACGGTGTGCTTGACGGAGTCTTCGGTTTCGAAGAACTTGTGGAAGCCGAGTTTCTCGAGCTCACGCTTGAGATCCGGCACCGGATAGTCCGGCAACAGGACGGTGGCGTCCTTGTTGACGTGCTTGCTCAGGGTCTCCGGATCGAAATGATCCTTGTGGAGGTGCGACACGTAGAGGTAATCGCAATTGCCGATGGCATCCCAGTCCAACTCCGTGTTGTCGGGGAACGGGAACCACGACGCGAAATAGGCGGGGTTGACCCACGGATCGCACAGGATTGATCCTGCAGTGGTCGAGATGTGAAATCCGGCGTGACCGACGCTGGTGACCTGCACTGGTATGCCTCCTGAAAGAGCTGAGCGACGCTACCAGCGTAGGCCCTCCGCGGATGGTCCTCGATCAAGCAACCCCGGAGCACTGCCAATAGGCCGACGTCACCGCTGAAAACGCCCGCCCGCACGGTGGGTCAGATCACGGGTTGGCGGCTAGGCTGGGGACCCGTGGACCCCGTATACAGAACAGTCATCGGCATCGCCCGTACCGTCTTCGCATTCGAAGGCCTGAAGTTCTCGGTCCAGGGTGATCGAAACATGCCAGCATCCGGTGGTGCGGTGATCGCCATCAACCACACCGGATACATGGACTTCACGTATGCGGGTCTGCCGGCGCGCACGCCTAAGCGCTACATCCGGTTCATGGCCAAGAAGGAAGTTTTCGACAACAAGATTTCCGGGCCGATCATGCGCGCGCTCAAGCACATCCCGGTGGATCGCGGCGCCGGCGCCGATTCCTACCAGGCTGCCGTCGACTTCTTGAAGAGTGGCGAACTGGTGGGTGTGTACCCGGAGGCGACGATCAGCCGAAGCTTCGAGATCAAGGAATTCAAGTCCGGTGCCGCTCGCATGGCAATCGAGGCCGGTGTTCCGATCATCCCCGTCGCGATCTGGGGTGCGCAGCGCGTCTGGACCAAGGGGTTCCCGAAGCGATTGGGACGCACCAACACTCCGATCTCGATCGTGGTCGGTGAGCCGATCGCCCCGTTCGAACCGGCCAGTGAATTGACCGCGAAGCTGCGCTCGACGATGCAGGAACTGCTGCTCGAAGCGCAGAAGGGCTACCAGCACCCGGCCGGTGAATACTGGGTACCGGCGCGATTCGGCGGCAGCGCACCCACCCTCGAACAAGCCGACAAGATGGACGCCGAAGAAGCCGAGGCAAAAGCGAAAGCGCGCGAGGCACGTAAGTCGGAAGGATGAGCTGATGACCGTCGAACCCGTCTACAGCGCAGTTGAGGGCATCGCGCGTGTCCTCTGCCGCCTTCAGGGTTTGGCGGTCACCCGCACGGGACTCGAGAACATTCCGCCTACGGGCGGCGCGGTACTGGCGATCAATCACACGAGCTACCTCGATTTTGTCCAGGCAGCTCTCGCGGTGGGTGAAACGAAGCGCAAGCTTCGGTTGATGGCAAAAACGGAACTGGCCGACAACAAGATTCTCGGTTTCCTCATGCGCGGCTGCGGCGTCATCGAAGTGGATCGGTCCGCCGGTGCCGAGGCCTTCCGGGTCGGCGTCGACGCCCTACGTCGTGGCGAGTTGGTGGGTGTGTACCCGGAGGCGACGATCAGCCGGAGCTTCGAGATCAAGGAATTCAAGTCCGGTGCCGCCCGCATGGCCATCGAAGCGGGCGTTCCGATCATTCCGGTGATTGTCTGGGGCGCCCAGCGGCTCGTCACCAAAGGTGGTCCGAAGAACTTGGGCCGCAACAAGTTTCCGATATCCGTCGAAGTTGGCTCCGCGATCGAACCCGTCGAGCCGGCCGACGCCCTCAGCGAGATTCTGCGCATCGAGATGGACGCAATTTTGCACCACGTCCAGGACGGTTTCGTTCACGAACCGGGTGCGTATTGGGTGCCGCGTCGACTCGGGGGAGGGGCGCCGACGCCCGAGGAAGCCGCCGCGATCGATGCGCAGGAACGCGCGAAGAGAGCCCGCTGAGCCTGCGAAGAGAGCCAGCTGAGCGCACCGCTGTCGTACCTGACAGGCACAATGGCGGAGTGAGCCCAGACCGTCAGATCAGCCCAGACCGTCCAACCATGGTCGCGACCGATGTCGACGGCACCCTTATCAACGACGACGAGCTGGTCAGTGCCCGTACTCGCGAGGTCATTCACGCCGTCGTGGAATCGGGAACACCGTTCGTGCTGGCGACCGGGCGCCCACCGCGCTGGATTTCGCCGGTAGTCGAAAGTTTGGGCTACGCGCCGTTGTCCATCTGCGCCAACGGCGCGGTTGTCTACGACAGTTACACGGACCGCGTGCTCAGTGCCGCAACACTCTCGGTCGAGGCGCTTGTCGAACTCTCGGAGTTGGCGCTCCACGCACTTCCCGGTGCCGGCCTGGCGGCTGAACGAGTGGGCGCCAGTGCCCACGACGCCGCAACACCGCAGTTCGTAAGCTCACCCGACTACGAACATGCCTGGCTCAACCCCGACAACACCGAGATGTCGGAGGACGACGTGCTGGCCGCGCCGGCCGTCAAACTGCTGATCCGTCGGCCCGGCATGACCAGCACCGCGATGTACGACGCCTTGGCCCCGCACGTCGGGACTCTCGCCGACATGACGTTTTCCACGGAAAACGGTCTGATCGAGCTCTCGGCGCCGGGTGTCACGAAGGCATCGGGCCTGGTGAGTGCGGCCGAGCAGTTCGGGTTCGATCTCTCCGGGCTGGTTGCGTTCGGTGACATGCCCAACGACATCCCGATGCTTGCACTGGCAGATCTCGGCGTCGCAATGGGCAACGCGCACGCCGATGCCAAGGCCGCCGCCGACGAGGTCACCGACACCAATTCTCGTGACGGGGTAGCAAAAGTCCTCGGGCGCTGGTGGTTGTAATACACACCAGCGCCCGAGGGTGAATCTAGCTCTGAAACTGTTAGCCGACAGCCTTCATGATCTGGGTGACGATGCCCGTGACCTGGTTGAAGATCAGGGAACCGTTCTCGAAGTCACTACGGAATCCGTCCGGAATCAAGTACTCGTCCGAAATGGGGAGTCCGAGAACACCGGAGTCGGATCCGAAGCTCTGCCAAGCCTTGAAGATCTCACCGAGGACGGTGTACACGCCGCCGTTGGGGGAGGTGTAGATAGCGCCGTTCTGGAACAACGCTCCCAGGTTGCCGAACTTCGCCTGCAGTTCGCCCGTGATCGCCTCACCAAGACGGCCCAGGTCGCCACCTTCGGCGATCCACTTCTGAACCAGCGGTGAACTGTCGGTCATCTTGATGACCTGGTTGACCAGGTCATTGACGGAACCGGTGCCACCCGCGACCGTGTCGGCAGGTGTCTGAGGCTTGGGGTTCGGCTTGGGGTTCGGTACGTTCGGGCTGGGGTTGCTCGGGCCGGCCCCGTTTGCGGCTGCGGCTGCGATCTGACGAATTTCGCCCATGTGGGAGTACGCCGCATTGCCCGGGCACTCGGTGTATCCGACGTCGCGGTGCGCGAAGATGATCGGCAGCGTGACAGCAGCTCCTTGCGGGTACTGCGTGAACTCGGTGCCTTCGGAGTACATGACGGTGGTGCCCAGCGGATTGAGTCCGGCCTTCTTGAGCTTCCATCCGAGGAACTGGCCAACCGAGTTCAGCATTGCCTGCGAAGGCTGCACGGTGGAGTAGTCACCCATCATCGCGATGCCGGTGGTGTTCTCGTTGAAGCCGCCGGCGTGAGCGCCCTGAACCGGCCTGTCGAGTCCGCCTGCGCGGCCTTCGAAAATCTGACCGTACTTGTCGACGAGGGCGTTGTATCCGACGTCGCACCAGCCCAGAGTCTGCGCGTGGTAGGCGTAGATGCCGCGGACGATCTCGGCTGATTCGGCCTTGGAGTAGTTGTTGTTACCGGCGGTGTGGTGCACGGTCGCGCCGCCCAGGCCGTCGTCGTACGTCGGATTCTGGCACCGCTTGGACTCGTCGGCACCCCACTGCGCGCGAGTAATCACTGCCGGCCCGCCAGTGGCGATCGGCGCGGCAACTGTCTGCAGATTGGCGTCAGCCCCACGAGCGCTCGGATCGATCAGCACAGCGGTGACGGCGTCGGCGGTGGTCTCGACCTGATGGAGCGGCTTGGATACCGATGCCGGGGTGTAACCGAGTTCGCCCTCGGCAACAGGAGCTTCAGCAACAGGAGCTTCGGCAACTGGCGCTTCAGCCACCGGTGCGGCTGCGGGTGCCAGTTCTGCGACCGGTGCCGGTGCGCTCGGCGGCGTCAGGATCTGGATGGCCTTGGTAAGGCCGACATACACGGGTTCAGTCGCGCTGCCGCTGTTCGTGGCCTGGTCAGAGCTTGCGGAATCAATGGCGTCGGGTGTGAACCACGGGCCCCAGATGCCGTCTTCGGACAGGGCGCGGATCTTGGACTTCGCCGAGTCGACGGTGTCGGAGGTCAATGCAACCATGCTGAAAGGAGTGTCGCGGGTCAGTTGCTTGACGACGGCTCCGGGTACTTCTTCGCTCTGAACCGGGGTTTCGGTGACGGCGCCGGGGGCTGCGGGAGCCGGGAGCAGTTCCGTCGGAATCGTGATTCCGGCCGGAAGCTGGAGATCCTTGGGGATCAGGCTCTTGAGATCGCTCAGGTTGATGTCGGGCAGATCGAGGCCGGTCAGCTCCTTGATCGGAATGATGATGTCCGGAACCGACGCGAGGAGTATTTCCGAGATCTGGGTGGGGGCCACCACGGATGACGATTCGTTTGCCGAACGGACATCGGGCGTGGATTCGGTGAGGCCGTATACCGCAAACGGACTTGCGACAGCCAGTACGGCTACGGCCCCAAGTACGAATGAGGTCTTAGGTCGACGGTGTGGCAAGGGGATACTCCTCGGTTGTAGTTACTTACGAGCGAATTTCAGGGCCGGTTACGGCCTCGAGTGGAATTGACCCGAACCGGATCCGAGCAGGTCGGAGGCCGTGTTTCGCGGATCAACGCCGTCTTTCGGACGCATATGTCTGCAACTCGTGATGCTGGTGTGACTCATGTGACTGGTGTTGCTAAGTCCGGGCACTCTTGCAACACTAGTCACACAAGTCCATAACGCTCAACCTTAGGGTGAGACTTTACTCAATCGTTGTGGACTGGACCACGTGCGGAGACCCGACTTCGCAACCCCGTGAGTCCAGCGGTGATCAGGAGAGCGTCGATGGCGAAGAGTAGAAGAAGCGGAACTGCAGGTAAGACGCCTGGTGGGCGCTACTTTTTGGTGGGCGGGCCCGGCCGACGACGCTCCGTGATGCGTATCTCGGTGCTGGGACTGGTTCCCGCCCTCGCTCTGGGAATCGCCGTCGGCGGAATCGGGGCGTTCCAAGTCGACGAACCGTCGATCGTGCCCGCAGTCTCCGCCGACACTCAATTCACCCTGTCCGGTCACGGCAACGGACACGGCCGCGGAATGGGGCAGTGGGGTGCCTACGGTTACGCCAAAAACCAAGGATGGTCCGGCGAGCGAATTCTCAGCCACTATTACGGCGGCACTCTGCTCGACACCATGCCGCCCGCTCAGATGAGTGTGCGACTCACCGCTCAGGACAACGCGACGCTCGACGTCTATTCCGCCGCCGGGATGGTCGTGAACGGGCAGCGCACTGCTCCGGGGGAAGCTGCGCACCTGACGGCTTTGCCGGGCGGCGGCGCAAATGTGGTTGTCACCAGCGGGTGCGGCGGCGGAGTGGTCTGGGAAGCGGTCACGGATCATCCGTGGGTGGATCCGATCGACTTGTCTCCGGATCGGCCTGCCGATCAGTTCTTGACGTTGTGCGACAACAACTCTCCGTATCGGGGTGCGCTCGGAGTTGTGCTCGACGACGGGTCCGCGCGGACCGTCAATCTGGTCGACATGGAGGATTACCTTCTTGGTGTTGTTCCGGTCGAGGCCAAGGCTGACTGGGCTGACAGTGGCGGAGCGGAGGCATTGCGGGCGCAGGCTGTAGCAGCACGTTCGTACGCTGCCGTCGAACATCGAAGCTCTTACGCGGATACCTGCGACACGCAGGATTGCCAGGTGTACGGCGGTGCGGGCAAGGAGGATCCTCGCACTACGGAAGCCGTGCGCACCACCAGCGGAGCTGTACTTTCGCGTGACGGACAGATTGTGGCAACCGAATTCTCTTCATCCACAGGTGGTTACAGTTCCGGCGGTGAGTTCCCCGCAGTTGCCGACGAAGGTGACACCATTGCTCCCACCCATGACTGGACTCAGACATTGACTGCGGGAGAGATCGCGGAAGCATTCGGAGTCGGTGAACTGCAGTCGTTGAAGGTTGTCTCCCGTAACGGGCTGGGGAATGGCGGCGGCCGCGTGACTGCGCTCGAGGTTGTGGGCACGAATGCCACCGTCGGTGTGACGGGAGCACAGGCAAGGGTGAAACTGGGGCTGAAATCCGACTGGTTCACTATCGGTAATGACGTTGATGTGGTAGCGCCTCCGGTGCCGGAATCCTCAGTGTCGGAACTAAATTCGTCAATTTCGCAAGCGTCCGGTACGGTTGGCGAGACGCAGATCGATGCGAAGTATCGCGAATTCGGGGGTCCCTCCGGTTCCCTCGGTGCTCCGGCCGGACCGGAGATGCAGTTACCGTCCGAGGCCGGCACCTTCCGCGTTTACGAGAACGGGACCATCATCTGGACAAAGGTTTTGGGTGCGCAGGTAGTAGATGCCAACGTGCTCCGCGAGTGGATACCGACGGGCGAAAGCTAGGGGAAGGTCGGTCGGTAGCACCTCGCACGAAACGGCTCTGAAGGGTTCCACCGCAATCCGGTGGGGCCCTTCAGGTCGTTCAGCACCCGGCTCAGGCAGTGGGGGCATCACCGAGAAGGCGATACTCGAGCCACAGTTCTGCCCGCTCGGTGGGCGAGCCGAGGTCGAGCCCGAGAAGAACCTCGATTCGAGAAAGTCTGCTGCGCAACGTATGCCGATGGACGTTCAAGGCCGTCGCCGTAGTGTCATTGACTCCGTTGTGGGCCAGCCACATTGCCAAGGTCCGATACAGCTCGCTACCACCCTTCGCTTCGAGAAGGGGGCGCAAGTGGGCTGCCGCGAAGGCCGTCGACCGATCTTGGTCGAGGAACGCCGACAAGCCGCTCTCCGAAAGTTCCGCGAACCGCATCGAGCGGAGGTCACGTGAACTTGCTTCGGCCGCAGCCTGCGCCGCCTGCCGTCTGGCCCGGGACAGATCTTCCCACCACAGAACGTCCGAAACGCCGACGGTTACGTCGACCTCTTCGATGCGCGCGAGGATTCGTCCACTGTCCGTAGCCGACACGACCACGGTCAGCGCATCGTCGGTAATCCCGAAAGCGAGATCGCGGCTGAGGCCGTCGAGCAATGAGACGGACACGCTTTCCAGCAGCCCGCTGCTCCCGGCAACATGAAAGACCTGGAACGGCTCGACCGGAAAACCTCCCCACAGTTCCCCGGAAATATCGCGGGCCAGGGTGTTCTGCCCTTCGAAGAGTTGATACATCGCAACCGAACGCAGTTGGTTCATCGTCAACTGGGCGTCACGTGCCCGGGTCGTCATCAGAGTCAGCAGTGAAGACGCGGCGATGACGATGCCCTGGTTCAAGGACCCGACCGCACCCGGACATCCCGCGACGAGATAACCCATCAACTTGCCGGTCGACGTCAACAGTGGATGCGAAATCACGTCTTCGTTGTCGCTCGTGAGAAAGCTGACCTCCATCGGCCGAGCCTGGCGTTCGGACGCCGTGCGTTCCACTCCGCTGATCGCCGGACCGTGCGATACCTCGACCATATGGCCCGCGCTGTCGAGCAACCCGGCCCAGCCGCCGATCAGTTCCGCGACGCGGCGTACCACGGCGCGCGTCCCGTTGACCGTCAGCGCAGCTTGCAGTAGCCGGCGCAGGCTTTGGTAGTTGTTTCGGAGTTGCTTCATGTCGTCGTCGGATTGGGCCCGCGACACGGCCTTGGTGATGGCGATGAACGGAGTTTGCAGTGGGACTTCGATCAACGGGATGTCGAAATGCGAGGTCGCGTCGATCAGATTTCGCGGTACTTCGTCGTAGTGCAGGCCAGTTCCGAATCCAATTCCGGCAATTCCGGCTGCGACCAGAGTCCGGACGAATCGGGTAGTTTCTGCCGCTGTCGTGGGCAGTGACACCCCCGTGAGAAGCAGTAGTTCACCGCCGTCCAGGAAGGGCGTCGGATCTTGCAATTCGGAAGCATGTGCCCAGGTCAGCGGGCGATTTAGTTGATCGTTTCCGGTCAGCACGCGTAGACTGAACAGCTCGGTGTCGCAAAGCTGACGGATGGTGATCGGCATGTGTACAGTCTGCCACCCAAATTCGCCGCTTTGTAGTGCCTGCGATCACGTTTGTACAAAGTGGAGCCTTCCTGGAAGGGGCTCGAGGTTCGACACTGGCTACCGCAAAGTACCGATTCACCTCGAAGTACTGATCCAGATCCAGAAGGAGCCCTGATGTCCAGCACCGACCAGCCCGCACTTCAGCACACGCTGAAGCAGCGGCATCTGTCGATGATCGCCATTGCAGGTGTCATCGGTGCCGGACTGTTCGTCGGCTCCGGTGTCGCAATCCGTGAAACCGGCCCCGGCGTCCTCATCTCGTACGCCCTCGCCGGATTGGTCGTCATCCTCGTGATGCGCATGCTCGGCGAGATGGCGTCGGCATCGCCGGAAACCGGATCGTTCTCGTCCTACGCGGACAAGGCCATCGGCCGTTGGGCAGGATTCTCCATCGGCTGGCTGTACGCCTGGTTCTGGATTATCGTCCTCGGCATCGAGGCAACCGCCGGCGCGCTCATCATGAACCGTTGGGTGCCAGGCGTTCCGCAATGGACCTGGGCACTGATCCTGATGATCGTGCTGACCCTGACCAACATCATCTCGGTCAAGGCCTTCGGTGAGTTCGAATTCTGGTTCGCGTCCATCAAGGTCGTCGCCATCATCGCGTTCCTCGCAATGGGCATCCTTGCGATCCTCGGCCTCATGCCTGGCGTCGAAGCGCCCGGAATGAGCAACCTGACCGGACACGGCGGATTCCTGCCCAACGGCGCGGGAGCAATGTTAGCCGCGGTCCTTGTGGTGGTGTTCTCCTTCTTCGGAGCCGAGATCGCCACTATCGCCGCCGGCGAATCGGCCAACCCGGTGCACGCCGTTCGCGCCGCCGTCAAGTCTGTCGTCTGGCGAATCCTCATCTTCTACATCGGCTCCATCGCCGTCGTCGTCACGCTTCTTCCCTGGGACAGCGCTTCCGTCGCACTCAGCCCGTACGTCGCCGTCATGGACTCGTTCGGTATCCCCGGCGCCGGCAACATCATGGACGTCGTCGTCCTGACATCCGTGCTGTCCTGCCTCAACTCCGGCCTGTACACCGCGAGCCGCATGATCTTCTCGCTCGCCGGCCGTGGCGACGCTCCCAAGTCGCTCAGGCGCATCGAAAAGACCGGCGTCCCCATGCGCGCAGTCTTCGTCTCGACCATCGTCGGCTTCCTGACCGTCGGCATGAACTACCTGTCCCCGGACAAGGTTTTCCTCTTCCTGGTCAACTCGTCCGGCGCGATCGCGCTCTTCGTCTGGCTCGTGATTGCTGTTTCCCAGCTCCGGACCCGTCGCAAGCTCGAAGCTGCCGGCGTGAAACTGGAACTGAAGATGTGGCTCTTCCCGTACCTGACCTACGCCACGATCGTCGCGATTCTGGGTCTCTGCGTCGGCATGGTGGTGCTCGAATCCACCCGTAGCCAGATGGTGGTTTCGCTTGCTCTCGCAGCGATCCTGGTGGGAATCGGCCTCTACCGCTATCGGAACGACGACAAGAAGACTGTCGAACTCGAAGGTGAGTCCGCGGCCACGTCCTGACCGAACGTCCTCATCTGCGAGATACTTCGATGTCCTAGTATCGGCCTCGGACAGAAGAATCTTCGCGCGTGCGCACAGCAGATGAGGACAACCCATGACTACTCCCGAACCGATCGTCATCGTCGACGGGGCTCGTACCCCGGTAGGTAGCTTCGGCGGCGTCTTCAAAGACGTCCCCGCACACGAGCTGGGCGCCACCGCAGCGAAAGCCGCGCTGAGCCGCGCCGGAGTTGCCGCCGAGGACATCGACGAGGTTGTCATGGGCTGCATCGGCCAGGTCGGCCCCGACGCCTACAACGCACGCCGCGTCGGTATCGCTGCCGGCCTGCCCGAGAACGTTCCCGCCTACACCGTCAACCGCCTCTGCGGCAGTGGCCTGCAGGCCGTCTGGTCTGCCGCTCAGCAGATGCGCTGGGGCAGCGCCGCCATCACCCTCGCGGGCGGCGACGAGAGCATGTCCCGCATGCCGTTCTACGATTTCGCGGCCCGCTCCGGCTACAAGCTGGGCGACCGCAGCCTCGTCGACGGCACCGTCGCGATGCTCACCGACCCCTTCAGTAACGCCCACATGGGCCGCACCGCCGAAGCCGTCGCCCGCAAGTACGGTGTCAGCCGCGAGCAGCAGGACGAATTTGCCGTCGAATCCCAGCGTCGCGCATCCACTGCCGCCGCGAAGGCTGCTTTCGCCGAAGAAATCACTCCCGTCGAAACCGGTGGCCGACGCTCCGTCACCGTCACCGAAGACGAGCACCCCAAGCCTGGCACCACGATGGAAACCCTCGCGAAACTGCGCCCCGCCTTCGAAGAAGGCGGATCCGTCACCGCCGGCAACGCGTCGGGAATCAACGATGGCGCCGGCGTATTGGTACTCGCCACCGGCACCGCCGCTGCCGAGCGCGGACTGACCGGACTGGTCACCCTCGAAGCCGTCACGACGGCAGCCATGGACCCGGCTCTGATGGGTTACGCGCCCGTCCTGGCCCTGAAGAAGCTGTTCGAGCAGACCGGACTCAGCCCGGCCGATATCGGAATCGCCGAGGTCAACGAAGCCTTCGCCTCGCAGGCCATCGCCGTCATCCGTGACGCCGGCCTCGACCCCGAGAAGACCAACCCGTACGGCGGAGCCATCGCGCTCGGCCACCCCGTCGGAGCCACCGGAGCCATCCTCACCCTGCGCGCGGCCCGCGACATGGTTCGCAACGACCTCGAATACGGCATCGTCACCATGTGCATCGGCGGCGGCCAGGCACTCGCAGCACTGCTGAAGCGAGTCTGATCATGGCTACCAAGCGCAAGCCGTCGTGGTACGACGACGAGATCACCGCAGTAGCCGAACTGGCCCGCGGATTCTTCGATCGTGAACTGATCGCCAAGCGCGAGCAGTGGGACAGCCAGCATCGCGTCGACCGCTCCGTGTGGCTCGAAGCCGGCAAGCTCGGACTCCTGTGCTGCTCCATCCCCGAGGAATACGGCGGGGGCGGTGGAACATTCGCGCACGACCTGGCGATCTTCGAGGCGCAGGGATACTGCGGCGACTACGCGCTTGGTAACTCCGTACACAGCGGAATCGTCGCGCACTACGTGCTCGAATACGGCAACGAGGAGCAGAAGCAGGCGTGGCTGCCGGGCATGGCGACGGGCGAGATCCTGGGCGCCATCGGCATGACCGAACCCGGCACCGGGTCCGACCTCAAAGCCATTACGACCTCGGCTATCCGGGACGGCGACCACTACGTGGTGAACGGGTCCAAGACCTTCATCACCAACGGTGGCAGTGCCGACATGATCGTCCTCGCCGTGAAGACCGATCCCAAGGCCGGTGCCAAGGGCGTCTCACTCCTGATCGTCGACCTGCGTGACTGCGAAGGCTTTGCGGTCGGCCGAGTCCTGGACAAGGTCGGACAACACGGAGCCGACACGTCGGAGCTCTCCTTCACCGACGTACGCGTTCCCGTCTCGAATCTCCTGGGCGAGTCCGAGGGTCTCGGCTTCGGGCAGTTGATGGCGCAGTTGGTGCAGGAACGTCTCATCATCGGCGCGCAGGCCATCGGCACCATGGAACGCGCAGTCGAAGAGACCGTGGCTTACACAAAAGCGCGTCAAGCGTTCGGGCACAGCCTCTTCGAGTTCCAGAACACCGCCTTCGAGTTGGCTGAATGCCAGACCATCACCCGCACCTGCCGTGTTTTCCTCGACAGTTGCATCGAGGATCACCTCAAGGGCGAACTGGACGGCTCCGACGCCGCGATGGTCAAGTACTGGCTCACCGAGCAGCAGTGCGCCATCGTCGACCGGTGCGTTCAGCTCTACGGCGGGTACGGCTACATGCGTGAATACCCGATCGCGCGCATGTACGAGGACTCCCGCGTGCAGAAGATCTACGCCGGTGCCAACGAAGTGATGAAGGGCATCATCGCGAAGAGCCTGTAAAACACCCGAGCCGGTACATACCTGAGACGGTGTGTGCCGGCGGGTTGGGTCCGTGACAGGTGTGATCACTACTGCTAATACACCCCCCGCCTCGCAGGTCCGATACCCTGGTTCATCGTGACCGCTGCTAATTCTGAGACCACCCCTGCCCAGTACGACCTCATCGTCGTCGGTTCGGGATTCTTCGGGCTGACCATCGCCGAGCGTGCCGCTACCCAACTGGGTAAACGCGTGCTGGTGCTGGACCGCCGTCACCACCTGGGGGGTAATGCGTACTCCGAGGCGGAACCGGAGACGGGCATCGAGATCCACAAGTACGGTGCTCACCTGTTCCATACCTCCAACAAGAAGGTCTGGGACTACGTCACCCAGTTCACGGAGTTCACGAGCTACCAGCACCGCGTCTTCGCGCTGCACAAGGGCCAGGCGTACCAGTTCCCCATGGGCCTCGGTCTGGTCTCGCAGTTCTTCGGCCGCTACTTCACGCCCGAAGAGGCGCGTGCGCTCATCGCCGAGCAGTCCAGCGAGATCGACGGCAAGGACGCATCCAACCTCGAGGAAAAGGCGATCTCCCTGATCGGGCGCCCCCTCTACGAGGCGTTTGTACGCGACTACACGGCCAAGCAGTGGCAGACGGATCCCACCGAACTGCCCGCAGCCAACATCAGTCGCCTGCCGGTTCGCTACAACTTCGACAACCGTTACTTCAGCGACACCTACGAGGGTCTGCCGGTCGACGGTTACACCGCGTGGCTCGAGAACATGGTCACCGACCCGAAGATCGAGATCCGCCTCGACACCGACTACTTCGACGTCCGTGACGAACTGCGCAGCGCAAACCCCGACGCGCCCGTCATCTACACCGGTCCGTTGGATCGCTACTTCGACTACTCCGAAGGTGAACTGGGCTGGCGCACCCTCGACTTCGAGACCGAAGTTCTGCCCGTCGGCGACTTCCAGGGCACCCCGGTCATGAACTACAACGACGCAGACGTTCCGTTCACCCGCATCCACGAGTTCCGTCACTTCCACCCGGAACGCGAGTACCCGGCGGACAAGACCGTGATCATGCGCGAGTTCTCCCGCTTCGCGGAGTCCACGGACGAGCCGTACTACCCGATCAACACGCCCGAGGATCGCGACAAGGTCACCGCGTACCGCTCGCGCGCCAAGAAGGAAACCGCCGACAACAAGGTGCTGTTCGGCGGCCGCCTGGGCACCTACCAGTACCTGGACATGCACATGGCCATCGCCAGTGCGCTGACCATGTTCGAGAACACCCTGCGTCCGCATCTGGAATCGGGTGCGGAATTGGCAGGGGAGAGCGAATGAACGCGCGTCATCTACTCGACGGCGAAGAAGCCGTCAACGGCGACGAGGTGAGCTACCTCGGCAAGTCCCTGCTTCAGCGGATCATCCTGCCGCGAGCCGGCGAACCTCTCGACGTCCGCACCCTGTACTTGGAAGAGTCCTGGAGCAACAGTCGCCGGGCGCACTCCACCTCACGCACCTCGGTCGCCCTCGGCGCCGAGACCGAGGTTTCGTTTGCCACCTACTTCAACGCATTCCCCGCCAGCTATTGGCGACGCTGGTCCATCCTGAAATCGGTGGTCCTGCGTCTCGAACTGTCCGGTCACGGACGCGTCGACATCTACCGCTCCAAGGCCGATTCCTCGCGAATTCACGTGGAGGGCAAGGAATTTGCCGACGGTGATTCCGCTCTGGAATTCGATGTCGATCTCGCCCCCTTCGAAGACGGTGGCTGGATCTGGTTCGATATCACCACCGACTCGGCCGTCGTCCTCGAAAGTGGCGGCTGGTTTGCGCCTATCGAAGCTCCCGGCGAAGCGACTGTCGCCGTTGGCATTCCGACGTTCAACCGCCCGACGGACGCCGTGAAGGCGCTTGCCGCACTGGCGTCCGATCCACTGGTATCCAGTGTGATCAAGGCCGTCATCATGCCGGATCAAGGCACTCGCAAGGTTCGTGATGAACCCGGCTTCGCGGAAGCTGCTGCTGCGCTTGGTGATCGGCTTGCCATCCATGATCAGCCCAACCTCGGCGGATCCGGCGGATACAGCCGCATCATGTACGAAGCGCTCAAGAACACTTCGTGCCAGCACATCCTGTTCATGGACGACGACATCGAGATCGAACCCGACTCGATCCTGCGTGCCCTGTCCTTCTCGCGCTTCGCGAAATCGCCGATGCTCGTCGGTGGACAGATGCTCAACCTGCAGGAACGTAGCCACCTTCACGTGATGGGTGAAGTGGTCAACCGCGGCATCTTCATGTGGACGGCCGCGCCGAACGTCGAATACGACCACGACTTCTCGAAGAAGCCGCTGCGCGAATCGAAGCTCCTGCACCGCCGCATCGACGTCGACTTCAACGGCTGGTGGATGTGCATGATCCCGCGCCAGGTCGCCGAAGAAATCAAGCAGCCCCTCCCGCTCTTCATCAAGTGGGACGACTGCGAATACGGTTTGCGCGCAAAGAAAGCCGGCTACCCGACCGTCACGCTTCCGGGCGCCGCAATCTGGCATATGGCCTGGAGCGACAAGGACGACGCCATCGACTGGCAGGCGTACTTCCACCTCCGCAACCGTCTCGTCGTTGCCGCACTGCACATGCCCGGCAACGGTCGTGGTCTCGTGATCAACACGGTGAAGGCAACTCTCAAGCACCTGCTGTGCCTCGAGTACTCCACCGTCGCGATCCAGAATAAGGCAATCGAGGACTTCCTCGCCGGCCCGGAACACGTCGCGAACATGCTGCCGACCGCACTCGGAGAGGTCCACGCTCAGCGCAAGGAATTCTCCGACGCCGTCGTACTGCCGTCGTCGACCTCGCTGCCACTGCCGTCGGGTGCCGATGTCGGAGATGTGAGCTTGCCCCTCACCACCGTCGCGAAGGTGACCCGAGTTCTGCGGGCCGCTGTCCACAACGTGAAGCCGGCCAAGCCCGAACACCTCGAGCGGCCGCAGCTCAACGTGCCGACCATCGACGCCCGCTGGTTCCTGCTCTCGCAGGTCGACGGCGTTACCGTCACCACAGCGGACGGCCGCGGAGTCGTCTACCGCAAGCGCAACCCGAAGCAGGCACTCGAACTGTTGAAGGAAGCCACCCGGTTGCGCCGTGAACTCGCCGCTCGGTTCCCCGAACTCAAGAAGCAGTACCAGGACGCCGTTCCTGCTCTGACCAGCACGGAAAGGTGGGAACGTGTCTTCGGTATCTCCTGAAGTCAAGATCCTGGCCGGAATTCAATCGACAGTCGGACAGATACCGGGAGCCGTCAAGGTTGCGCGCGGGATGTCGCACTTCGGTGAGCACTCCCTCGGTTGGATCGCGATCGCAGCCGTCGGCGCTGCCGTGGACAAGCCCCGTCGACGCGAATGGGCCGGCGCAGCCGTCGGCGCATTCGGCGCGCACGCTGCTTCCGTCGTGATCAAGCGTGTCGTACGACGCAAACGACCGTCCGATCCGTCGGTGCAGGTCAACGTCACGACGCCGAGCAAGCTGAGCTTCCCGTCCTCGCACGCAACCTCGACGGCGGCGGCGGCTGTCCTGATCGGTCGCCTCACCGGGCTACCCTTACCGGCGTTGCTGGTGCCCCCGATGATGCTCTCGCGTCTGGTTCTGGGAGTTCATTACCCGACCGACGTGCTCGCCGGTGCGGCACTGGGCGCCGCATCCGCGGCGGTAGTGCGCAAGGTCGAACAGAAATTTGGAGAAAAATGAGCGAGGAAGCGACCACGGTCAGCGGACCCCCTAAGTCCCTGCCCGCCGGCATCGTCAAGGCGCTCCGCCCACGTCAGTGGGTCAAGAACGTTCTTGTACTGGCAGCGCCCATCGCGGCCGGTACAGCCACCGAGACCGACGTGCTGCTGCCCGTCGCCTTGGCATTCGTCGTGTTCTGCATGGCGGCATCGGGCATCTACCTGGTGAACGACGCGATGGACGTCGAAGCCGATCGCGCGCACCCGACCAAGCGTTTCCGTCCCATCGCGGCCGGAGTTCTGCCCGTCAACATCGCCTACGCGATGGCACTGGTGCTGCTGACCGGTTCGATTGCGCTGTCATTCGTGGCCAATTGGCAGCTCGCTGTGGTCATGGGCATCTACATTGCCGTTCAGCTCGCCTACTGCTTCGGCTTGAAGCATCAGGCCGTCATCGACATCTGCATCGTGTCGTCCGGATTCCTGCTGCGGGCTATCGCCGGCGGCGTGGCAGCCGGGATCGAACTTTCACAGTGGTTCCTGCTGATGATGGCATTCGGTTCGCTCTTCATGGCAGCCGGAAAGCGGTACGCCGAACTGAAACTGGCTGAACGTACGGGCGCCAAGATCCGCAAGTCGCTCGAGAGCTACACCATGACCTACCTGCGGTTCGTGTGGACGATGGCCGCAACGGCGTTGGTGCTCTGCTACGGCTTGTGGGCCTTCCAACAGGACGCGTTCAAGGGCACCAACTGGTACGCCATCTCGATGGTCCCGTTTGTTGTCGCCGTGCTTCGTTACGCGGTGGACGTCGACGGCGGCGAAGCCGGTGAGCCTGAGGAAATCGCGCTCGGAGACCGGGTGCTGCAATTCCTCGCAATTGCGTGGATCGGAGTAGTGGGTGTCGCTGTTTACCTCGTCTGAGTCGGCAACCAACGCCGACCCGGTCGCCGACAACGCGGCACCGCGCACCACCTCGAGTCGGGGAGTATTCCTCGGCGGGGTGGTGCTTGCTGCTGTCCTCATGTTCTGGGGAGCGTGGGAGCGTCGCTGGATCGCCGACGACGGACTCATCGTCCTGCGAACGGTGCGCAACCTGCTCGCGGGCAACGGTCCCGTCTTCAATGCGGGGGAGCGAGTCGAAGCGAACACGAGTACCGCGTGGACGTACATCGTCTACGCGTTCGGTTGGCTGACGCAGATCCGCCTCGAATATGTTGTTCTGACAATCGCATTGGTGCTCTCGACCGCCGCCGTCGTTCTGGCGATGCTCGGAACCGGCCGCCTCTATCGCGGAATTCGACCCACCACCGGTGGAACTATTCTGCTGGTTCCGGCCGGAGTGCTCGTCTACATCGCAGTCCCGCCCGCCCGAGATTTTGCGACGTCCGGACTCGAGACCTGCCTGGTGATTTTCTGGATCGCCCTGCTGTGGCTGCTCCTGGTGCGGTGGGCAACAGCATCTGTTCCGTCGACGTCGTCGATTCTGGTTCTTTCGTTTGTCGCCGGACTCGGACCCCTCGTGCGCCCGGAGATGGCGATTCCCGGGGCGCTCGCGCTGATGATGATCGTCGCCTCCGCGTCTCTGACGTGGAAAGTTCGCGCGATGATCGTGGTTGTCGCGGGATTGACTCCGGTTGCGTATCAAATCTGGCGGATGGGCTACTACGGGCTTCCCTACCCCAACACCGCGGTATCGAAAGATGCCGGCGGCGCCAAGTGGTCACAGGGCTTCGCGTACCTGTGGAACCTCGTCGGACCGTATCTTCTGTGGCTGCCGCTGCTGTTCCTGTTGGTCGGCGCGCTGTTCTTTCTCATGTCGGGCCGAACCCGGCGCAAGCCTGAAGCACCTGAAGCCGCTGACGGGCCTGCGAGGTCGCGTTGGCTTCGGTTGCAGGCGTGGTTGCGCACTCCACGCGCCGTCGTCGCTTTCATGCTCGGCAGCGGCCTGATCCTGGGCCTTTACTCGCTCCGCGTCGGCGGCGACTTCATGCACGGACGCGTTCTGCTTCCCGTGCTGTTCTGCCTGCTTGTTCCGGTGGCCGTCATACCGCTGCGGGTTCCGGCTCGCGCGGCATTCGGACGCAACCGGGACAGTGCAGTGTTCGGTATCTCGGCCCTGCTGTGGGTCGGGACGGTCGTGTGGGCATTCTTCGCGGCCAATACGACGGGCATGCCCGAAGGATCCGTCGTCGGACGCTCGGGCATCGTCGACGAGCGCGCGTTCTACGCCCTCAATACCGGCCACGCGCATCCGATCCGGGCCGAGGACTACCTCGACTACCCGCGGATGCGAGCGATGGTCGAAACCATCGCAGCGACGCCCGAGGGTGGGCTGCTCATCTCCGGCCCGAGTTACGACTCGTGGTTCGTTGTCCCCCCGCCCGGGCCGATCGATGAACCTGCCGAGCACGTCGTCTTCTTCCTCAACCTCGGTATGACGAGCATGAACGTCGGACTCGATGTTCGAGTCCTCGATCAGATGGGGTTGGCGTACCCGCTCGCCGCACACACCGAAAGACTCGAAGACGGTCGAATCGGTCACGACAAGAACCTGTACGCGGACTGGGTAGTAGTCGATACGGGAATGGTGGACGTCCGTCCGTGGCTGCCGTACTTCCTCGACGAGGATTGGGTTGCGGATGCAAAACTTGCGCTGACCTGTCCCGAAACCCAGGAATTGCTCACGTCGTATCGTAGTGAGCTCACCTGGCCGAGGTTCAAGCAGAACTTCCGGCAGGCATTCGATCTCGCGAAATATCGCTTCGATCGGGTGCCGGCCTATGAATTGCAGCGGTGTGGTTTAGTGCCGCCGGAGCCGGCAAAGTGATGCGTATCACTGTGCAACTTCGGTGCGAGTGTTGCGATCCTGTAACACCGCGCTGATCGGCGTCGATGTATTCGAAGACGATTCACCTACCCGAAATACTCCGGTGAGTGCTAGGGAAGAACGGCTCGGTTGCCGAGATCCATTTGTCACACAGGAACCTGTGACATAAGGTCCACCGAGCGCAGTGTGACTTGGAACGAGGTCCGCCGTCAGCCCAGATTGTCGGGGCTGACGGAAAAGCCTGTTCCCCGACGGAATCCGTCGGTATCTCTCCTCCCGGAGTGGTGCCGCAGACGAAGAGAGAGAGCAGTATTCATGCGTTTTGCCAGAACGGGGCTATCGCAGCGCCTCAAGCACCGAGCACTTGCAATCGGTGCCGCAGCACTTGTGCTTCCCCTCGCCGCAGGCGTCGCCGGTAGCGCTGTTGCTACCGCTGCTCCCGCTCCCGCGCACTCCGCCCCGTGGGGTGGATTCGAGGAACTCTGGGTTCCCTCCACCATGGGCAACATCAAGGTGCAGGTCCAGTGGGCCGCACGCGGCGGAAACGCAGCTCTCTACTTGCTCGACGGCCTTCGTGCTCGTGACGACGCCAACGCGTGGAGCTTCGAGACCAACGCGCTCGAGCAGTACCGCGGCGACAACATCACCCTGGTGATGCCCGTCGGCGGACAGTCCAGCTTCTACAGCGACTGGTACGCGCCCTCGAACTTCAACGGTCAAGAGATGACCTACAAGTGGGAAACCTTCCTCACGGAAGAGCTCCCGAACTTCCTCGCGAACTACGGTGTCTCGCCCAACAACAACGCCGTTCTCGGCCTGTCGATGGGTGGCAGTGCTGCACTGACTCTCGCCGCTTACCACCGCGATCAGTTCAAGTTCGCAGGCTCGCTGTCGGGCTACCTGAACATCTCGGCTCCCGGAATGCGTGAAGCCATCCGCGTCGCAATGCTCGACTCGGGCCGTTTCAACGTCGACTCCATGTGGGGACCCCCGTGGAGCCCGGCTTGGCTGCGTAACGACCCGTTCGTCTTCGCTCCGCGCCTGAAGGGCCTGTCGATGTACATCTCGGCATCCAGCGGTCTGCCCGGACAGTACGATCAGCCCAAGGGCGTTATCGGCTACTACAACACCGCCAACGCGATGGGCCTCGAGGCAATTGCACTGGCCAACACCCGCGCATTCCAGGTCCGGATGAACACGCTCGGCATTCCGGCCACCTACAATTTCCCGTCCAACGGAACCCACATGTGGGCCTACTGGTCTGCGGAACTGTTCAATGCCCGCAATCAGATTCTCGACACCATGAACGCTCGGTAATCGTGACTTAGTCACTTCACCAGTGCCGTTTCGGACTCCTGAAAAGGAGATCGGAGCGGCACTTGTGCGTTCAAGGAATGACGTAAACCTAGACTTCGGTAACAATTGCACCATCAGTAACAGCGCGCCGACCCCGCGCGTGACTCCTTTGCGTGTAGAAAGAGTTTCGACTGGGGTCCGGCCGCTGAACTGGCGCACCGATGCTTATTTGCCTCGATGATCAAGCCCGACGATCAAGACCGGACGTAAGGAAAGAGAGTGAACTCATGCGAGTAGGCCTTGCCAGGGCGGACCGTCGTCGGTCCCACGGGACTTATCGATCGAAGGTCGTCGGAACGCTGGCAGCTCTGCTGGTCCTGCCGATCGCGGCAGGTCTGACGACTGCAGGCACCGCCACCGCTGCCCCCGTCCCGGCGCTCACCGCACCGGTCGCGACCCAGAACCAGGGCGGCGCGACTGTCGGCAAGGTCGAGTGGCTCAGCGAGCGTCGCGTCGCACTGTGGATCAACTCTCCGTCGATGGGCATTCCGATTCAGGTTCAGGTTCTCCTGGCCCGTGACTGGAATGTGACTCCGACGGCGTCCTTCCCCTCCGTCTGGATGCTCGACGGCCTTCGCGCCACCGACATCGAGAACGGTTGGACCGCCGAAACCGACGCAGAATCGTTCTACGCGGACAAGAACGTCAACGTGATTCTTCCCGTGGGCGGTCAGTCCAGCTTCTACGCCGACTGGCTCAAGCCCGACAACGGCGTCTTCTACCAGTGGGAAACATTCCTGACGAAGGAACTGCCGTCCATTCTCGAGAACGACTGGCGAACCACGCAGACTCGTGGCGTCGTCGGACTCTCCATGGGTGGCACGGCTGCGATGGCCCTCACCGCACGTAACCCAGGCTTCTTCAAGTTCGCAGCGTCGCTGTCCGGAATCCTGACGACGACTTCGCTCGGTATGCCCCAGGCAATCGGCTACGCGATGAACGACGCCGGACAATTCGACTCCACCGCTATGTGGGGCCCGCCGTCCAACCCCGCGTGGGCTGCTCACGATCCGTACTCGATCGCAGACAAGCTCAAGGGCGTCAGCCTGTACGTCTCCAGTGGTAGCGGTACCACCGGTCCGTACGACCAGCCGTCTCTGGTTCCCGGCGTCAGCACCAATTACGCCGGCATGGGCCTCGAAATTCTGGCTCGACTGACGTCGCAGACATTTGCGACCAAGCTCAACACCCTCGGCATTCCCGCCCAGATCAACTACCGTCCGTCCGGCACGCACTCGTGGCCGTACTGGCAGTTCGAGCTTCATCAGCTGTGGCCGCAGCTCGCCAACGCAATCGGTACCGATGTAGAGAAGCCTCTCTGCGGCGCTTCCGGTGCGATCGGTGCAACAGCAGCGGCAAACACCTGGATCGGTGACTGTGTCACGTCCGAGTACAGCGTCGCCGGTGGCCTTGCTCAGGACTTCCGTAACGGCCGCATCTACTGGACCTCGGGTACCGGTGCCAATCCTGTTGCCGGCCGCATTGCCGGCGAATACATGAACAACGGTGCAGCAGCCGGCCCGCTCGGCTTCCCGACCACCCCGGAACTGGGAACGCCCGACGGACGTGGACGCTACAACCACTTCCAGAAGGGTTCCATCTACTGGACCCCGCAGACCGGCGCGCATGCAGTGAGCGGACCGATCTTGGACGAATGGTCCCGGCAGGGATGGGAAGGTGGCCCGCTCGGCTACCCGGTTGCTGCCGCGATCGCGACTCCCGGCAAGGCCGGCAACGTGCAGGGCTTCGAAATCGGAGCGATGTACAACAGCGACAACGGCACCTACGCGGTCATGGGCATGATCATGGCCAAGTACGGCGAACAGGGCTGGGAAGGCGGATGGCTCGGCTTCCCCAAGTCCAATGAAGGTGTGGTCAAGGACAACGGCCGCTTCACCGAGTTCGACGGCGGCAACATCTACTGGAGCCCCGCATCTGGTGCCTGGACCGTCGCCAACGGACCGATTTTCGACGGCTGGAAGAGCGTCGGCTACGAAGCCGGCAAGATCGGATTCCCGATCAGTGACAAGTTCGACATCCCCGGCGGAGTTCAGCAGAACTTCCAGTTCGGCTGGATCACGGTGATCGGCGACAAGACCGAAGTTCACCAGTAGAACTGCTCGATACGTACGACACGTACCGCACGACGGGCGGGCCCGATCACTGATCGGTGCTCGCCCGTCGTGCGTTGCGTAACCTGATGATGGACTTTCGACTGAAGGCAAGGATGGACATTGATGTCGCTTTTCTCGGGTAACCGAAACACGTTTGCGCGCGCGATCGCGGTGGGATCTCTGGCGCTCGCCACCGGTGGCCTACTGGTCGCCTGTGGCAGTGACGATTCGACCGTCACATCCACTCCGGTGACATCGTCCGTCGTGGCGTCTTCTTCTTCGGCCGCCCCGAGCAGTTCAGCTTCGGCGTCCACGACTACGACGGTCTCAGCGCCGCCCACCAGCCCCGGAGCGGCAGCTACGGCACCGCCGGAGCAGCCCCAGAGCATCGAAGGTTTCCCGGGTCCGACAAACGTGGAGGTCAGCCCCAAAGCGCAGGCGTTCCTCGACGGTCTGAAGGCAAAGGGTATTACTCCGGAGGGTGACGGCAGCATTGCCGTCAACACCGCCAACTACATCTGCGCTGCCAACGTTCAGGGCACCTCCGACGCCGAGGTCTTGGCACTGGTCACCGCTGTTGTGGGCTCCGCGGCTCCGGACGGCACCGCGATCACACCCGAGCAGGCCACAGCGAACGCGCAGATCTACATCGACGTCGCCAACGCCACTTTCTGCAAGTAGATGATGGCGCGAGGCGGAAAGCGGCGGGGTTGTCTGATCCCGCTGCTGATCATTCTGGTGGTTGCTGCCGTCGTGATCGGCGGTTGGTACATCCTTGCCGGTCGCGTTCCGTCCCCGGTGCCGTTGCCGCCGGGTCCGGAAAAGCCGACGACGCAGCCGGCCAACTGTACCGATGTCCAGGTAGTTGCCATCCCGGGAACATGGGAATCCAGCGCCACGGATGATCCGTACAACCCGACGGCTAATCCGGCGTCGTTGATGCTCAACGTCACCAGGCCGTTGCAGGGTCAGTTCGATCCGTCACGCGCTGACGTCTACACCGTTCCGTACGTCGCGCAGTTCTCCAATCCGGTTGCGTTTCCTCCGGACGGACAGCAGTCGTACAACAACAGCCGGGCTGCGGGAACTGCTGCTACCAACGATTTTCTGGTAAAGCGTCACGCTGAATGTCCGCTGACGAGCTATCTGCTGACCGGCTTTTCGCAGGGTGCTGTCATTGCCGGAGATGTTGCCGCCGATATCGGCAACGGGACGGGCGCAGTGCCGGCAGATCTGGTTCTGGGAGTCGGGCTGATTGCCGACGGGCGTCGTGATCCGGCCCATGGAATCACCGTTGGCCCCAGCGTTGCCGGAGTAGGTGCAGAACTGTCCTTGAACGGGCTGAAGCTGCCGGGTCTCACGATGACCGGTGCCCGCGAAGGTGGGTTCGGGAAACTCGACGATCGGACTTATCAGATCTGCGCGCCCAGCGACGGAATCTGTGACGCTCCGCCGGCGGCATTGAACCCGGGAAACCTGCTGACTTCCCTGCCTCGCCTGTTGGAGTACTACAACAATCCTGTGCATGCCCTGTACAACTCATTCCAAGTCGATCCGGATGGCACGACGGCCACCCAATGGATGGCACAGTGGGCGGCTGACAAGATAAATGCTGCACCGACTCCACCGCACAGTTGATGCCGCTGGATTGGTCGCAGGTGAAATGCAGAAATGATCCGACTTGTCCTCTAAAGTGCTGTCACGTAGGTGACTCACGAGTAGGTTCGATACGCCGGAGTCACTCGACCACGCACGTCTGTCCGACAGACGCGATCCGTTCGACACAGGAGAAGCGATACATGAGTTCACCGACGGCCGCCCGGCGCGCCGCGTACCCCGGTTCACAGCCGGCTACGAGGTGGTCATGATCACGGCTCGCGATCGGGGTTTTCACGCTTCGCCGAGGTGGATCGAGTGCACCGGCGATGCGGACGATGCGGATCTGTAACATATCGATGGTTTGGGATCGATGAAGTGATTCAGGTGAGTTGCGCACGTAGTGCGATTGGATTGATCGAAGATATACCCGAGAGAGCGAAGGAAGTCTGGGGCGCAAGCATGACCAAATATGCTTGTGTGATCGCTTCGGAGGAGATGGAATGAACGCGCTGTTCGATGGTTTTCTCGACGAGAAGGGCCGGATTCGCCTTAAAGAAGGCTTTACTCTGGTCGATTATGTCGAGCAACACTCGCGTGTCAACGCGGACGAGCTTGCGTACCGCTACATCGATTACTCACGTGAGCGTGACGGCGAAGCGCAGGAGTTGACGTGGCACCAGTTCGGTGTACGTCTGCGCGCTGTTGCTGCGCGTCTGCAGCAGGTCACCAAGCGCGGCGACCGAGTGGCGATTCTGGCGCCCCAGGGCCTGGACTATGTAGTTTCGTTCTTCGCGGCCATTCAGGCCGGTTCCATTGCCGTTCCGCTTTTCGATCCCGACGAGCCCGGTCACTCCGATCGCCTGCACGCAGTCCTCGGTGACTGCAAGCCGACGGCCATCCTGACGGCCGCGTCGTCGGCCGCCGGTGTCCGTGCGCTCTTCCGGTCGCTGCCGGCTGCGGAACGTCCCCGCATCATCGCCGTCGACGCCATTCCCGACACCGTCGGTGATACGTGGGTTCGCCCCGACATCGGTTTCGACGACATCGCCTACCTCCAGTACACGTCGGGTTCGACGCGAGTTCCCGCCGGTGTGGAGATCACACACCGCGCTGTCGGAACCAATGCCCTGCAGATGGTCGACTCTCTCGAACTCACCGAGGATTCACGCGGCGTCACCTGGCTGCCCCTGTTTCACGACATGGGTCTGCTCACGGTCATCCTGCCTGCGTTCGGTGGCAAGTACATCACCATCATGAGCCCGCGGGCGTTCGTCCAGCGGCCGTACCGCTGGATCAAGGAACTCGCAGCCGCTTCGGACGATGCCGGCACATTCGCGGCTGCCCCCAACTTCGCCTTCGAGCATGCTGCTGCGCGCGGTCTGCCCAAGGACGGCGAGAAACTGGACCTGAGCAACGTCATCGGTCTGATCAACGGCAGTGAGCCGGTCACGACGTCGTCGATGCGCAAGTTCAACGAAGCCTTCGGGCCCTACGGTCTGCCCAAGACAGCGATCAAGCCGTCGTACGGAATGGCCGAGGCGACGCTGTTCGTGTCCTCGACCAAGCATTCCGACGAGGCCAAGGTCATCTACGTCGACCGCGCCGAGCTCAACAAGGGCCGCATGGTCATCGTCGATCAGAACGCAGAAAATGCGATCGCGCAGGTTTCGTGTGGATACGTCTCGCGTAGCCAGTGGGCTGCCATCGTCGATCCCGAAACTGCGACCGAGGTTCCCGACAATTACGTCGGCGAGATCTGGTTGCACGGCGAGAACATCGGCATCGGCTACTGGGGACGTCCCGACGAGACCGCCGAGACCTTCCACAACAAGCTGACCAACCGTCTGCCCGAAGACAGCCACACCGAAGACCTGCCGATGGACGCCAACTGGATGCGTACCGGCGACTTCGGCGTCTACGTCGACGGCGAGCTGTACATCACCGGACGCGTCAAGGATCTTGTGATCGTCGACGGCCGCAATCACTACCCGCAGGACATCGAGGTTTCGGCACAGGAAGCAAGCCCGGCTCTACGTCCGGGATTTGTCGCGGCCTTCGCTGTTCCGGCTAACCAGTTGCCGCCCGTCGTGTTCGCGAACTCCCATTCGGGTCTGACGTTCGACGACGACGATGCGTCGGAGCAGTTGGTCATCGTCGCCGAGCGTGCGCCGGGTGCCGGTAAGGCTGATCCGCAGCCGATCGCCGATACCGTCCGGGCCGCGATTGCGTCTCGTCACGGTGTGACGGCACGCGACATTCTGCTGGTTCCGGCCGGTTCCATTCCCCGTACATCCAGCGGCAAGATCGCTCGGCGTGCGTGCAAGGCAAGCTACATCGAGGGAACGCTGCGTGGTGGCTATCAGCAATCTGCATTCCCCGATAGCGTTTGAGGAACATTCCCTTCATGATCGGTAGCTTGGTGAGTTGATGGTTGAACAAGATGGTACGCAGGGCAATACAGTCGACTCCAGCGTGAACGGCGTCGACATGAGTGTTTCGCAGCTACGTGAGTGGCTGCGCAACTGGATTGCCAACGCTACGGGTCAGCCCGTGGCATTGATCACCGACGATCGGCCGATGGAAGAGTTCGGGCTCGCATCTCGCGATGCGGTTGCCTTGAGCGGCGACATCGAAGATCTGCTCGGCATCACGCTGACCGCGACGGTTGCGTATCAACATCCGACCATCGCCTCGCTGGCTACCCGGATCATCGAGGGTGAGCCCGAAGCGCCCGAGGAGACTATTGACGCGTCGTACTACGCGTCAGGTGCCGCGACGGATGCTCATGACATCGCGATCGTCGGCATGTCGACGCGTTTCCCCGGCGCCGGGCACACCCCCTCGGATATGTGGGACATGCTCGCCGCGGGCCGCGACGGCATCAGCGACCTGCCTGAGGATCGTTGGGTCGAGTTCATGTCCGATCCCGCGATCAAGGCGGCGATCGAGAAGGCTCACACCAAGGGCGGTTACCTCGACGACGTCAAGGGATTCGACGCGGAGTTCTTCGCGATGTCTCCGCTCGAGGTTGTCAACGTCGATCCGCAGCAACGTCTCGCACTCGAATTGGCGTGGGAAGCGCTCGAGCATGCGCGCATCCCCGCCAGCGGACTCAAGGGCAAGCAGGTCGGTGTCTTCATCGGCAGTTCCGCCAACGATTACCAGCTGCTCGCTGTCAGCGATCCGAATGCGCATCCGTACGCATTGACCGGTACGTCGACGGCTGTCATCGCGAACCGGGTCTCGTACTTCTTCGATTTTCGCGGACCGTCCATTGCCCTGGACACCGCGTGCTCGTCCTCGCTGGTCGCGGTGCACGAGGCGGTGCGCTCGCTGCGTAGCGGCGACTCCGATATCGCTCTTGCCGGTGGTATCAACATGCTGCTGGCTCCGGCCGGAACCCTCGGTTTCGATCAGATCGGCATGCTCGCACCCGACGGCAAACTGCGCGCGTTCTCGGCTGAGGCCGAGGGCATCGTGCGTTCCGAAGGCGGCGGACTGGTTGCGCTCAAGCGTGTGGAGGACGCCGAGCGTGACGGCGATTCCATCCTGGCAGTGATCGCCGGAACAGCCATCAACCAGGACGGCCGCTCCAACGGTCTCCTCGCTCCCAACCCCGATGCTCAGGCCGACGTGTTGCGCTTCGCTTACCGCGACGCCGGCATCCTGCCGAGCACCGTCGACTACATCGAGGCGCACGGCACGGGCACCGATCTCGGGGATCCCATCGAGGCCGACGCTCTCAGCCGCGTAGTAGGTCGAGGTCGCGACGACGACAAGCCGGCACTGCTCGGTAGCGCAAAAACCAACTTCGGACACCTCGAGGCCGCAGCCGGTGCTGCCGGCCTGATCAAGGTCGTCCTGGCGATGCAGGAAAACAAGATTCCTGCGACCATCAACTACCTGGGCCCCAACCCGCACATCGATTTCGACAAGGCTCACCTTCAGGTGACGTCGGAGACGACGGACTGGCCGCGGTACACCGGCAAGGCTGTTGCGGGTGTTTCCGGATTCGGTTTCGGTGGAACCAATGCGCACGTCGTTGTTCGTGAATACGTGCCTGCTACCGCCGACGCGGATCTCGATGTCGAGACGGAAGCCGCCGGTGTTCTTGCCGAGGCTGCCGAGTCGATGGGGATTCCGGCCGACGCCGCCGCGGACCAGGCCGTTGTGCTCGCAGTTTCCGGCGCACTGCCGTCGCGTCGCCGCCGCGCCGCTGCGGATCTGGCCGACTGGCTCGAAACCGAGGCCGGCAGCACGACGCCGCTTGCCGATGTTGCGCGCGCACTCTCGCGTCGCAACCACGGTCGCTCGCGTGCGGCTGTCGTTGCCACGACTCGTTCCGAGGCAATCAGCGCATTGCGTGCCATTGCCGCCGCAAAGCCTGCTCCCGGAGTATTTTCGGCTGATTCGCCGTCGCCCAAGGGCGCGGTGTGGGTGTTCTCGGGCTTCGGCTCGCAGCATCGCAAAATGGCCAAGCAGCTGTACACGGAAAATTCGGTGTTCAAGGCAGCCGTCGACGAGGTCGATGCGCTGATCCAGGACGAAGCCGGTTACTCGGTGGCCGAGATGTTCCTCGACGATTCGCTCGAGTACAACGTCGAAACTGCTCAGGTAGCTATCTTCACCATCCAGGTCGGTTTGGCGGCACTGCTGCGTCATCACGGCGCCGACGCCGAAGCGGTTGTTCCCCACTCGATGGGCGAGGCTGCCGCGGCCTATATTTCAGGTGGCTTGAACCTCGAAGATGCTGTGCGCGTTATCTGTTCGCGTTCACGTCTGATGGGTGAGGCCGAGAGCGGCTTGGTCGGCGATGACATCCGCCTGATGGCTCTCCTCGAGTACAGTGCATCCGAGATCGAAGCACTGCTTCCCACGTACCCCAAGCTCGAGGTGTGCGTCTACGCAGCTCCGACGCACACGGTGATCGGTGGACCGCAGCCTGACATCGAAGCGATCGTTGCCGCAGCCGAGGCCGACGGAAAGATGGCTCGCGTCCTGCAGACCAAGGGCGCAAGCCATACGTCGCAGGTTGATCCGCTGCTCGGCGAACTCGCTGCCGAGTTGGCCGGTATCGAACCGGGCACGTTGAAGCTGGGTGTCTACTCGTCCGTCGACAAGGAAACCTTCTACCGGGCCGGCCACGAGCCGATCCATCAGGAGGCGTACTGGGTCAAGGGTCTGCGCCACAGCGTTTACTTCACCAACGCCGTACGGCTTGCAGTTGCCAACGGGCACACCACGTTTGTGGAGCTCGCTCCCAACCCGGTGACATTGATGTCGGTGGCTGCGACGGCATTTGATGCCGGTCTGCACGACATGGCGCTCATCCAGACGCTCAAGCGTAAAGAAGACGAGCCGGCCGGCGTTCTGGCGGCTTTGGCTCAGCTCTACGTGCACGGTCACGCCGTGAATCTCGAGTCTCTGCTTCCGGCAGGCGAATTCGCGGTCTTGCCGCGTACCGCTTTCCTGCGTAAGCCGTACTGGCTCGACATTCGTGTCAGTGCCGGTGGGGCATCCCGCGTTCCGGGTTCGCACGTTGCACTGCCTGACGGCCGCCACGTGTGGGAGGTCGACGCCGCAGTTGCCGGTGATCTGAATGCTCTCGTGACTGCCGCTGCCGCGCAGGTCCTTTCGGACGTGACGCTTACCGCAGCTGTTCCACAGGGCGATATCGCTGCTGCTTCAACGTTGACCACCACGTTGAACCCGCATCCCGGTGGTGCGTCGTTGCAGGTGCATGCACGTGAAGGTGGCAACTTCCGGTTGCTGCTCGACGCCGTCGTCACCGCGGGTGAGGCTTTGCCGGAACTTGTCGTAGCCGTACCGGTGCGGTCCACGGGCGCGATGGAAGCCTTGACCGAGGTCGTCGAAGACGCCGGAGACAAGTGGGATCCCAACGGTTCGCAGAGCCTCGACGATCGCCTCAAGATCGTTGTCGCCGAATCGATGGGGTACTCGCCGGAGGATCTGCCGGCCGAGGTTCCGCTCATCGAACTGGGCTTGGACTCGCTGATGGCGATGCGTATCAAGAACCGCGTCGAGTACGAGTTCGACATTCCGCAGTTGCAGTTGCAGGCCGTCAAGGATGCAAGCCTGCTCGAGGTCAACAAGTACCTGCGCTACGCGATCGAGAACCGCGAAGAAGTTCAGGAGATGGCGGACAAGCAGGCGGCCGAGAAGTTGGCTGCAGATGCTGCTGACGACGAAGCCGTGTCGGTGGAACCGTTGGCTGAGATGCCGGCGCCGGTTGCCGATGCTCCTACTGCTCCGGTTCCGTCTGATCCGTCGCGTGCGGGTACTGCCGACGATGCGGGATCCGATGTTCCGCCGCGAGATGCGGCCGAGCGCTTGACGTTTGCGACGTGGGCCGTAGTCACCGGTAAGTCGGCCAAGGGCATCTTCAACACCCTGCCGGTTGTCGACGACGAAATGGCCGGGAAGTTGGCGGTTCGCCTTTCCGAGCGTGCCGGCGGCGAAGTTACCGTAGACGACGTCCGTAATTCCGCCACGATCGAAGAGCTTGCCGACGTCGTGCGTCAGTACCTCGAGGACGCGGGCAAGATCGACGGCGTCGTACGCGTCTTGCGTGGCCGCCCCGAAGGGTCCACTGCCGTACCGGTATTCGTATTCCACCCCGCCGGTGGATCGACCGTCGCGTACGAACCGTTGCTCAAGCGGTTGCCTGCCGGTACGCCGATGTACGGTTTCGAGCGAGCCGAAGGTGCTATCGAAAAGCGTGCAGAAGAGTACATTCCGTTGCTCCGTGAAATTCAGGGCGACGGACCGTACGTGCTGTGTGGCTGGTCGCTCGGTGGCGTGCTGGCCTATGCGGTTGCAACCATTCTGCGGGAGCAGGGTGCTGACGTGCGGGTGGTCGGGATGCTCGACACTGTCATGGCCGGCGAGGACGTCCCCGACACCACGGAGGAGCGCCGCAAGCGTTGGGAGCGGTACGGAGCCTTCGCGAAGCGCACCTACAACCTGGATGTTCCACTGCCCGTGGATGTTCTGGCCGAGATCGAATCCGATGAAGACCAGATGCAGTTCCTGATGGACATGATCAAGATGAGCGGCGTCAAGATTCCCGGCGGCATCATCGAGCACCAGCGGACATCGTTCCTGGACAATCGCGCCATCCAGACTGCCGATTTCAAGAACTACGACGGCGACGTCGTGATCTACATGGCGGACAAGTATCACGATGAACTCATGACCCTCGAGCCTGCGTTCAAGACGCGTAAGGCAGACGGCGGTTGGGGCAGCTACGTGAAGAACCTCGAGGTCGTCTACATCGGCGGGGACCACCTGCAGATCGTCGACGAGCCGTACATCGCGAAGGTTGCGGCAGACCTCACCAAAAAGCTGGCCCAGATCGAGACAGCGGAAACCGGAGTTCAGAAGTGACGACGACCACCGCGGAGAAGCTTGCTGAACTCCGCGAAAAGCTGGAACAGGCAAAGGAACCCGGCTCGGCCCGGGCCATTGCCAAGCGTGACGCCGCCGGCCACAGCACGCCGCGCCAGCGCATCGACATGCTGCTCGATCCGGGCAGTTTCATCGAGATCGGCGCCTTGGTCAAGATGGCGGGTGAAGGTAACCCGTACAGCGACGGCGTCATGACCGGCCACGGAACGGTCGACGGGCGTCCCGTCGCCGTGTTCGCACACGATCAGACCGTGTTCGGCGGTGCTGCGGGCGAGATGTTCGGCCGTAAGGTCGCGGCTGTCAACGACTTTGCGCTCAAGGTGGGTTGCCCGGTCGTCGGTATCAACGATTCCGGTGGAGCTCGAATCCAGGACGCAGTCTCCTCGCTGGCGTGGTACGCCAATATGGGGTCGCGCCAGGAGCCGTTGTCGGGACTGTGCCCTCAGATCTCGGTGATTCTCGGCAAGTGCGCCGGTGGAGCGGTGTACGCGCCGATCAACACCGACGTCGTGGTCGCCACCGAAGAGTCCTACATGTTTGTCACGGGTCCCGACGTCATCAAGTCGGTGACCGGCGAAGAGGTCAGCCTCGACGATCTCGGTGGTGCTCGTAAGCAGGCCGAATACGGAAACATCCATCACGTCGCTCCCGACGAGAAGGCTGCTTTCGACTGGGTGCGCGAGTACTTGAGCTTCATGCCTTCCTCCTGCCGGGAGAAGGCCCCCGCGATCAACCCGGGTCTCGAACCCGAGATGACCGAGTCGGACCTCGAGCTCGATGCGTTCATGCCCGACGCCGACAATGCCGGCTACGACATGCACGACATCATTTTGCGGATCTTCGACGACGGCACCTTCCATGAAATCGGTGCCCAGGTCGCGCACAACATCATCACCGGGTTCTCCCGTGTCGACGGACTGCCCGTCGGGGTTGTGGCAAACCAGCCCACGTACCTCAGTGGCGCGCTTGATGCGGCCAGTTCCGATAAGGCTGCGCACTTCGTTCGGCTGTGCGACGCATTCAGCATCCCGCTCGTGTTCGTTGTCGACACACCCGGCTTCCTGCCGGGCGTCGAGCAGGAAAAGGTCGGCGTCATCAAGCGTGGCGGGCGTTTTCTCTTCTCGTACATCGAAGCCACCGTGCCCAAGGTGACTGTGGTGGTTCGTAAGTCGTACGGCGGCGGCTACGCCGTCATGGGCTGCAAGCAGCTCGGCGCCGACATCAACCTGGCCTGGCCCACCGCTCGTATCGCCGTGATGGGCGCCGAGGGCGCCGTCAACATCATGGGCCGTCGTCAGTTGGCCGAGGCCGGCGAGAACGCGCCTGCAGTCCGCGCGCAGTTGATCAACTTCTACAACGAGTTTGTCGCGACGCCGTACATCGCGGCTGAGCGCGGATACATCGATGCGGTCATCGCTCCGTCGGAGACTCGCCTCCAGATCCGTAAGGCCCTGAAGTTGTTGAAGGACAAGGCGGTTCACAAGAACCCGCGTAAGCACAACTTGGTCCCGCTGTAACTGTCATTTAGTTGCTTTGCTCCGGTCAGCCGCTCAGGGATTGAGCGGCTGACCGTCGAGCGCGTCGAACTGGCGGCGCAGCGCTTCGACTGCTGCCCGCACAGCCGGTCGATCACTGTCGGTTCGCCAGGCCAGGTAGATGCTGCGTCCCAGTGGCGGAATCGTGTCGAGCATTCGGACGCCTTCTGGCGGTACAACTTTCGCAAGCCGTGGAATCAGCGCGACGGCAAGTCCTTGGGCGACAAACTCTACCTGCGCGGGAAATTCGGCGACCTCGTATTCGATGCGAGGATCGAATCCTTGAGCGCGCAGCATTCTCACGGTGAAGGCGTGGAAGTCCGTGCCCGGCGTCCAGGTGGCCCAGGCTTGATCGGACAGATCGCTGAGTGCGACGATCTTGTTGTCGGCCAATGGATGTGACGCGGGAAGTGCGACGACCGCCACATCGTCGTGTACGGGGATGAACGAAATCCCGTCGGGCAGTTCGACGGGAGCGGTACTCCAACTGTCCACTACGACGATGTCCAGGTCGCGGCGGATCAGGGCCGGTAGGAGTTCTTCGGATTCGCCTTCGTGGAACGTGATCTCGAGTCGGGGATGATTTTGTTTGATCTCGGCGATTGCTCGCGGCAGCACGGTTCGACTGGGGGACACCAATGCGCCGACGCGTAGTCGACCCGTCACTTCGCTCTGCAGAGAGGCGATTTCAGCTTCGGCCTGGGCAAGTACCGAGAGGACCTCACCGGTTCGGCGCGCGAGCACCCATCCTGCTTCCGTGAGGCGCACACCGCGGCCTTGCGGTGCGAGTAGTGGCACTCCGACCTCGCGTTCGAGTTTGTTCAACTGCTGAGAAATGCCCGAAGGAGTGACGTGCAGGTCGCGGGCGGCAGCAGCCACTGATCCGGTCTCCGCGACAGCATGCAGCGCGCGTAGTCTTTCGAGATTCAACACAGTAGCAATGCTACTGAATAATCGGTGTGAATATTCGCTTGTGCTGAATAGTTAGCAATAGGAACATTGTCGTAGTGACGTCTTTGACCGGTACGACTACCGGAACACCCAACCCCGCCGGAATTGCTCAGGCACGCATCGACCCTCGAGTGCTGGTCATTGCCGGTGCCGCAGCGATTTCCGTCAGTTCGATACTGATCAAACTCGCCGATGTCGGACCGTCGACGGCTGTCTTCTTTCGCTGTTTCCTCGCGCTGCCTCCTCTTGCCTGGATGGCGTGGCATGAATGCCGCAGGGTGGGCATGCCCACCCTCAGGGCAGTGATCCTGCAATTGTTCGGCGGAATACTGCTCGGCGTGGACTTCGCACTGTGGTCGCAGTCCATCCTGATGATTGGTGCGGGCATCGCGAGCGTCGTCGTGAATGTGCAGGTAATCGTGGTACCGGCGCTGTCGTGGTTGATACTCGGCAATCGGGTTCCGCGGCGATTCCTGTTCGCATTGCCGTTCCTGTTCGGAGGCATTGCCCTTGCCGGCGGTGTGATCGGTGGCGGGGTCGCGGGACCGGACCTGATTTGGGGAACAGTGTTGTCCCTGGTCTCCGGAATCGCTTACGGCGGATACATATTCATGGTCGGCTTCACCGGGGCGTCGGATCGAGCCGCTAGTCAGGTATTGATCTCCACGATCTCGGCGGGTATTGCCGGTTCCATGATCGGATCACTGTGGGGGCGGATCGATTTTGTTCCGGGCTGGGAAGCGTTCTTCTGGCTCGTCGCGCTGGCTCTCGTCGGTCAAGTATTCGGCTGGGTGTTGATGGGCCGTTCGCTCCCGCGGCTTTCCGCCGAAGTCGGAGCGACACTCCTACTCATGCAACCGGTACTCGCCGTCTTTCTGGCAGTTCTCCTCGTCGGTGAGCGGCCCAGCGTTATGCAGCTACTCGGGTGCGTTGTCGTCGTCGGTGCGGTATCAGCCGTCTCCGTCAAACGCACCCGAGCAGTACCGGCCTGACTAGTGCACCCGCATCTCGCCCGGAATCCAGCTACCCGAGCGGGTGGCGGTGCCGGTGTCCACAACTGCCGCAGTGGCATTCGGGAAGAAGCGGTCGTAGCGCTCGAGTGAGCCCCAGTCGCGGGACCAGTCGTCCTTCAGGAACGTCGGGACAGTGGTGGCACTGGCGAGTACCTCGGTGAATCCGAGGGGGCCGCCGTTGTCCGCGGACTGCCAGGTATCGGTGGAGCTCACGGCCAAGGGGCGGTCCGGAAGGATCCGGAAGTTCGGCATCTCGGCAACACCGTTCAGATGCGAGAACGGGCGCTGGCACGGGAACTGAAGGCCCACAGCCCAGTCCAGGAGGACCGGCTGCTCGGTACCGAGGTACGAGTTCAGGGACTCGAGCTTGGGGACACGCGGCGGCGTGAACGCCATCCACTGATCGCCCGTCAGGTTGGGATCGAATGCGACCACCCGGACGGCGTCGGCGTCGGCGGAAAGTTCGTCGATGGGGATCCGAACATTGCGCCACGACGGGGCCGGCCCGATATCGCGAGGCAGGTACGTGCCCTGCGCCGCGACGGTTCCGTCGGACTGAGTCTTGCCGTACTCGACCAACAGGGATTGTCCGTAGGTGACTGCGCCGGTGATGTCGACGGACCAGACACGCCCGGCGACCGACATGACGACGAGGGGCGATTGTTCACTGCGAGCAGGTAATTGGTACCAGCTCGAGGTGAGTGAGGCGGGCTCTTGGACTCCGGTCTGGTAGCTGCCCATGATGGGAGTAACCGCCGGGTCGAGGCCGAAGGGAAGCTTGGCGGTGCTGCCGTTGGCGCCGACGTTGCCGGTGCCGCCGCTGGTACCCGCACCTGATCCAGTCACGAAGCTGGGGCCGACGCTCTGGTTGTCGGTGTTGCCCATGCCCTGTTTGACTTCGATGTAATCGGCAGTCAGATCGGTGGGAACTCCATTGGCGGAGAAGCCCTTCGCAGAGGCGCCGGACAGGGGATCCTCGGCATTGGCCTCGGGGGTGGGGATGACCCGAAGGTTTCCGGAGTTGACGTCGGTCTCTACGAGAACGTCGTCAGCCATGCCACAGGTTTTTCCGGCGAGGGCTTCGATGTTGCTGCGACCCAAGGAGTATGCCGGGTACTGCGAGATTGCGCCCTTGAGGAGTGAGAGCACTGCAAAAAGGACCATCAGGCCGGCGATCACGGTGAGTGGTGCTGCCGCGAACTTGCGAATGCGCTTGCCCTTGACGGTGTTCGGCTTCTCGGGTGCCGGCGCGAATCCTTCGCGCAAGTACTGCCACGCCGCCACTGCCAGTGCGAGAGCGAAGAGCCCGAGGAAGAGAGTGTTGGACTCGCGGCCGTTGAAGGACACCGTCTTGTCGAACCACGGCACGCCATAACTCGAGACGTACCAGTAGCCGTTGATGCCGGCAAACGTCAACGCCAACATCAGCAGGAGCCCGGCAACGAACACCGAGCGGTTACGACGCGACCGCAGAGCAGTCGCGGAAACCGCGACAGCCGTCAGGGCTGCGAGGGAACCGGCGATGCCCGCATACGCACCGAAGTGGTGAGTCCACTTGGTGGGGTTGAACATCATCAAGAAGATGGTGCCGAAGACGACTCCCACGAGGCGCCAGGACGGACCCGTCGCAGCACCGGGAACGCGGCCGCGACGCAGCATCACGAAGAGTGTGGTGAACAGGCACAGGATCATCGTCAGGAACGCGAAGCGGCGAGCCACGGAACCGTCGACGGTCTCGACGAAGAGGTAGTAGTACCGCAGGAAGTCCTTGTACCACTCGAGGTTCGGTCCGATGATGGTGCGGACGCGGGTGGCTTCGAGGACACCGGCCAGGGTTTGATCCGCGAAGATGACAACGAGCACGATGGTGCCCGCTGCCATGATCGGTGCGAGCAGAGCTGCGGTGCCGACTTCGCGGTGACGCTTGACGACGATGCGGATCAGCGGGCGAGCGCCGGCGAGAAGCGCTGCGATACACATCAATCCGGTGGGCGCGGCAGCCAAGGTGAAGGCTCCGACCAAAACTGCGATGGCGGCCGGGAACAACCGGCCGGTGGCGATGGCGCGCTCGATGGAGCACCACGTCAACAGTGCGCCGAGTGCAACGATCGGTTCGGGGCGCAGGCCGTTGTTGTAGGCGAGCCAGAACGCGAGGAAGACCATGCCGCCCGTCCACAGAGCGACGTTGCTCCGGCGGACGGCGCGTCCGAGCCGGGGAACAACTTCACGGCTGATGACCATCCAGCACAGGATTCCGGCGATCAATGCCGGCAGGCGCATGAACGGGCTGGCCGTCGAAACCTGGGCCATCGCGGTCAAAACGTCGTAGTACCAACCGAACGGGGCCTCGGGGACACCGAACCAACGGAAGTAGTTGGCCATGTATCCGGCGTCGGGGGCGACCCGGGCCATGGTGAGAAGGTAACCGTCGTCGGCGGTGTTGGCGCCGATGAAATGCCACAGCACCAAGGTTCCGACTACGACGCCGTCGAGACCGGAGAACTTCCACCAGCGCGCGGGGAAGAAGCGTCGGTGGGTGCGGCCGTCGGTGCCGTCGAGTTTTGCGAGCGCAACCAGCGCGATGATGGTCGAGATGGCTGCGGTGATCATGGCGACGAGCTTGAGCGTCGTCGGGCTCGAGGAGAATCGTGAGTCGACTGTCATCGAGAAGCCGAGGCCTTCGGGCGCTGCGCCGTCGGGCAGATCGCTGAAGACGCCGACGACCTGGGGCCGGAAGTCGCCGTCGAGTTGCCCGCGAAGCGGATTGCCGTCGGGGTAGGTGAGTCCGACAAATTCGGCAGCTGTCCGATTGATGTCGGAGTTGAAGGTGATGGAGGTGCATCGACCCGATTCGACGTCCTCGCGCGTAGCCGACGCCACCACTACATTGCGGTCCAATACGTCGACGTTGGTAGCGGATACCCGGACGAACATGGAACTGAGTGCCGCGCCGGCACCCTGAGCGGGCGCAGTCGAGAGAAGGATGCCGCCGCCTTCAGGCAAGGATCCGACGCTGCTGCAGGGGATCGATGCGTTGACGTCGATGGGGACCTGGGCCATCAGCGGCGCCTCGACATCGCCGATGACGCCGTTCTGCGGCCAATTGACCGCCGCTGTCGTTTGGGTAACCGGCAGCAGCGGCGTAGCCAGCGCCAGGAAGAACCCGATGAGGCCGGCGACAATCGCAACCAATCGGGTTCGCCGGAAGAGTTCGCGGGCATCCGGACGGGATGGCGGCGGCGAACTCGGAGCTACGGGTGACACTGTTACGACGTCGGGCACGGCTACCGATGGTATGCGAGCGTGACGCGTGGACCTACGCGCCCGTGGGATTAGTAGGTCCACGCGTCACAGCATTGGCTGCATCCAACAGCTACGGACAGGCGATAGTTACGACTGATTCCGAATCGGTCCGGGAGTCCAGGTGCCGGAACGCGTTTCCGTGGTCACGTCCAACTGTGCTGGGACTGCAGTGGGATCGAGCGGCGTGTACTGCTCGAGTGAACCCCAATCGCGATCCCAGTCGTTGTTCAGATACGTCGGAAGTGTCGTCGCCGCGAGCAGTTGGCTGGTCCATCCCAGCGGTCCGCCGCCGAGGTGGTCTTCCCACGCGTTGGTGGATTCCGCGCCGATACGGTCGGGCAGGATGCGCCAGTTGGGGACCTCGGCCACGCCGTAGAGGTGGTCTACCGGCCGCTGGCACGGGAACGCCAAGCCCACAGCCCAGTCCATCAGTACCGGATCGGTGGATCCGACGACGTCCTGGAGCGTCCGCATCGTGGAAACCCGTGGTGGGGTGACCGCAACCCACTGCTTGCCGCCGATGTCGGTGTCACTGGCGACCAGACGCACGGTGTCGGCGTCGCCGGGAAGTTGATCCATCGGGACCCGCAGGTTGCGCCACGACGGTGACGGACCGATGTCGATCGGATCGACGTGTCCCAGAGAAGTGACGCTGCCGTCGGGCTGTTTCCGGCCGTATTCGACCTGAAGTACCGCGCCGGGTGTGACGATGCCGTCGGAGTTCACGTAACGGATGCGTCCGGCGGCGGCGATCGTCAGCACGGGTGCCGCGTCACTACGTTCGGGCAAGCCGTACCAACCCGTTGTGAGCGAGGCCGACTGCGAAGCGCCGTAACTACCCAGGACCGGTGTGGTCGCCGGATCGAGGCCGAACGGGAGAGCGACATCGCTGCCGTTGATTCCGGCCCCGGACGCCGCACCACCCGCGGTTCCCGCTCCGGTGCCGGGGTTCGATGTGGTGGATGTGTCGGTGGTGTCGAGGCTGTTGGCGCTGCCCGCAGTTTTGTCCTCGGCGTCGGCGGTGAGATCGCTCGCCACGCCGTTGGGCCGGAACCCGACGGCGTCACTTGCTCCGAAGGCGCCTCCGCCTTGGAGATCCGTAGGCCGGTCGATCAGCGTGAGCAGACCGGCATTGGGATCGGATTCGACCAGAACTTCGCCGGCCAAGCCGCACGATCCACCGAAGACGGATTCGATGTTGGACTTGCCGATCGAATACGCCGGATACTGCGCGACCGCGCCCTTGAGCAGGGACAACACCTCGAACAATACGACGGCAGCGGCTGCGATCGTCAAAGGTGAAGCGGCAAGTAACCGGGCGGTCTTGCCGTTGTTGTCGTTCTTTCCGTTCTGGAGGGGTTCACGGACGTGGTACCAGGCCGCCAACAACAGAGCGAGAATCGTCAGGCCGAGGAATCCGGTGGAGAAGCCCTTGCCGGCGATGGACGGCGGCTTGTCCCACCACGGGACGCCGTAACTCGAGACGTACCACCAGCCGTTGGAACTGGTGAACGCCAGCGCGAGAATGAACAGGATTCCGGCCGCAAAAAGTGCTCGGTTCCGTTTGGAGCGCATGCTCGACGCACTCACACCGACCGCCGCCAGCACCGCCACTGTCGCGGCCAGACCGGCGTACACACCGAAGTGGTGAGTCCACTTCGTCGGTGTGAACTGCATGAGGAGCAACGACGCGAACACGATGCCGAGGATGCGCCGGGACGGTCCGATCGCGGTTCCGGGAATGCGGCCCTTACGCAGGATCATCATGACGCAGAAGACGAGTCCGAGGAGCATGACGAACATGCCGAATCGACGGGCCAACGAGCCGTCCGGAGAGATGGTCATCAATGCGTCCCAGCGGACGCGCTCTTCGAACCACGGAACGTTGGGTCCGATAGCCGTTCTCACCCTTGTTGATTCGAGTACCGTCGCCAAAGTTTGATCGGCAAAAACAGCAACGAGCACTACGGTGCCCGCCGCAAGGATCGGCATGATCTGGGAGAAGAATCCCACTCGTTTGCCCCGGGCCACCAGGATTTTCACGATGGGACGTGCCCCGGCCAGCAGTGCGCCGATCGCGATCAGTCCCGACGGACCGGCAGCGAGGGAGAATGCGGCAATCAGAACTGCCATAGCCGCTGGGAGTAATCGACCCGTGGCGATAGCGCGCTCGATGGAGCACCACGTCAGTAGAGCGCCGAGGGCAATGATCGGTTCGGGGCGCAGGCCGTTGTTGTACGGCAACCAGAACGCCAAGAACACAAGCCCGCCGGTCCAGATGGCAACCTTGTTGCGGCGCACCGCAACTCCGAGCCTCGGAATGACCTCGCGGCTGATCACCATCCAGCACAGGATCCCGGCGATCAACGCGGGCAAGCGCATCCACATGCTGGCAGTGCTGACCTTCGCGAGCGTCGCGAGGACGTCGTAGTACCAACCGAACGGGGCCTCGGGTACACCGAACCACCGGAAGTAGTTGGCCATGTATCCGGAATGCTCCGAAACCCGCGCCATACCAAGCAGGTAACCGTCGTCAGAAGTGTTGGCGCCGAACACATGCCACAGCAGCAGGGTTCCGATCACCACGCCGTCGATGCCGGTGAATTTCCACCAGCGTGACGGAAGGAAGCGGCGGGCGCGGCGGCCGTCGACGCCGTCGATCCGATGCAGCGCGTACAGCGAAACGATGGTGGACAGTGCCGCCACGATCATCGCGAACAGTTTGATCAGTGTGGGACTGGACGAGAACCGGGAGTCGACGTCCATGTGGACGGACAGGCCGGCTGGAGCAGCGCCCTGTAGGTCGGTGAAGATTCCGACGACCTGGGGGCGGTAGTCGCCGGTGAGAGTGACCGGGGCCCGATCGGTTCCGGTCACGGAGGCGACGGTCTGTTGGTAGTCGCTGGTGATCGTGATCGCGGTGCATCCGCTGAGTTGATCGAGCGGCGCCGAGATCAGGAGTGAATCGCGGGTCAGTGCTTCGAGGCTGTCAGCGGTAGTTCGGACCGTAAGTCCTCGCGCATCGTGGTCCGGCGCACCGTTCGGCATGGTCGAGACCAGCGTGCCGCCGCTTTCGCCCAGTTGACCGATGGTGGAGCACGGGATGGTGATGTCCAGTGCCGTCGGCGAGTACGAGATGAGCGGCGCCGAGACGCTGTTGAGCGTGCCGTCTTGCGGCCAGTTGATGCTCGCTGCTTCCTGCTTGACCGGAAGAAACGGGGTTGCGAGAGCCAGGATCAGTCCCAGGAGGCCGGTGACTATCGCGATGAGTCGTGCCGTCCGGACCCGGTGGGCGTCCGACTCGTGTGGAGTTTCGGGACCAGGCGGGAGAGGTTTCGGGGGTACTACTACTTCAGACGGCACAAGGAACGATGTTAGGCGAGTATCGCCCGTCACATCCTGAGAGATGGACTCAGGATGCGGCTTTTTCTCGCAATTGCGGCGTTTCGAGTGTCTTGGCGAGCGTGTCGAGTGAAATGCCCAACACTTCGGCAACTGCGCTGATAGTGAAGAAGGCCGGTGTCGCGATGCGGCCTGTCTCGATCTTGCGCAAGGTCTCCACGGATATTCCGGCATCAAGTGCCACCTGGACCATGCTCCGGTCGCCGCGTGCAGTGCGCAGGAGTTCGCCCAGTCGCTGTCCTCGTTCGAGTTCTTCCGCCGTCAACGGCACACGCACCATGTGCCTATAGTAATACCGGTATAGTTATTCGAACAAGGGATGGTGCTTCGCGATGGTGGAACTGAAAACCGCAAGAGAGATCGATGCAATGGCGGCCGCAGGCAAGATCGTTGCGGACGCTTTGGCGGCGGTGCGAGAAAATGCTCGCGTCGGCGTGACGCTACTCGAGTTGGATGCGATCGCCGCAGACGTCATCGCCGGGGCGGGAGCATCGCCGGTGTTCCTCAACTACGCGCCCCACGGGGCATCGCCGTTTCCCGGTGTCATCTGCGCCAGCGTCAATGATGCTGTCGTGCACGGCATTCCGGACGCATATCGACTGAAGAATGGTGATCTTGTCAGCATCGACGGCGGAGCGAAACTCGACGGGTGGTGCGGCGACTCGGCTATCAGCTTCGTTGTCGGGCAAGGGCGACGCGAGGATCAGGCATTGATCGACGCCACCGATCAGGCTCTGGCACTGGGCATTGCGGCCGCGGTGCCCGGAAATCGATTAGGAGACATCGGTGCCGCGATCGGAAATCACGCCCGCAGTCTCGGGTACGGGATGCTCGCCGATCACGGAGGTCACGGCATCGGGCGCGAGATGCACGAGGACCCCCACGTTGCCAATGAAGGTCGCGTCGGCAAAGGCCTGCGACTTCGACCCGGCCTTGTCATAGCTATCGAACCGATGCTCATCGCCGACGGTACCGACGAATATCGCCATGACTCCGACGGCTGGACACTGCGGACGTTGACCGGCGCACGAGCCGCCCACAGTGAACACACCGTGGCGATCACCGCGGACGGACCGCTGATTCTGACTCGGTAACTAGTTGGTGGTTTTTCCGTTCACGAGGCTCCGAACATCCCACACCCAGACGTCGTCGACAGGCTTGGCGTCGAAGCCCACCAAATCGTTGACAGTCTGGCGCAGGGCGTTGTCGTCGTCAGCTTTGGGGAGCACGAGGACGTCGGCGTGCCAGAACTGGAGATCTGTCAGTGCATTGGCGCGGGTAGTTGCGTCGATGGCAGGGATCTGGCCGGTTTCCTTGGTCTTCACCAAGAGTGACGAGGTGGGACGTGACTCGGCTCCGTAGATGCCGCCGCGGGTGATCGAATGCGGGCCGACGAAGTAGCCGCCGGCGATCGGGAATGCAAAATCGGAGTCGACCTGCCACTGCATGGCACGCACTTCTTCTCCGTTGGATACGGGCACCGATACAAGAGAGCCGTCGCTGACGTACTGCTCCCACGATCCGCTGGTGATGAACTCGGGAGTGGCGGGGCGTTCGACGGTATCGATGCGCGTCGGAATGAGAACAACCGATGCGATCGCCAACACGATCAACCAGGCTCCGGGCACGATGCGGCGAGGGACGCGAGGATCTCGGATCTCCACCAGCGCGCGATACGTGCCGAGTGTCAGAAGCAGTCCGATGGCGGGAATCGCACCCATCGCGAAGCGGGATTCCAGAACCGACTCGAACAGGGGCAAGTGCGCCAGGAACTTCCATGGCAAGGTGATGCCGGTGTGATCGCCGTTGTACACAAGCTCGGATCCCAGCGACAGCACGCCCATGAAGACGATGACAGCGGCGCCGGCACGAACGAGCTTGTTCTTCCACATCCACACGGTTCCGCCGAGGATCAGCATGACGATCGGCCAGCCGAAGTACGAGTTTTCCTCGGTGGGGTTCATGCGGAACTCGGCGCCGTTCGAGTCACCGCCCACTGATTCGGTCGGAAGGGTGGTGAATGCCCCAAAGTCGGCTCCGGCTTGACCGTGGCCGACGCCGTCGTAGCTGGCGGGGCCGAAGAACTGTGAGTACAGCGGAATTGCCGTGATGAGAATGGACACGATCGCGCCGACGGCCAGGCCGGGCAAGCTGCGCCGGATCGCGGCTCGCGCTTTAGTGAGATCCGAGCACGCGTAGGCCGCGCCGAACACGAGCGCGGACATCGTGAAGATGAGAAGCGGTTCTTCGCCGAGGAAGATCTGCCAGGCCATCAGCAGTCCCAGGATGATGCCGTCCCGGACCGGCTTGGTTCCACGTGAAACGCGGATGACCTGCATGAAAATGAACGGAATTACGAAGAAGCCGACAAAGTTCGGGTGCCCGTTGGCGTGCGAGATCATGGCCGGGGCAAATCCGCAGAATGCGCCACCGACTGCGGCTGCAAATTTGATGCGGAGGGAATCGCCGGTCAGTACGTGACGGGAGAAGGTCCAGTACCAGGCAATTGCGGTACCAGCGAGGCCTAGCGTCAACCCGATCGCGTACGCCGGTGTCGGACCGAAGATCAGCGTGAGCGGCGCCAGCGGCATGCTGATGCCGAACATCGCGGTGTTGGCCATCAGATTCACGCCGAGCGGGTAGTTCAGCAGATCGCTGTACAACGGCGTGCGGAACTGCGAGAGAGCGTGAGCCGTATCGGCGAAGAACCATTCCCACATGGACTGGTCGCGGCCGGCATTGACCAGGTATCCGGATTCCAGATTGCGCCAGAGGTTCGACATCACCCACACCGCAGCGAGGACGAAGATCACCATGATCGCCAGATCGATCATTCGACTGCGGTTGACAATTCTGCTGCGGTTGACAATTCTGCTGCGGTTGATGACTGAGCGGACCCGCCCGGGGGTTGCCTCGACCAGCTGTTGTCGGTCTTCGGGCACAGTCTCGGTCATGCAGTCGGGGCCTTCCGGATGTCATCCACGTCAGCGGTTACGAGGTGGCAACTCATGTATCGATTCGGTAACTTATCCCGTCAGCCTAACGAACAATGTGTTCACAGTTCGCCGACAGTGCGGTGAGCGGGACATTTGTGACACGTTCATTCACTGATTTCGGATCCGACGTGCTCGGATCGAGATCATCAGCCGTCGCCGTTTGACGGCTTTGTAACGGGGGTACCTCCGAAGGGTCTTGCTCGAATTCGTGCAACTCGAATTCGTTCACACAGCCCCGACGAATCCGGTTCTGTCCACGAACCGGAAATACGTCCGGGGCCACTACCGGACGGGATGGTGCTTGTGCATGACGACTACACGGGCTTGTGACGGCGCAGTGACTGAGAACAGGGCGGGAAGAAAGTCTCGTATCGGCGTGGTCGGGGCAGTCGCAGCCCTTGCCATCGCCTTAGGCAGCACCAGCGCATCGGCAGGCGTCGACAACGCCAGTTCGATTGTCGACTCCAAAGGAAACCGGATAGAAGTCCTACAAATGGACACGTCAATCCATACCGTTCCGCCGCTCGACAGTTCCCCGCTCAGCGTCGAGTTCTTCCACGACGGAATTGCAAGCGTAAAGATCGACGGACCCGATGCCGACGGTTTCACAGGCACCAAACTGACGATCGGCTATCAGATCGGTTACCCGATCGCATTTACGGGCGCCACGGTGTCGCTGTTTTCCCCCAACCTGGACTGGGCCCTGGCGGCCGACAACCATCTGAATATCGGCATTACGCCGAATCCGACGCTTGACATGAATGTGGGCGGTACTGCGGGAATCGGTGGCAACATCATTCCGTCGCAGGAACTCGATCTAGATCTGGCGCCGGGCGGAATCACCGATGTCACATTGCTGTCGGACCAGGAGTTCGACGGTCCGGAGGCGACGGTGCGATTGTCGGGAGTTCACGGGTACGTGCAGGGTGCTCTTGGTCCGGTAACCATTCGGCCGTATGCAAAGGCCGTGACATCTCGTGGCGACACGGTAGTTACTTACGGTGCCCCGCAGCGACTTTGAGGATAACGTGGCTGCTCTCGCCGTTACGCTGCAATAGCGTGACGGCGAGAGTTGTTGCTACCCTGCGTATTCGGCCTGGTTTTTGCGTCGACACCCGACCAGCTGTGTGAACGAGAGAGTCGAACGATCTTCACGACGATCGCCGTCGACGCCCAGACCGTGCACACCGCCGTCACGAGGAGCAAAACCATCCAGTCGTGAGCGAAGAGTCCGATGATCGCGCCGATCGTGAAGGCGAGCGACACATTCACGACGCGTCCGGAGGTATCTGACGAGAGTAGGAACTCCACAGCAGGCTCGATGCTGTCAGAGGCTCCGTCCTCCTGCGAGGGTTGTTCCTGCACAGGTAGATCCAAGAGGTCGCCCCACTCCTGGAGTGCGACCGTATGCGCAGTGTCCGCGGGAAGGTCGTCAGGAGGTCGTGCGGCGGAGACATCGATCAGAGCGCGCGCCAGAGTGAGCACTTCGACGCGATGGCGGATGGCAACACCCAGCAACTCGTGGAACGCTTGCTCCGCGCCGTACGGCCGCCCCCGCGCAATGACAAGAGTGTGCTCCGCTGCATCCAAGATTGCGCGATGCGGAACCAATTCGCGACTTGGCGCAAAGAGTTCGCTCAATGTCATCACCTGCCCCGGCAAGATGGTGGATGCAGTTGCTGTCAACTGCGCCATGTAACAGCCGAATACCCCGGAGATGACGGCGACAAACTCGGTGTGAACGGTTGGGACTTACCTCGCCGGCGCGGGTGCGTTCAAGGCCCCGAGGCAACTCTCGATCAGATCGGCGACGATCGGCGCAGACTCTGCCGGTCCGTGAATTCTGCCTTCCCAGGTGGCAAAAGTAACGACACTGAGAACCGCCAGCGTGCCCGTCCGCAACTCCGCAATATCAGCCGGCAACGGGGACATGGACTCGATCCGGCGTCGCACGTCCCGGAAACTCTCAGCACGCATGTGTTCACGGATGGTCGACGACATCGCCGGATCAAAAATCGACTGCACAAGGAACCGGGCGTACAAACTGTGCTCACGTTCGATGGTTTGCTCTGCCAACGGCAGGATCAACGCTTCGACCAGTTGGCGCATGGTGGGAGGCTGCGGCCCGAGGTCGATTGCGTCGAGGAGTTCGCGTCGGCGCTCGCCGGCGGGCTTCATCCGCGAATCGACCACCGCCGTCAGAAGTCCTTCACGTGAACCGAAATGGTACTGCGCTGCCGACTTATTCGCCTGCCCCGCTTCTGTCTGGACATCACGCAAGGTCATTGCGGCCAGGCCGCGCTCTGCCACCAGTCGCTCGGCCGCATCGATCATTGCCGCTCGGGCATCGGTTCTCGTCACCGTATGAAGTTAGGGTGCGGACGGCACTGCGTCAACGCCCTCGTCAGGAAGCCCGCTGTGAGGTCTATCCCGGTCGGCTTGCGCCGGTGCGGGTTACCACCACAAAGGGTCCCTGCTCGGTAACCGTGAACTGCGGACTGCCGAACAGTTCTTTCGGGAATGTGACTGTGTATCGGCGAACATTGGGATCGTTGGGGTACACGTCCTCGGCCAGACGCAAGGTGTAGCCGTCGGCTCCCTGGCGGAAGACAAAGGCGTCGGGTGCTCGCCAGGGTGCGGAATCCAAAGCCGCAATCAGCTCGTCGGACGTATCGAGTTCCGACCACTTCTTGATCAGCTCCGCGCGAGCGCGGAAGTCCGCCAACGGATTTGCGTAATGCGATGTGAGTCCCTGAAACCCGAAGTACGGGTAGAAGCTCAAAAACCCGATGTCGGCCGTCAGCACCACGAGGTCATGGGGTTCGCGGCCCAACTGTTCACGAATGATGCGATCGATGTCGGCGTAGTTCGCTTCGGCTCCGGGCGGACGTTTGTCGCCGCGCTCGCCGTTGCCGTCGGTATCGCTGTAGGCGACAGCGATATCCGGAGCCAATACCTGCGGGATGTTTTGCGCGAAAGCAATTGTTCCGATCACGCCGAGCGCAACCAGCACTGCCTTGACCCGAGGATTCTCACTGGTGGCCAACACAATCCACCCGGCGAACTCGAAGAACCCGAACACGCCGGCTGCTGCGAGGAGGGCAATGAGTACGGGTTCAAGCCGGAATCCGAGGAGGGTGGTGCCCGCGACGGTGACCGTCATAGACAGCAGAGCCCACAGGTAGACGGAGATAACGCCGATTCCCAGCGCGCGTGCGCGGCGTGAGAACAGGAAACGGGAAATCAGCCAGACGGTACCCAACATGCACAGTGCGCCGACGAGTGAGAATTTCAGCATCGGGAAGGGCAGTACCGCACCGGAATCCGGCAGGTAGTGCATCGCCGTGCCGGACTCTGCCGTAGCGCCGGAGAGAGCCTTGATCAGATAGGGAGCCCACACGATCAGCGCGACCAGTCCGGAGATTACTGCGATTGCAGCCAAACGAATCAGCGGCCCCAGAGCAGCTTTCCACGAGTTCTGAGCCCGTGCGGCGAGTACCGCGGCAACGACCGCCATCAACGTCACGGCAAAGGCAGTGAACCCGAGATACAAGGTGTAGACGGTTGCGGCGAATCCGAGGAACAAGCCGGTGCCCAGAACAGCGCCCGCTCCGGCGAAGCGTTGTGCGCCCGGCCGATCCAGCGCGCCCCAGGCCAAGATCAGCACCGGCGGAATCAGCAAGTTGACGACGGCGCCGTAAGCCTCGGGAGAGTTGTACGCCAACACGACGGCCGTGACGGCCAACGCAGCGACAACAGCCCAATCGCGTCGAATCAGCTTGGTCCACAACACGAGTGCAACGACGGCGACAACTGCCAACGAGCCAATTGCGTAAGGCTTGAAGGCTTCCCAGCCGTCCATTCCCAGAAGGTTTGCTACCCGCCCGCCGACCCAGAACCAGCCGGCCGGATAGTAGGGCGGCAGATCGACGTATGTCATGTCATGCAGCGCAGCAGAATCCGTGAGCCGGGTCAGATACTCGGTGCGGAACTGTTGATCGACGGAAACCCCGTGCAGATACAAGGTTGTCGCAGCGAGGGGAAGTCCGAGCGTCGTCGTGACGAATCCCGAGAGTCCGGCCCACGACAGGAGTTTCGCGAAACGTTCGGCTTTCTGCGCGCGGAACATCAGGACTGCGATACCGATAACGGCGATGCAGACAACCTGCAGGACCGTCGTGACAGCCTGCGTGACATTCGACGACGTGAAGGCCGGCCAGTCGACCTTGCTGAAAGCGAACAGTCCTACCGCCGCAACGACGACGGCAACGAGTGCTGCGAGCAGCATTTCCACGACCGTCGCCGCGGCATTACGCCACGGCGACGGGGGGATCGTTGTTAGAGCTGGTTCGGCTGTTGTCTGTGACACGAAAATGAGCTTAGACGGGCAGCTTCCGGAAAACCGCGCGCGGGACGTGGCGCAGGCCCATCATCACGAAGCGGAACGGACCCGGAGCCCAGACAATTTCCTTGCCCTTGTCGGACGCTGCAACAGCGAGCTTCGCGACGTCTTCCTTGTTGACAGTGAGCGGCGCTTCCTTGACGTGTGCGCTGAACTTGGTGCGCACCATGCCCGGCCGTACCACCGTCACGCTCGGCCCGAACTCTGCCAACGCCTCGCCGAGGCCCAGGTAGAAGCCGTCCAAGCCGGCTTTGGTGGAGCCGTAGACGAAGTTGGCGCGCTTGACGCGCTCACCGGCAACCGAGGACATCGCGATGATCTTGCCGAAGCCCTGAGCCTTCATCTTTTCGCCGATCAACACGCCGACGGACACTGCAGCGGTGTAGTTGACGTTTGCGACCAGCACAGCTTTGCGCTGGTTCTGCCACAGTTCCTCGGGGTCGCCGTCCAGACCGAACGCAACGATCGCGACGTCGACGTCGCCGCCGGACCATGCCGCGTCGATGACCTTGGGGTGGCTGTCGAAAGCCACGGCATCGAAGTCGACAACCTCGACCTTGGTGGCGCCCTTGGCTTCCAACTGCTTTACCGCAGCGTCGCTGCCGGGATCACCGGGGAGCGTCGCCAGAATGACGCGAACCGGCGCCTTCTTCAGGTACTCCTCGCACATGGCGAGGCCGATCTCAGATGTTCCACCGAGAAGCAAAACAGTTTGCGGGTTACCTACAGCGTTGATCACAGTTCCAGCCTTCTGGACATATCGGAGGCGAAAACGCCTGTGGGGTCATACTTTCGGCGCGTCGCGATCCACTCGTCGATGCGCGGGTACATGGCGTGGAAGGTTTCTGCGGACGTACGCGAATCCTTGGCCGTGTACAGGCGTCCACCGAATTCGAGGACACGCTTGTCGAGTTCGGTGACAAACTCGTTGAGCCCCGGCTTGATGCGGAAGTCGACGCAGATGTTCCAGCCCGGGATCGGAAAGCTGAGCGGTGCCTGATTGCCCTCGCCGAACAGCTTGAACACATTCAGGAACGAGTGGTGCCCGCTGCGCTGAATGTCGACGATGATCTTCTTGAACTCTTCGACAGCCTCCGGCGGCACCACGAACTGGTACTGCAGGAATCCATTGGATCCGTAAGCACGGTTCCACTCACCGAACATGTCGAGCGGGTGGTAGAACTGCGTCAGGTTCTGGACTTTGCCCTGGTAGTTGCCGGCCTTGCGGAACCAGACCTCGCCGATCGCACTGAAGTTGAACTTGTTGGCGAGGCCGTTCGGGAAGACGTCGGGGAACGTCAGCAGCTGCGGCGCGTCGAACGCGAGGGGGTTCTTCTGCAACTTGGTGGGAAGCTGATCGAGCTTCGCCAGGGAGCCACGCGAGACTGCCGCGCGGCCGAGCTTCGGGGGCGCGGAGATCGCGTCGAACCAGGCGCTCGAGTACTCGTAGTTGGCTTCGCTACCGTCGCTGTGCAGCGCGATGGTCTCGTCGAGTGTGTGGGTGACATCGCCGTCGGCGATGAAGTACGCCGTTTCGGTAGGCGTCATCTTGATCGTCGCGCGCAAGATGATGCCCGTCAGGCCCATGCCACCGATGGTGGCCCAGAAGAGAGCAGCCTTGGGATCGTTGCGCCCGCCCTTGGGGGTGAGGGTACGAACCTTGCCGTCGGCCGTCAGCAGATCCATCGACACGACGTGGTTGCCGAAGCTGCCCGCGCTGTGGTGGTTCTTGCCGTGAATATCGGAGCCGATAGCGCCGCCGATCGTGACCTGGCGAGTACCCGGCAGTACCGGAACCCACAGGCCGAACGGCAGAGCAGCCTTCATCAGCTGATCCAGATTCACTCCGGCGTCGACGTCCACCAAGGCGGTGTCACGATCGATCCGATGAATACGGTTGAGCGCATTCATGTCGATGACCAGGCCGCCGGCATTCTGCGCCGGATCACCGTACGAGCGGCCGAGACCGCGCGCGATGACACCACGTCGCAAGTGCGACGGCTTGGACTCGTTCTTTTCCGCAACCTGGGCAACCGCGCTTGCGATTACTTCCACGTCGGGGGTGGACAACACCTGTGCGGTGGTGGCGGCGGTGCGTCCCCAACCGGTGAGGGTGCGGGCTTGGGTGTGGAGAGCCTGCTGCGGCGTCTCTTCTGCTGTCGTGGACATCAAGGTAGAGGTTACCTGGGAGTAGTGCGGATGGCTTCGGCTCGAGTGGTTACTCTCGTCGTCGTGCCTGAAACGCCTGCGAACCACCAGCACGAACCCCACGTCCCGTTGCCGGTGGAGATCCCCGTCACGACGGACCTCGCCGATGACGCACTCGACCTGAAAACGCAGATCATCCGGTTCCTTGTCACCGGTGGGCTATCGGCGGTCGTGGACTTCGGGCTGTACGTCTTCCTGTTCAAAGTGGCCGGACTCGATCTGAGTGTGGCGAAGGCGATCAGTTTTGTCGTCGGAACTACGACGGCCTATCTGATCAACCGACGGTGGACGTTCAAGGCCGAGCCTTCGCGCGCCCGATTTGTGGCTGTCGTAGCACTGTATGCCGTGACTTTCGGGATCCAGGTCGGACTCAATGCCGCGATGAACCATATTTTCGACGACCAGTGGTGGCGTCTACCCTTGGCCTTCGTCATTGCGCAGGGCACCGCGACGGTCATCAACTTCGTCGTTCAGCGGGCTGTGATCTTCAAAATCAAGTAACGGTTCGGGGTGAATTAGCGTATTCGTCCGGTTTCTTGAGAGAGAATCGAGACCATGATCATCGTCCTCGATTCCTCCGCCCTGTCTCGGGGTGCGCGGTTCGACAATTCCATTGCCGACGCCAAGGCCCGCGGACTCCGCGTAGTAGTACCCCACCTGGTAGTTCTCGACGTAGCCAACCGCTACCGCGCGGAATCCGCAGAGATGATCGCCGCGCTGAGTGCGTCGGCACGGATGTACGACCGACTCGGCCTACGCCGAGACCTCACTCGATTCATCGACGCCGCCCACGACAAAGCTGACGGGTATATCCAAGACGTTGTGGACGATCTCCGGCAGATCGGAGTCGAGGTTGTCGATCCAGTCGACGTGTCGCACGTCGCGATCGCCGAACGGGCAATCGCGATGCGCCGGCCGTACGTCGACAAGAAAAAGCGCGACGGGTATCCCGCGACACTGAACTGGCTGACGGTGCTCGATCTTGCCGACCGGAACCCGGGCGTCGAAGTGCTCTGGGTGAGCGACGATGCGCGCGCGTTCGGGGACTCCAGCGATGCGTCGTGGCACGAAGATCTTGTTCGCGAACTCGAATCGCGTGGACTTGCCAGTCACGTCCGGTGGGCGCAGGAGTTCCCCGTATTCGACGGGCCGGCGCAGATCGAGAAGTTTATCGAGGCGGACGTTGTCACGCCGGAACCGGTTGCGCCGGTGGTAGCTGCGGTGACAATTGCGACTGACGTCGTTGCGGTGACAATTGCGACTGACGTCGTTGCGGTGACAATTGCGACTGACGTCGTTGCAGTGGAAGTTGTCGAGGAGTTCGTCGAAGAGCGTGTGGTTGCTGCGGTACCGACACCTGTTGCACGGGTTGCTCCCGCCTCTGCGCCGGCACCTGTCGCTAAGCCTGTGCAGCGGGCCGCTCGGACCCGAGTTGCACCGCAGCGCATTCCACCCGCTCCGAAAGCGTCGACCGGTGGTTTGCGCAATCTCGGCAAGGTCATCGGCGGGCGGAAGAGGAAAATGACGATCGTCGAGGATCTTGACGAAGTCGACCTCTTCGGAAGCTGATCGCTTCTAACCTCAACGGATGTCTCTGTCGCCGATAGTCACTCGCCGGACCGGTATGCGGTACGGCAGGCCCAGTCTCGAATCGCAGGTTCTGTACAACGCTTGCCGCTGGATGGTTCGTCCGGTGGTGGGAGTTGCGCCGCTGACGCTCGGCGCCATTCGACGTGCTTCGGTTCTGGATACTGCGGCGGGGGTGCGGATTCCGTCGGGCATCGATCGAGAAGCCGTGCACTTTCCGGGTTTCGACGGCGAATTGGTGCATATCGCCGGCTCGACCGCCGATATTCGTGACGGTGTTGTCCTGTACCTGCACGGCGGTGGATTTATGTGTTGCGGCCTCAACACACATCGTCCGGTGGTTGCGAGTATTGCCAAACGAACAGGTCTGCCGGTGTTGCATCTCGCGTATCGGCAGTTGCCGACTACGTCGATCAGTGGGTCGGTCGACGATTGCCTCAGTGCCTATCGATGGCTACTGGCGCAGGGTGCTTTGCCGGAAAAGACGGTATTCGTGGGTGATTCGGCGGGTGGATTCCTGGCATTCGCAACGGCATTGGCAGCTGCTGCTGCTGCCGGACTCGCGGTTCCGGCCGGGTTGGTTGGACTGTCGCCGCTCCTCGATCTGGATTGCACCACCAAAGCTGTTCACGCCAATGCCCGACGCGATGTCATTGCTCCGGTATCAGCCTTGGCGGCCATCGGAAAATTGGGCGGTGAGGTGTTATCGCCCATTGACGGCGACCTTGCCGGCCTGCCGCCGTCGCTGCTGATCGCGGCCGAATCCGAAGTGCTCCGAGTCGATTCGGAACTGATGGCGAGGCGGCTTTCAGCAGCTGGAGTCGAGTGTTCTCTGCAGATTTGGAACGGTCAGATTCACGCATTTCCGGCGGTGTTGCCGAGTCTGCCGGAAAGTCGGGCTGCGCTTCGCGACGTCGCAAGATTCATCTCGATTCGCATCGCCTGAGTTTTTGTCGGACCCCAGGTTTAAGGTTTGGAGCAAGTTCGAACCGGGGGTTCTTGTGGACGAAATACAGCCCGACGACGGGTTTCGATGACTGGATCAGCCCATCCCGGCAGTTCTTCCCGAAACCGGAGAAGGCGTCCGTGGTGCCTATACGATCGGTATCGTTGCCATTATCAGAAACGCGGTAGACCACATCGACGTTGCCGGAAAATCAGGATCCCGCCGTGCCCCGGCTAGTGCGCCACCAACGGTGGGCGCAGGTGTGAGCGGCTGGGCGGCCCTACCGGACGCGGTCGCGATGGAGCTACGGCGCACGACCGCCGAACTGTTGCAACGGATGCCGTTCTACGCCGACGAAATGCTTGACTACATCGTCGAACGGATCCCCGAGGCCGGCAAGGACGACGGACTTCGCGGGCTGACGCTCGGATCGTGCTCATCAAATATCGAGGCGGCATTGTCGATGGTGCGCAACGGGATCGACGCCTCCGTCGCATCTGCACCTGTCACCGCTCTCGAGCACGCGCGCGCGATGGCGGCGCGCGGTTACAGCGTCGACGTAATGCTGCGGTTCTACCGGCTCGGCCACGCCTACTTCACCGAACGCATCTTTGCCAAGGCTGGGGAGTTGGTAACCGATCCGGCCCTCGCGCTCGTCGTAGTGTCCGAACTGCAGAACTACGCGTTCGCCTACGTCGACCGTATTTCCAGTGAGGTGGCCACTGAGTACGTCGCCGAACTCGATCGGATTCAGAACCGGGTCCGTGCAGCCCGCACCGACGCGGTTCGCAGGTTGCTCGCTGGCGACCGGATCGACCTCGGGCGAGCTGAGGGGACCTTGTCTCACCGGCTCACCGGATGGCAAACGGCATTTGTCTGCTGGACCGAGCGCGACGATGCAGATCTAATGCGGGTCGGTAGAACGATCGGCGGACACCTGGGTTCGGAGCATCCCCTGCTCGTCACGGACGGGACCCAGACGCTGTGGGGATGGGTTTCAACCTCCAGCATTCCGCGTGACCTCCCGCCATTGATGGGTCGGATCCCCAAGTTGGTACACGTCTCGCTGGGAATACCGGCGCAGGGCCCGGCCGGCTTCCGAAAGTCTCACGCCCAGGCACTGCGTGCGCGTCGGATCGTTGAGCTGGCCGGCCGGGAAACCGAGGTCACCTCGTACGCTGACATGGCACTGGTGGACATGATGAGTAGCGACCTGGATCTGGCCCGCGGGTTCGTCGCGGCTGAACTCGGTGCACTTGCGGTCGTGGGACTACGCGAGGCGGAGGAACGGCAGGCACTGCTCGCGGTGCTCGACGCACAGGGGGGATTGGCAGCAGCGGGTAAGGAGTTGGGGATACACCGCAACACGGTGCTGCAGCGCATGCGACGGGGCGAGGAGCGGCGCGGTCGACCAGCATCCGAGCGCATCGCCGAATTGCATGCAGCCTTGCGGCTCGTCGACGTGCTCGGCCCCGTTGTGCTCGCACCTGATCCCGGGCCTTCTTCCTGACAGAATGTGCTGCGAGCACATTCTCGTGGGCGCGAGACCTCTTGTAGCGCTGACGGGCGGTTCATAATGTCTTGGTCATGGCTACACCTACCGACGTCCCGGTCCGCAGAGGCTCACATCAAGGACTCCCCGATTCAGGTGAACGGGTCCCGACGATCTCCTGGCCGATCGTGGGCATCTTCTGTGGCGCTATCGCAGTTTTCGCAGCTTCCACCGCGGCGGCAGTGACTGATGCGCTTGCTGCGCCGGTGACGATCGTGCTCAGCGCTGCTTCGATCTTTGTGCTGTTCACCGTGCTGCACGACGCTTCGCACTATTCGATCAGCACTCACCGCTGGGTCAATGTTGCTTTCGGCCGAGTCGCGATGCTCTTCGTCTCACCATTGATATCGTTCAAATCTTTTGCGTTCATTCACATCGCACATCACCGGAACACGAACGGCGGCAGCGACGATCCTGACCACTTCATCAGTGGCTCTTCGATATGGCAGGCCCCTCTTCGGTTCGGATTGATGGACTTTCCATACTTGAAGTTCGTGGTGCGCAATGTCAAGCGCCGCCCGAGAGCCGAAGTGGTGGAGACTTCGCTGCTGATGGTCGTAAGTTCCGCCGTGATCCTCACCTGTGCGCTGACGGGACATCTTTGGACGCTCGCCCTGGTCTACTTGATCCCCGAGCGGGTCGCCATGTTCGTGCTGGCGTGGTGGTTCGACTGGCTTCCGCACCACGATCTGGAGGATACGCAGCAGGAGAACCGATACCGTGCGACCCGCAACCGAGTCGGCGCGGAGTGGGTCCTGACCCCACTGCTCCTGTCGCAGAACTACCACCTCATCCATCACTTGCATCCCTCGGTTCCGTTCTACAGATACGTGGCGACGTGGCGGCGAAACGAAGAAGAATATCTTGAGCGGGATGCAGCTATCGGCACAGCATTCGGCCAGCAGCTCAGCCCGGACGAGTACCGCGAGTGGAAGCGCCTGAACGGCAAACTGGGGCGTTTCCTTCCGATCCGGCGGGCCGCTCAACAATCGGGTCGTCCCACGGGTTTTCACCCGATCCCGGTTGCCAGCGTCGACAAGTTGACCGATGACAGCGTTTTGATCCGATTCGACGTGCCAAACGAGCTGCGGGACACGTTCTCGTTCGAGCCCGGACAATACGTCACCGTTCGCACCAGAATCGGAGCCAAGGACGTACGACGTAACTACTCCATCTGCTCCTCGGCCATCTCTGACACGCTGACAATTGCGGTTAAACACATTCCCCAGGGAACGTTCTCCACTTTCGCCACCGAGCAGCTGCGCCCCGGTGACACGCTCGATCTGATGGCACCGACCGGTTCCTTCGGCCCCCAACTCGATCCGCTCGCCAGTAAGCGATATGTCGCAATCGCCGTGGGAAGCGGCATCACCCCGGTGCTGTCGATCGTGCAGACGGCACTCGTTGTAGAGCCAGCGAGTCGGTTCACACTGATCTACGGCAATCGGGACGCAGACAGCACCATGTTCCGCGGGGAATTGGACAGCCTCGAGGCACGCTATGGCGACCGACTCCAGATCATTCACGTACGCTCCCGCGATCCCCAGTACCCGCCGCTTCTCAGCGGGCGCGTCGACCAAACCAAGCTCCACCGATGGCTGGCCGCCGAGCTAGCGCCGAGTTCAGTGGACGCTTGGTTCCTCTGCGGACCAGTCGATATGGTCACGGGTGCACGAGAGCTGATCATCGAACGCGGCGCCGAGGCGGACCAAGTCCATGTTGAAATCTTCCAGGGGTACCGTTCGCCCGGCCGCTCCGATGGGTTCGCCCCAGCCGCGGTCACGGTAGGGCTATCGGGTCGTCAACACGAAGTCGAACTGGCGGCAGGCGACACCGTTCTCGAGTCGGCTCTGAAATCCGGGCTGGATGCGCCATACGCCTGTCTCGGTGGAGCTTGCGGCACGTGCAAGGCGAAGGTGACGTGCGGATCGGTTGTGATGGAGCAGAACTTCGCGCTGTCACAGGCCGACGTGGAGGGCGGGTACATCCTCACCTGCCAGTCCCGCCCAACCACGTCGTCGGTTGCCGTGGACTACGACGGGTAAGGCCAGTTGCGAACAGTTGAAGGCAAGGTCGGCTTGTGCAAGCTCGGGTAGCTCGTCTAACGGGGCGGGCCCTCGTCCAAGACGAGGGACCCGGCGGCCGGCTGACCCTGTGCGTCGGTCCACTTCACATCGATGGCGTCGCCGGGTTTTCGTGAGCTCATCACTGAGTTGAGATCTGCGGACGAAGTTATGGGGGTGCCGCCGAATTCGGTGATGACGGCACCCTTGGTGAGACCTGCCTTCTCGGCGGGTGAATCAAAGCTCACAGCAACAACTTCCGCTCCGGGCGGGGCGTCGCGGTGATCCTTGACGGCAACGCCGAGAATTGGTGTCGGGCCGACACGAACCGTCTCCGAGGAGAGTCCGCTGAGTACTTGGTCGACAACGGGAAGGGCGGTATCAATGGGTATAGCGTACGACTGTGGGGCGGGCGAGGTTTCGGTGCGATCAGCAATGGCGTTGCCGGCACTGCTGACACCGATAAGCTCGGCAGCGGCGTTCACCAGAGGACCGCCGGAATCGCCGGGCCGGATGTCGGCGTCTACTTCGATAAGGCCCATTAGCTGGTTTCGTGATCCGTCCGTCGAATTGCGGGTATTGACCGTGACGCCCAGGTTGGTGATGACTCCGGGTGCAGGCAGTGGAACACCTTCGCCTTCGGCGTTTCCGATCGCAGTGATCGGATCGCCTCGCTTGGCGTTTTCGGCCGTGCCTACAGTCGCGCTGGGAAGATTGGATGCGCCGGCCAACCGAAGCACCGCGAGATCTTGATCGCTGTCGTAGCCGAGCACTTCGACGTCGTAGATCAGGCCGTTGGACATACTTGTCGCGGTTATCTCGGAACCTCCGCTTATGACGTGATGGTTGGTCAACACCACTCCGTCAGGAGAGAGAACGATGCCAGTTCCGGCGGTGGTTGTGAATCCTGCGGACGAAGTGATGGTCACGATGCTGGGGATTACCCGTGCCGCGAGTTCCTCCGGCGTGAGAGAGACGATCGGTGACGGCGGGGCGGTGGTGATAACCGTGACGGGCGCAGATTCTGTGGTGCCGGGATATGTTCCGGGAGTCAGTGGCGGAGCCGCCAGTGCCAGCCCACCCAACCCGAGTATGAGGAAGGCAGCGATCCAGAGACTGCGGCGCCGTCTGCCGCGTTGTTGACTCCCTGGTGTACCCATGCTCACTGGTGTACCCATGCTCCCCTGTGTGCCCATGATCCCCGGTATACCCAGGTTTGCTACGCGCACATACCCTGCGGATCGTTCGGTTTCGAAAGTTGAAGATTACCGACTCTAGGGGGATGGGGCTGTAGAACGAGGCAACAATCCTTGGGTTCGAAGCGCGTGGAGTGAGGGTGCCGCCGAATCTTTTGCCGAGAGTTCGTAAGTTAGTGGGTTGCCCGCGCGGTCCGTCGTCGGCCAGGTGATGTTGAGTTCCGGGTCGAAGGGATCGAGGTCGCGGTCGAACTCGGGGGAGTATTCGATGCTGCAGAGGTACATGACCGTCGATCCGTCTTCGAGAGACAAGATCGCATGTCCGAGTCCTTCGGACAGGTAGACAGCTTTGCGGTCGACGTCGTCGATCAGTACCGAATCCCATTCGCCGAAGGTCGGAGATCCGACGCGTAAATCGACGACGACGTCGAGGAACGCTCCTTTGACGCAGGTGACGTATTTAGCCTGCCCGGGTGGGTTGTCGGTGAAATGGATTCCGCGCAGGCTGCCGGCTGCGGAAACGGAGCAATTGGCTTGTGCCAGTTCGAGGGTTCGGCCGGTAACGGCGGTGAATGCTGAGCTTTTGAACCATTCGAGGAAGACACCGCGGTTGTCGCCGAACTGTTTGGGTGTGATTTCCCAGGCTCCGGCGATTTTCAGTGCACGGATATCCACGTCACCATTCCTTGCCGTGTTCAAGTAGTGCGAGGAGATAATCGCCGTAGCCGGATTTTCCCAATGTTTCTGCTTGGGAACGTAATTGGTCAGAGGTGATGAATCCTCGTCGCCAGGCAACTTCCTCGGGCGACCCGATTTTGAGGCCTTGGCGGTGCTCGATGGTTCGCACGTAGTTTGCGGCTTCGAGGAGGGAGTCCGGAGTGCCTGTGTCGAGCCAGGCAGTTCCGCGGGGCAGGATGTCGACTTGCAGTCGACCCGCGTCGAGGTAGTGGCGGTTGACGTCGGAGATTTCGAATTCGCCTCGGGCGGACGGCTTCAGGTTTCGGGCGATCTCGACGACGTCGCTGTCGTAGAAGTACAGGCCGGGGATTGCGTAGTTGGATTTCGGCGATTCGGGCTTTTCTTCGATGGAGATCGCGCGACCGGCGTTGTCGAACTCGATGACACCGTAGGCGGTGGGGTCGGAGACCCAGTATGCGAAGACAGCACCTCCGTCGACATCGGAGAATCGTTTGAGCTGAGTCCCGAGGCCGGGTCCGTAAAATATGTTGTCGCCCAAGACAAGTGCGACGGATTCTGATCCGATGTGTTCGGCACCGAGAACGAAAGCGGTTGCCAGTCCGTTCGGTTCGTGCTGGACGGCGTATGTCAGATTGACGCCGAATTGGGATCCGTCGCCGAGCAGGCGCCGGAACTGTTCGGCGTCGTGGGGGGTGGTGATGATGAGGATGTCGCGAATGTTCGCGAGCATCAGAGTGGAAAGCGGGTAGTAGATCATTGGCTTGTCGTAGATCGGGAGCATCTGTTTGCTCACTCCGAGAGTGATCGGGTGCAGGCGAGAGCCTGTGCCACCGGCCAGAATGATTCCACGCATACGTGCAGTGTCCTGCACTCTTGCGTACTGATGCAAACGGGTCGGACCGAATGGGTCGGACATTGGTCAACGGTAAAGTTTGCGGTGTTCGACAAGCCTGAGGAGATGGACGTGCGACTACTGGTCACCGGAGGTGCCGGGTTTATCGGCGCCAATTTTGTTCATCTGACGGTGGCCTCGCGTCCGGACGTCGAGATAACGGTTCTCGACGCCCTCACTTATGCCGGCAATCGTCAGTCTCTCGCGGGGGTTGAGGATCACACCACCTTCGTTCATGGTGACGTGGCTGATCAATCCTTGGTCAACGAGTTGGTCTCTCGGTCCGATGCGGTGGTGCATTTTGCGGCTGAGAGCCACAACGACAATTCGTTGAGCGATCCGGAGCCTTTCCTGCGGACCAACGTGATGGGTACATTCGCGTTGCTCCAGGCAGTCCGTGAGCATTCGGTCCGGTACCACCACATTTCCACGGACGAGGTGTACGGCGATCTCGAGTTGGACGATCCGTCGCGATTCACGGAGTCGACGCCGTACAACCCGTCGAGTCCGTATTCGGCGTCGAAGGCGTCGAGCGATTTGTTCGTGCGGGCCTGGGTGCGTTCGTTCGGGATCAACGCGACCATTTCGAACTGCTCGAACAATTACGGTCCGTACCAGCATGTGGAGAAGTTCATTCCGCGTCAGATCACGAATTTGATCGACGGGGTTCGGCCACGTTTGTACGGCCAGGGAAAGAATGTGCGGGACTGGATCCATGTCGAGGACCACAACCGAGCGGTGTGGGACATCCTGGATCGTGGGAAGTTGGGCGAGACCTACTTGATCGGGGCAGATGGGGAGTCCGACAATCGAACGGTCATTTCCGCTCTGCTGGAGATTTTCGGACGTAAGCCGGATGACTTCGACTTCGTCAGCGACCGACCCGGCCACGATCTGCGGTACGCGATCGACCCGACGCGTATCCGGACGGAATTGGGGTGGCAACCCCGATACCGGGACTTCCGCAGTGGATTGGAAGCCACTGTGGAGTGGTATCGGGACAATGAAGAGTGGTGGCGTCCGCAGAAGGCTGCGACCGAGGCCGGCTACTCAGCTTCGGAAACGGTCACCGACTAGCGATCAGGCTTTGCTTGGATCGGGCACGCGGGAGTGTTCATGCACGAACGCGTTCCGTAGTACCCGTGAGCCGGACATCGCCGCCACGGCGCCTGCAAAGACTTCACAGAGGGTGAAAAGCAGCCTCGACGCCAGTGCGATGCCGAGTGCGACACCGGCGTCCATGAATGGTGACAGTGCCGCGACGATGACGGCTTCTCGGACGCCGATTCCGGATGGGACGACAAATACGAGGACACCCGCGCACATGCCGAGGGCGAGAGCGCCGATGCATTGGATAAGTCCGCGAATTTCGAAGCCGGCTGAACTCGACGCGAGTAGCCACAGCTGGATGCCGTAGAGCACCCAACTTACGGCGCACCAGCCCAAGGCCAGGGCGATCTTGTGCATTGTCAGAGGCTTCTGGAGGGGTTCGCGGCGCAGTAGTCGAAGTGCGAGATTGACCAACCGAGTGAGTACCGGTGGGTAAGCGCAGAACAGTGCAATCGGGACCAGGACTATGACGCCGATGGCCGCTACCGTGCTGACCTCGAACAGAGCCGGTAGACCGAACAATCCGACAACCAGTGCGGATGTGGTGCTCAATCCCACAGTGACCAGTACTGCGACAAATCCTGCCGCGCGGGAGACACCTGCGCGGCGTACCAGTTCGGTTTGGAGCACAAAGGCCCACACGCTGCCGGGAAGATATTTACCCAGCTGGCCGACTAGATAGCAGCGGGCGGCGTCGAAGGCGGGGATGGGTTGTTCGAGGGCGCCGAGTGCGTGTTGCCAGGACCGCACTGCGGCGCCCATACCGAGGAAGATGAACAGCGAAGACGCGGCCAGCGTCCACCAGTTCAGTTCGGTGATAGTGCTCTTGACCTCGGACCATTGGGATTTCACGGCGAAGATGATCGCGATGATTATCCCAACGGTGACGAGGACTTTGAATCCGTTGGCGAGGAGGCCGCGCAGAGCGTTCGGCTTGGCGCCTGCGTCGTTCGGCAAGGCACCTGCATCGTTCGGCAAGGCGACTGCGTCGTCTGGCTTCTCGGGAAGGTCGGATTCGGGGAGGTTACTCACGTGCTTACAACTTCCCACCCGTACGTCATTATGCAGACGATACCAACCGGCGCTGCAGATCCTTACGAGACCAGTGGCTTGTCAGCCCGTTCTTGCCACCAGGTGAAGGCTTCCTGCAGCGATGCCGGAATTGTCGACAGTCCCTCGAAGGTTCCGGCCGCGTAGATGGCAGCGACTGCGGCGATGTCCTCGTCTGCGATCCCCGAACGGCTCATGCCGACGCGGTTGACGCCCTGCAGTGACACCGGATTGCCGAAGGCCTTGGCGAAGGGCGGAACATCTTTGACCACGACTGTTCCCATACCGATCATGGATCCCGAACCGATGACGCGCCGCTGGTGGGCGACGGTATGCATGCCCAGGTTGACGCCATCTCCGACGCTGACGTGCCCGGCAAGTGTCGTTCCGGACGAGACGACGCATCGGCTACCGACCTGCACGTCATGTTCGATTCCGACTCGGTTCATCAGGAAACAGTCGTCGCCGATTTCGGTTCGCCGCTCACTGCCTTGATGGACGGTGCTCAGTTCGCGGATGGTGGTTCGGGCGCCGATCCGGATTCCGAGGCCGGCACTGGCATCCCATGAGGTGGGGTGATGTGCGCCGAGGATTTCCGGGGGCGCTCCCAGGACGACACTCGCGCCGATCCAGCAGTCGTCGCCGATTTCGAGGGGACCGGTCAGAACTGCATTCGGGCCGATCGTGACTCTGGTCCCTATCAGGACATCTGCACCGATCAGGGCGGTTGGGTGGATCTGGCAGTCGGAGCGTGGAGACATGCGGGTTCTGGAATCCTCTCGAAGTAGCGAATCGCGTTTCGATACGCTTCCTGGGTTGTCGGGACATTTCGTTCCGGCAGCAGTCGGATGAATCTATCGGAGGTAACTCAGTGATCGCGATATCCAGTATCTCGTTCGGAGAAGACGTCGAGCGCGAGGTGCTGGACACTCTGCGGTCCGGGATTGTTGCGCAGGGGCCCAAAGTGAAGCGACTCGAGGACGAGTTCGCCGCTTTGGTGGGGACCGAGCACGCGGTGGCGGTGAACAACGGAACCACGGCTCTGATCGCGGCGCTCCAGGTGCAGGACTTGCAACCGGGCGACGAGGTTTTGACAACTCCGTTCACATTTGTCGCGACGTTGAATGCGATTCTGGAGGCCGGGGCGACGGCGAGGTTCGCCGATATCACCGAGGCAGATTTCAATCTTGATACGGCTGCTGCGGCTGCGCGGATCAATGATCGTACGAAGGTTCTGATGCCGGTGCATCTGTACGGTCAGGCCGCCGATATGGGCGCGTTGATGCCGTTGGCGAGCGAGCACGGACTGTCGGTTGTCGAGGACGCTGCGCAGGCACACGGTGCCACGTTCGACGGTCGGGGCGCCGGCAGTTTCGGGTTGGGATGTTTTTCGTTCTACGCGACGAAGAATCTGACGACCGCCGAGGGCGGAATGATCACGACCAACGACGCTGTGATTGCTGATCGACTTCGGGTACTTCGCAACCAGGGTATGCGGGCGCGTTACCAGTACGAGATGGTCGGCCAGAACTATCGGATGACGGACTTGCAGGCGAGTTTGGCTCTGCCGCAGATGGGTTCGTACATGCAGCAGGTCGAATCGCGTCGACGTAATGCGGAAGCTCTTCGCGCTGGTTTGAAAGACGTTGCCGGACTGATTCTTCCGAGCGAACTGGCCGGTCGGGGTCACGTGTGGCACCAGTTCACTCTCTTGCTGGCCGAGGATGCGCCTATCACGCGAGATCAGCTCAGTGAGCGTCTTGCTGCCAAGGACATCGGGAGCGGGATCTACTACCCGAAGGCGGTGTACGACTACGAGTGCTACCGGGAACATCCGCGGGTAATCATCGAGGAAACGCCGGTTGCCACGTCGGTAGCATCGCGATGCCTGAGCATTCCCGTCCACGCAGCATTGTCCGCAAGTGATGTCGATCAGATCGTTGCCGCAGTTCGCGGCGCTATGGAGGCCTGAAAATGTCTGTGAGCAAGCCACGTATTGCACTTGTCGGCTCCGGCCAGATGGGTTCGCTGCACGCGCGCGTCATCGCGCAATCGGCATTGTGCGAGTTGGATCTGCTGATCGAGCCGCGTGAGGAACAGGGCAAAGCCGTTGCCGAGCGGTTCAATACGCGCTGGGCTGCAGATTTCGACGACCTCGACGGTATCGATGCCGTGGTGATCGCCGCTGCGACTCCCGCGCACTACGAATTGGCCGGTCGGGTACTCGATCTGGGTAAGCCGGTTCTGGTGGAGAAGCCGCTGGCTGCGACGTACGAGCAGAGCGTTGATCTGGTGGAGCGTTCCCAGGCATCGGGTGTGCCGCTGATGTGTGGTCTGCTCGAGCGGTTCAACCCGGCGGTTCGCACGGCGCGGGAGTTCTCCGGTGATGTGTGGCAGGTCAACGGCATTCGTCATTCCCCGTTCGTATCGCGTATTCCGACGGGTGTTGCGACGGACCTGCTGATTCACGATATCGACTTGGCGATCGGCTTTGTCGGTTCCGAACCGAGTTTGGCGAAGGGGGAGTTCGGCTACTTCCATCCGACGTCCGTGCAGAACCGGTCGGAGGATTGCGCGGATACCGTTCTGCGATTCAATTCTGGTGCGGTTGCCACGATTTCGGCGAGCCGGATCAGCCATCGTAAGATTCGTCAGTTGTCGCTGCTCGAGGCTGATCGCCTGATCGAGATCGATCTGCTTCGTCGAGGCATCACGATCTACCGCCACATCGATGACAACATGCCTACCGATCGGGACGGCTACCAGCAGCAGACGGTTATCGAGATTCCGACGATCCGTTACAGCGAGGAGCCCCTCGCGGCGCAGCTGACGCACTTCCTCGGATTAGTGCAGGGCACGGGTGACGCCGACGGTGAGCGGGCTTCGATTCTGCCCGCTCACCGTGCGGTTCACGAGGTTACGGAGTCTGCACTCGCAGCCGCAGTTTCTTCCTGATCAGCGCGCCGGTGTCGGTATGCCCAGACGCCTTGTGACAAGGCTACGAGCAACCCGACGCCGGCGATGGTCCATCCGAATGAGCTTCCGGGGGGACTGAATTCGATGGTGAGGGTGGAGCCGTCGGCGGCGCTCGGCGGCAGGTTCACCTGCAGTAATCCGCCGGGGCTGGCTTGGGTTTCCACTGTTTTTCCGTCGACGGTGGCGCTCCATCCGGGCCACGCGAGTAGCGCGAAGGTGACGGTGCCGGATCCGGTGTACTCGACGCTTTCGCGGGTATCCGTTGCGGCGCCGTCGCTACGGATGTCGAGTCCTTCGGTGGCTGCGGAGACCCGGCCGTCGGGCCACTGATGCCCGCTCTCACGGTGTCCGACTGTGACACCGTGACCCGGTTCGATAGTCCAATCACTCTGCGGGAGTGCATCGAGTGAGCGCTTGCCGCCGTACGGTCCCGAGTTTTGAACGACGACGGTGTCGACACGCATCGCGTCGAGCCACGACACTCCGGTTCCGGGTGATTCTGCGAGTAGTCGATCGACGGCATCGGGGCATTTGACGCCGCCGTAGTAGTTGATGCACAACTCTTGGACGAAGTCGTTGTAGCTGATTCCGGCGTAGCTGTTGACGGCATCGACGCCGGCAGGCTGCCAGGCGTTTCCGAAGAGAAGGTCACCCCACTGGCCGGTCGGGTCGTCGGCGGCGATGAACTCCGGGTCTGCGATCGCGAATGTGGTTCCCTGGTAGCGATCTTCGAATTTCGATTCGAGGAAGGCGACTTGCCGCGGGAATTTCCAGGGGGTCACGTTGTAGTTGCCGGTGAACCAGAAGTTGGTCTGGGCGCTGAGAACAACGATGATTCCGGCGGCGAGGGCGCCGGCGAGGTATCGCGGTTTCCGGTAGGCCACGATCAGTGCGATGGCGGTCAAGGCCACGGTGATGACAAGCGATGCGAAGTGAATGTCGATGTCCTCGGGGACATTCGACCAGGCGAGGTAGAACTGGAGTACCAGTAGTCCTGCGGTGATGACGGCTCTGGGCCGGATGCGGTCACGGTGCAGGCCTGCGGACAGGGCTACGGCTACGGCCACGATGACGGGTAGTTGCCCGTACTCGAGCAGACGTGCCGGCCACCGGAACAGCCAGAGGTTGGACGGACCCAGCAGAAGTACGACGTAGATTCCGCCGAATGCGAGTAGCGAAACGCTGTGGCGGCCGAGCTTTTTCAGCGAACCCCACTGTATCCAGGGCGCGAGGGGGATCAGGAACCAGGCGAGGTACACAAGTGGAATCGTCATCGCGGGCACGCTGAATGCGGTTACGTATGGCTGATTGGACGGACCCGACAGGTTGATCAGATCGCCGAGATCAGGGCGCAGTGACCCGTCGTTCGATATTCCTGACTGGGTACGAACCGATACACCGGTCGTGAAGAGCAGAGGTAGGTAGACGATCAGCGACATCATGATGATTGCCGTCGCGCTGATGAGCAAGGACTTGATGCTGCGTCCGCGTTTGACGGCGATGCATTCCGCGATCACTGCGACGTAGACGACCGCGACACCGACTGCTCCGTACGGATTGCCGGTAGTCATGGCGAGGTACCCGAACAGGATCGGTACCAACGGGTTCACACGTCCGAGAGCACTGGCGCGGGTAGACCACCACACATGCGGGATCCAGGCGAACGCAATCAGCCCGGACGCCCAACTGGAGGCATCGAAGTACAGGGTGTATCCGGCAAACGGCATAGCCAAGCCGGCGATGAATGCCATTGACCTGTTGGCGCCGTATTGCCGCGCGACGAGGTAGACGCCCACGGCAAGAATCGCCATGAACTGCATTTTGACAAGAGTGATTCCGATGGCGAGATTCGGAATGAGTGCGATGGCAACGGAATCCAGCAGGATCACGGGATTGTATGTGCCGTAGAGGGCTTCGGCGGTGACGTTGCCGCCGGCCCACAGTTCGGGAATCAGCGTCGGCCATGAACCGGAGAGGATGCGCTCGCCGATCGTGTGCCAGCCGGGCGTGAATGCAGCAGCGCTGTCGTCCCAGTAATAGAACCACTTGTTGGAGATCAGTGGGATCGCCGCGACGACGGACACAAGGGCGGCCAGAAGTATCGGCGGTACTACACGGTGGGCAAGCGGCAGGTCAGATTTCACTATGTGCTTTCGTCGTCGAGTAGGTGGCTGGGCCGTGGCCTGTTGCTCGGAGCGTAGTATTCCGACGAGTTCGAACTGCAGTCGGGGAAGAAGGAGATCGGTACGTGGTGACATCGCGGACGGAACCTGTTCGCGGGGAATCAGCTGCTCCGGAACTGTCGGTAATCATTCCTGCGTACAACTCGGGAGCGGTACTGGAATCGACGGTCAAGCAGTTTGCCGAGTACTTCAGTGGCCGTCAGGTCGAGATCATCGTCGTAGAGAACGGTTCCACCGACAACACCGCCGATGTGTGCGGTGAGTTGTCGAAAGCATGGGCGTGGCCGGGTGTGACGTTCCATCCGATGAGTAGCGACAAGGGGATGGGCGCAGCATTGCGGGCCGGAACCCTCGCCTCCCGGGGGCAGCGGGTATTGCTCACCGCTGACGATCTGCCGTTCGGTTTCGGTGACATCGAAGGCGCTGACCGCGTCATGGCGGAGCTTGGATCCATTCCTCCGGCGGTCATCGGTTCGAAGGCGCATGCGCAGTCCGAGGTGGAGCGTGGTCTCCTGCGTGTTGTGATGACCGGCGGCTTCGCAACCCTTCGACGGGTGGTTCTGGGTACCCGGACCGGCGATCCGCAGGGAACGTTCATCGTCGACGGAACTTTGCTGCGTCGTATCGCGTCGGGACTGTCGGAACAGGGATTCCTGTTCACGACCGAACTGGACTACGCGCTCGAATTGGCGGGAATCCGTCCTGTCGAGGTGCCGATTCGGTTGAGTGACGACCACCTTGCTCATGCGAGCCGGATTTCACCGAAAGACGTTCTTCAGATGGCGAAGGGCTTGGTGTCCCTTCGTCGACGTAAGGCCGAGCTTCGAGATGTGGCGACGCGAGCAGCATCTGCCGGCTGAGCAAGTCTCACTGACCAGCGCAGACACCATTTCTTCGTTGTTTCGCGATACCCTGCGGGGCGTGGATACTGTGAATGAGACCGAAAACCAGTCCAATCCTGGAGTCGAGTTGATTTCCCACCGCGCGACGTCGGATCGACTCCTCGTGCAGCGTGGGCTGTTCACCGGAACGTCGCCGGTGGCCAGCGACGAGTTGTATGCCGTGACCAAGACGGGAATGGTGGCGCGGACGCGCTTCGAGTTGCGTCTTCAGCCCGGAGCCGTTGCGCATACCAACACCTTCTTCGGGCGATTTCCAGCCAGCTACTGGCAGCGCTGGACCAACGTCACCGAGGTCACGGTTACCGCGCGTGTGGTGGCGGACGAGAGTTGCCGCATCCAGATCCAGGCCTCCGATATCGGCGGTCATCGGCGCATTGTGACCAACGTTGTCGCCACGGGTAGCGAGACAGTCACCTTGACCGCGCCGCTCGACACTTTTGTCGACGGTGGCGCCCTGTGGCTGCAGTTCGAGGCTCAGGGCGGCAATGCCGTGGTCGACGAAGTCGAGTGGACGGTGACGTCGCCGGAAACGATCCGGCCGGTGGCGATTGCCATCTGCACGTTCAACCGCGCTGATGATTGTGCGCGTACTGTTGCGGCGCTGGCTTCGGACGATCGTGTCCTGGCTTTGCTCGACGCCTTGTATGTGGTTGATCAGGGAACTGATCCGGTCGAGTCGCGTGAGCTGTTCCAGGACGTGTCGAAGAAGTTCGGTTCGCGGTTGCATTACCTGCGTCAGGCGAACCTCGGCGGAGCCGGTGGTTTTACGAGGGGCCTGTACGAGGCTTCGGAAGCCGGACCGAATGCCGATGTGATCTTGATGGACGACGACATTCTCTGCGAGCCCGAATCGGTTCTGCGGTTGAGCGCGTTTTCGAACATGACGACGGAACCGGCGCTGATCGGCGCGCAGATGCTGTTCCTGTTCAATCCGGACTATCTGCTCGCATCGGGTGAACGCGTTGATCTGGGCACACTTCAGCGTGGTGTGCCGACGGACGAGCACGGTGTCCGCAACACCAGCGTTCTCGAAAAGCTTCCGGAGCGTCGCGTCGACGCCGAATACAACGGTTGGTGGACGTGCCTGATCCCCGCCGAGGCCATCGAACGCATCGGTTTGCCGTTGCCGGTGTTTTTCCAGTGGGATGACGTCGAGTACAGCTTGCGGGCGGGCCGGGCGGGCATTCCCACCATCACGCTGCCCTCGGCTGCTGTCTGGCATGCGGACTTCTACTGGAAGGACGTCGACGGGTTCGCCCATTACTTCAGTACTCGCAACGGTTTGATTACTGCTTCACTCGACCCCGGATTTGCGCCGAAAACGTTGGCCAAGCAGTTGGCCCGCGACATTTCACATTCGATAGTCGGTTTGCAGTACGGTCTCGCGCACACACAGATTCGGGCTATCGAGGGATTCCTCGAGGGGCCCGGCGGTTTGGCGGATGGCGGACAGAAGGCGTTGGCTTCGATCAATCAGGAGCGAAAGCGGTTCCCGGAGACGGTGACTCGTCCGGCGTCGGAGTTGCCGAGCAGGTTGCCGATCCGCCGGGTGGCGCCAAGTCCGAAGCCCGGCCTGTGGACGGATCTGGTTCTCGCGAAACGTGCTGTGACGCAGGCGCGTAACCAGCTCGAACGGGGTCCGGTCGCGATCTCGTACGAGGACGCGCAGTGGTGGCATGTGGGCCGCTTCGATCATGTTTTTGTCACCGATGCGTCGCAGGGTGGTGTGCGCGAGCGCCGGTTCGACAGCGAGAAGGCCGCTGAGATGAGCGGCCGTCTCGCCGGCGTGATCAAGCGTTTCCATTCCGAGGCGCCGAGTGTTGCTCAGGCGTTCATCGACGAGTTCCCGCAGCTCACCAGCCGCGAGAACTGGGCCCGCCTGTACGAGAAGTGATTCTCACCGGATCACTTCTCAGCGGATCACTCTGGCAATGACCTGCTCGTTGTCGACGGTGTATCCGACGTACTCGAACGAGATGCCGGTGCGTGTGACGAATTCCGTCCACGCCCGGTACTCGTGGTGTTGCCACCCGGGGTAGTTGAAGAACTCGTCGAATACCACGATCGACCCGGGAACGAGTCGGTCGCCGAGTAGATCGAGCACGGTTTTGGTGGACGAGTAGAGGTCCGCGTCGAGGTGGAGGAACGCCACTGGCCCGGATTCCTGTTCGAGGAACGACGGCAGCGTGTCGCCAAAGAGACCTGGAACAAGTTGTGCCCCTGGCACTTCAGGAAGTGATTCTTGCGCGAATTCGCCCACCGGGAATCCTGTACGCCAGGTTTCAGGTAAGCCGGAGAACACGTCGAAGCCCGCGACGGTTCCTTCGCGTTCACGGAACTCGTCGGCGATGATCTTCAGGGTTGTTCCACTGGCGACCCCGAACTCGAGTGCCATTCCCGGGATCTCGACCACATTCAATGCGTGCCGCAGTGTGTCGTGCGGATGCCCGAACGTCTCGACTACACGCATGTTCTCCAGGATGAACGTCGCGCTCGACGCGGTGGCTTCGAGATCAACCGCGTAGGCGAGATCGCGGCGTTGGCGAAACTCGAGCTCGTCGATCCGGGACCGAAGGCCCGCGATGTCCCCGCGGGCCCCGGCCAGTTCGTTGTGTGAGCGTGTTAGTTCGTCGAGAATCTGCCGTGTGCGTTCGGCATTATGACGGTCGGCGTTCTCGATCACCTCGGATACCGCACGTTGAAGCTTGGTCCTGGCGCTGGAACGGAACTGCTCGAACATGGCAACCTCTCGTCGGGACTACCTCCCCATCGTGCCAGGACCATCGGCTACTGTCCCCGTGTCCGGTAGCGAGCCTTCAACTGCCGCGACCGCATCTTCATCTCGCGGGTGTGTTCTGCCTGCAGTCGGGTGTCGCTCCGGGAGGCATTCCAGGCGTTTTCTTTCTGCAGTTTGCGGTAACTTGCAAGTCTCCTTTCCTGGATCTCGCCGCACTCCACGGCATTCCGAACGGCGCAATCCGGCTCCGATGTATGTGAACAGTCGGAGAACCGGCAGGCCGAGATCAGTTCTTCGATTTCGGGGAAGGTCTTGTCGATACCTTCGCCGGCGTTCCACATGCCGATTCCTCGTAGACCCGGTGTATCGATGAGGGTCCGTCCACCGGAGAGTGGAATCAGTTCCCTCGTGACGGTGGTGTGTCGGCCTTTGCCGTCTCCTGCTCGGACGGCGCCGGTGTCGAGGCGGCTGGTGCCGGTGTCGAGGAAGCTATGGCCGAGGAGTGCGTTGGCGAGGGTTGATTTGCCGGCCCCCGATGGACCGAGTATCGCCACGGTGCCGTCCAGAACTGCATCGAGTACGTCCATTCCTTCGTGAGTTTCGGCGCTGACCGCCAGTACGGTGGCGCCAGGTGCGACTGCGGAGATCGCGGCGAGAGCGTCGTAAATGTTTTGAGCTGCATCAGCTTTGGTGAGTGCGACGACGGGAGTTGCGCCGCTTTCCCAGGTGAGTGCGAGTAGTCGTTCGATGCGGCCCAGATCGATATCGCCGTCCGCGGCAGTGGCAACGACGACTGTGTCGACATTCGCGGCGAGAATCTGACCCTCGGATTTTCCCGAGGCGGAGGATCGAATGATACTGCTCGATCGTGGGAGTATCGAAGTGACCGTGTATGTTTCGGTCCTGTCGATCTGCCCGCTGCCGGCAAGTGTCACCCAGTCGCCGGTGCACAGCGGTTCATTGCCGCTGACGGCGCGGGATATTCCTGTGGCGGCGGCGATATCGCATTGGCCGCGGTCGACGCGAAGGATGCGCCCGAGCTTGTCGCCGGGCGGTGTCAATGCGTCGAATTTATCTGAAAGTAGTGTGTTCCAGCCGTATTCGGTCAGGAAAGAGCTATTTTCTGGCATGGTGAGTGTGTCCTCGAGGGCGAAGAAGTGAGTGTGTTGACGGTGTTGAAAGTGCGGAACACGACAGTCATCAGTACTCACTCCTCGATTAACTCAGGACGCACCATGCGTCAGTGTGGAATCGTCTCAGGCAGCGATTGGTTTGCGCAACCGAATTAACTCGGACGTTCGAACCGCTCTTGTCGGCCGAGTTTGCGTAGGCGCATCCACTCGCGGAGACCCGCGGGGTCGCGGCGAGTGATCAGGAAGTACCAGCCGAACCGAATCCATTCCTGCGGAAGCAGTTTGCGCATTCCGGGCTGGGAGAGGATGTATCCACGGTTGCGGTAGGTGAAGTAGCGCTTCGTTTCGTTGTCGGGGTACTGCGTGTGCATCCGGCCGCCGAGAATCGGCTTGAATTCGTCGGCACCGTTGGGATGGACGTAGGCGGTTTGCAAGCAGGTTCCGAATTTCAGTCCGGACCGTACGAGTCGACGGTGCACTTCCACTTCGTCTCCGCGGACGAACAAGCGGAGATCCGGGACGCCGACGGCGTCGATCGCATCGGCGGTGAACAGTGCGCCGTTGAAGAGGGATGCGATTCCCGGCAGGAGATCCTCGGAGCCCAGTTCGCTACGCAGACGGCGCCATTCCACGCCGCGGCGCAATGGGAACGCCAGGCGGTCTGGGTTGTCGATGTCGCAGACGACGGGGGAGACCTCGGCGAGATCGTGCCGGATCGCGCAGTCGAGAAGTGTTTCCAGGACGTCCGGACCCTCGGGTCGACCGTCGTCGTCGGCGAGCCAGACCCGATCTGCGCCCAGTGAAAGTGCGTACAAAATGCCCAGGGCAAATCCTCCGGCACCGCCGAGGTTGTGCTGGGAACCGATGTAACTTGTGGGCAGCGCGGCATTCTCGACGAGTTCACGAACTGCGTCTTCGTCGGCATTGTCGATGACGACGAGGTGATCGAGCGGCCGAGATTGTGTACTGAGAACCTTCAAGGATTCGGCCAGCAGTTCACGTCGTTTGTGCGTGACGACGACACCGATAATTTTTTCGGGTGTGCTCACGGGTTGTTCTCCCGGGCCATGTCGCCACCGGGGTTGTTCTCCCGGGCCATGTCCTTGATGACGTGGCGGACGTGGTCGGCGGCGTCGTCACCTTCGTAGGCGCGGACGACGTCTTCGATGTCGCCTTGCATGCGGATCTGGCCGTGGTCGACCCACATCGCGCTGTTGCAGAGTTGAGCCAGGAACTCGTTGGAGTGGCTCGCGAAAACCAGGATGCCGGAGCGTTCCACCAGCTTTTGGAGGCGGATGCGGGCTTTTTTCATGAATTCTGCGTCGACGGCGCCGATACCTTCGTCGAGCAGCAGGATTTCGGGATCGATGCTGGTGACGACGCCCATGGCGACGCGTACGCGCATGCCGGTGGAGTAGGTGCGCAGCGGCATCGAGAGGTATTCGCCGAGTTCCGTGAAGTCGGCGATCTCATCCATTTTCGCGAGCATCTGCTTGCGGGTCTGGCCGAGGAACAGGCCGCGGATGATGATGTTCTCGTAGCCGGAGATTTCGGGGTCCATGCCGACGCCGAGGTCGAAGACGGGGGCGACGCGTCCGCGAATGCTGGCTGTTCCGCGGGTTGGCTCGTAGATGCCGGAGAGCAGGCGCAGTAGCGTGGATTTGCCGGCGCCGTTGTGGCCGACCAGTCCGATGCGGTCGCCTTCCTTGAGCGTCATCGTGATGTCGCGGAGTGCTTCGACGACGACGACGTCGGAGTCGTTGCGGCCGATGGATCCGCCGGCTTTGCCGAGGAATGCCTTCTTGAGTGAACGCGATTTGGCGTCGAAGATCGGGAAGTCGACGCATGCGTTCTGCGTGTGGATGCTGACTGGCTGACTCATGTGTTTCCTCTAGACCCAGTAGGGCACGCGTGCCCGGTACTTGCGGAGTGCCAGGATCGCGACGGCCCAGCCGACGACGGTGATGGCGATGACGATGTACCAGTGGTAGGCCTGCTGGTCTGTTCCGATGAGTGGCGCTCGGATGATCTCGAGGTAGTGGTAGAGCGGGTTGAGTTCGGCGAGCTTCACTCGTTCCATGGCTTGTCCGCCCTGGTCCTTGAGCGACTGCGTCGTCCACATGATGGGCGTCAGCACGAACAGCAGGAGGGTGAGGCTGCCGAGGATGGGAGCGATGTCGCGGTACCGGGTGGAGAAGATGCCGAACACGATGGACACCCACAGTGCGTTGGCCACGATCAGAACGAATGCGGGTATTGCGGCAAGTGCCGTCCAGGTCAGGTTCTGCCAGATGCTGAACGCGAACAGTAGGACCACGTAGATCACGATGTTGTGCGCGAAGAAGAGCACCTGACGCCACACCAGGCGATAGACGTGCACGCTCAACGCCGACGGCAACTGTTTGATCAGGCCTTCGTTGGCGATGAATACTTCGGAGCCCTCGAGGATGCTGGCGCTGATCAGGTTCCAGACGATCAGTCCGACGGTGACGTACGGCAGGAATTCCTTGAGCGGAATGTTGAGCAGCGCCGAGTACAGGAGGCCCATGGCGGCAGCCTGGACGCCGGTGGCGATGGTGATCCAGAAGGGGCCGATGACCGACCGGCGGTAACGCTGTTTGATGTCCTGCCAGCCGAGGCTCAGCCACAACTCGCGCTGCCGCAGCCCATCGCGCAGGTCTTTGAAGGCGCGATGGAACGTCTGGGAGTCGGACACGGGCATGGGTTGCTCCGACGTCTCTGATTCGGTTGCGGATGCTGACACGGAGGTCGAGCCTACCGGGCCCCGGCGCGGCGCCGACTTTCTGTGGTGACCGTGGTTACAGATACTGGCCTGTTCCGCCCCCTTGTTGGTCCGGATGGGTGGCGGAATGGGGGACTCCCATGCTCATTCCGGGAGGTAGTGCTCCTTGTCTCATTTGTTCGAGTTGAGCGCGCGCTGCCATCTGTTGGGCGAACAGCGCGGTCTGGATGCCGTGGAAGAGGCCTTCGAGCCATCCGACCAACTGGGCCTGTGCGATGCGCAGTTCGGCGTCCGACGGGATGGAGTCGTCGGTGAACGGGAGGGTCAGGCGTTCGAGTTCTTCGCGCAACTCGGGGGCCAGCCCCTGTTCCAGTTCACGGATCGAAGATCGGTGGATCTCCTTGAGTCGGACCCGGCTGGCGTCGTCGAGCGGTGCGGCACGCACTTCTTCGAGGAGCTGTTTGATCATGGTGCCGATCCGCATGACCTTGGCGGGTTGCTCGACCATGTCGGCGATGGATTCACCCTCCGAGCCCCTGCCGTCTTGGGTATCGGAGCTGTGCCGATCGGTGCTTGTCTCGGTGCCGTCGGGGCCGATGACAACTACCTGTTCTTCGCCTGAGTTCTCCATGTCTCCATCTTGTCGTGTCGGGCCGACAAACTACGCGTAACCCCAAAATGGTAACTAAAAAGTAACTGTAATGACAAGCATTTAGGTGTCTGCCTTCGACTAAGAAGCGGCGTGCCCCTAGAGTGTCGAGCATGGCTTACGACGTTGCCCGTGTACGGGGATTGATTCCCTCACTCGGCGACGGTTGGATCCACCTCGACCCGCAAGCGGGCATGCAGATCCCCGACGTGGTCTCGCGGACGGTGTCCACCGCATTCCGGGCGGCTGCATCGTCGTCATCGGGTCGACACGTCTCGAACCGTCGCAGTGCGGCAATTCTCGACAGTGCGCGTTCCGCCGTTGCAGACCTTGTCGGTGGCGATCCCGCTGGGGTCGTCCTGGGTGCAGACAGAGCTGTATTGCTGGCCTGGCTGGCGGAATCGCTGAGCTCTCGGCTGGGGCTCGGTACCGGCCTGGTTCTCTCGAGGCTCGACGAGGAAGCGAACGTGGCGCCGTGGCTGCGCGTCGCCAGCCGCTACGGCGCTCAGGTGCGCTGGGCCGAGGTCGAGATCGAGACGTGCGAGCTTCCGAGTTGGCAGTTCAACGAGCTCATTACTTCGACAACCAGGCTTGTGGCGTTGACTGCTGCTTCGCCGATCGTCGGCTCGGCGCCCAACGTGCGCGCCGCCGCAGATCGACTGCACGAATTCGGCGGACTCATGGTGGTCGACGCCGTCGGCGCTGCTCCCTATGCACATTTGGATATGGCTGAACTCGGGGCGGACATCGTCGCGGTGAGCGCGCCGTCCTGGGGTGGCCCGCAGGTCGGCGCCTTGGTGTTCCGTGATCCGGGTCTGCTGGATCGAATCCCGGCAGTGTCACTGAACCCGTACGCGCGCGGTGCCGAGCGGTTGGAGGTGGGTGGACACCAGTTCGCTCTACTCTCGGGCCTCACGTCGTCGATCGACTTCCTTGCCGGCCTCGACGAATCGGCAACGGGCACTCGCCGCGAACGTCTCGAAACGTCGATCAGCTCTCTGCAGAACTATCAGGACGGCCTTTTCGACCACCTGTTGCGTTCGCTGTCTTCGCTGCCCAACGTCATGGTCATCGGCCACGCACCGACGCGTGTTCCGACGCTCAGTTTCACGCTCGAAGGTATGGCCGCCGACAAGGTGGCCGCTCATCTCGCAGACAAGCGTATTGCCACGGTGAGCGGTACTCACGGCAACTCGCGACTGCTCGACGCGTTGGGTGTCAACGACGAGGGCGGCGCGGTCACGGTCGGGTTGGCGCCCTATACGACGCGGTACGAGATCAACCAGTTGGTCGCCGAACTCGGCACTCTGGGTTGATCTCGCACCGGTAGTTCAGTTCACCGTGAGAATCACTTTTCCCACAGTTTCCGGCGAATCCAGCAACTGATGAGCTAACGCAGCGTCGGTGATCGGAAGTTCGGTGGAAACGATCGGGTGAACGGCACCGTCGGCAATCAGCGGCCACAGTTTCGCTCGGACGTCGGCGACGATCTCCGCCTTCCCTCCCGGTCCGGTGATCGGGCGACCGCGCAGGCCCGTCGATGTGATGTTCCCGCGCTTGCCCATCAGCTTGCTGATGTCGATCTCACCCTTGCGTCCGCCCTGCATTCCGATGATCACGACGTGGCCGTCCATTGCGAGGGCGTCGACGTTCCGTCCCAGGTACGACGCTCCCATGTTGTCGAGAATGACGTCGGCGCCGTGCCCGTCGGTGGCGTCGGCGAGTGCTGCGACGAAGTCCTGTTCGCGGTAGTTGATCGTGATGTCGGCGCCCAGTTCACGGCAGCGATTCAGCTTGGCCTCGGATCCGGCCGTGACGGCCACGCGGGCACCGAGGGCTTTGCCGACCTGGATTGCGTGAGTACCGATCCCGCCGCCGCCCCCGTGAATCAGGAGGGTGTGTCCGCGGCGCAGTCCGGCGCGCATGACGACGTTGGACCACACCGTGCAGGCGACTTCCGGCAAGGATGCAGCGACTCGCAGATCCACGCCCTTGGGGATCGGCAGGAGTTGCGCTGCGGGTACTGCAACTTTCTCGGCGTAACCGCCGCCGGCGAGCAGTGCGCACACTTCGTCGCCGACGGCCCATCCGCTCACGCCCTCACCGAGTTCGCTGATGACACCGGAACATTCGAGGCCCAAAAAGTTGCTCGCGCCGGACGGCGGCGGATAGAAGCCCTGGCGTTGGAGGAGGTCGGCGCGGTTGACGGCAGTGGCGGCGACGTCGATCAGAACGTGCCCGCGAGGCAGTTCGGGATCGGGTTGCTGCGCCCAGACCATGACTTCGGGACCGCCGGGCTTATCGATCGTGATGGCGTACATGGATACGACGCTATCGAATCACCGCGCGCGACGGGCTTTGCCGCTACCGTCGCGGTGGTGACTTACTTCGGGAACATGCAGAACGAGATTTATCTGACCGGGCTCGGCGGCACCAAGCCGTCGCTGCCGATGACGGCTGCGGGGTTGGAAGTTGCCGCGCGTGAGCAACTCTCGCCGGAGGCTTTCGGGTATATCGCGGGCAGTGCTGCGACGGAACGAACTGCCGTGTCGAATCTTCGTGCATTCGAGAAACACGCGATAGTGCCGCGCATGTTTCGAGGCACCGCGGCTCCCGACGCCCGTGACCTGAGCACCACGGTGCTCGGCACACGTTTGGCTGCGCCGATCCTGACCGCACCGGTTGGTGTGCTCGGTCTGGTTCACGAGGATGCGGAGGTCGCGGTCGGAGCGGTGACGGCGGAATTGGGGATCGGCTCCGTGTTGTCGACGGCGGCATCGTCGACCATCGAAGATGTAGCCGCCGTGTCGGGAGACAACTGGTGGTATCAGCTGTACTGGCCGGCGGACGACGAGCTCGCCGAGTCCTTTGTCCGCCGTGCCGAGAAAGCCGGCGCCAAGGCTATCGTTCTCACCGCGGACACTCCGGGCATGGGTTGGCGTCCAAGGGATTTGGAGTTGGGTCACCTTCCGTTCCTGCAGGCCAAGGGGATCGCCAACTATCTCTCCGATCCGGTCTTCCGGGCCAAGTTGGCGACGCCTCCCGAGGAAAGTGCCGAGGCACTGCAGATTGCGGTGTTGACGTGGGTTTCGCTGTTCGGCAACCATTCTGTTCGGATGACGGATATCGCGAAACTTCGCCAGTGGACGTCACTTCCGATCGCGGTCAAGGGAATTGTGCATCCCGACGACGCCCGTGCTGCGGTCGCTGCGGGTGCGGACGGCATCATCGTGAGCAATCACGGCGGACGCCAAGTCGACGGTGCGATCTCGGCCTTGGATGCGTTGGGGCCCATAGCGTCGGCGGTTGGCCATGAGGCAGACATTCTGATGGATTCGGGTATTCGTTGTGGCGCTGATGTGATCACCGCGCTGGCTCTCGGCGCTGATGCAGTCCTGTACGGACGCCCCTGGGTGTACGGATTGGGGCTCGCTGGTGCTGATGGTGTGCGTCACGCATTGCGGATTCTGCTCGCAGATCTTGACTTGACGATGGGGCTTGCCGGGTTGGCTTCGGTTGCAGAGATCGACCGATCCGTGTTGCTGTCTGGTTCGTGACTTTTGTCCAGGATTGGGATGCCCGGGTCGATTGCGGGTCTAAGCTTGGGCCCTGTGACAGCAGAAACAACCACCGAACAGGCGACCCAATCAGCGCAGGAGCAGACGCCGTGGCTCACTCCTGCCGAAATGCGTGCCTGGCGCGGCTACATGGACGGCAATCAGCGTCTGATGGATGTGCTCAACCGAGAGCTTCAGGACGACCATGACCTGTCGTTGGCTGACTATCGAATCCTGGTCATGCTGTCGGAGTCCCCGGACGGCTCGCTGCGGATGAGCGACCTCGCGGACGGCGTTCTGTCGTCACGTAGCCGCCTGACGCATCAAATCCGTCGGATGGAATCGCAGGGCATCGTTGTGCGCGATACCTGTGCCGAGGACGGCCGTGGAGTGCTTGCCCGGATCACCGAGGAGGGTCGGCAGAGGCTTTCTGCTGCGGCTCCCACTCACGTGGCGGGTGTGCGCAAGAATCTGGTGGATCTGTTGACGCCGAAGGAGCTGGAAGTGCTGGCTGTCGTCTTCGCGAAGGTGGACAAAGCTATCGGAGATCGCTGAGAAGGGGAGCCGTTTCACGGCGCTCGAGTGCACCGGATAGGATCGCCCACGGAAGCGTGGCAGAGCGGCCGAATGCACTCGCCTTGAAAGCGAGCGTGGCGTTAAACCCACCGGGGGTTCAAATCCCTCCGCTTCCGCCAAGGGTCCCTCACCTGTTTATGCAGGTGGGGGACTTTTTTGTGCTGCTACAGGAGTCCGATCAGTCAGCTTGTGTCCACACTTCAGCCACATTTGGTCGAGATACTGCCTGATCCAGGGCGTTTCCTCTGGTGTCCCGATCGTCGTCGAACCGGGCGCAGTAGCGCCTTGTCACTGACGCCTGCCGCGACGGACAGCGACGCGGTCGTATTCCGCAGATCGTGAGTAGTGAGCCGGGCGCCACCCGATATCGCGACCTTCTGGTGAACCGCCCAGTGAAGGTCGCCGGCCGCTTCGAAACTGCAAGATGCGAAGGACTCTCAAACGCAGAGCTCAAGCTGCGGCATTTCTCCGTTTGTACCGACGCCCTGTGACGTTCAGGGCGGGAAATGAACGCAGAGTCCACCGCGTGGTCGTGCGCAACCGTTGAGGTTGGAGCCCGCCTCGAAACCATGGGCGGATTGTGCCGCCTGGAGTCTTCTCTTGGGTGCGTCAAAGTGGCGGGGGTGACATCCGTTCTCGGACTGCTCGACGATTGGGATCTGTCGTCGAAAGTGTCCCAGAATTGTTCCAGCCGTGACGATTTCGGATCCACAAAACTAGATCTTTGACTTCCCGTCGACGGCGAGCCGTATCCGGTCATTCACAAAAGAACGATTTTATCTGTGGCAGAACAGATTTCAATCCCATCGCCATTGTGACTCTTGATTCCGGTGATGTGGTGTCTACCGGAAATGCCGGTGAGTGTGGGTGTGCCGACGAGGGAGAAATCTCCCTGAGTACGAGAAATTTCTGTATCTGTGCGGTCGTCTGTACGGCCCGGCGCCTGCAGCGTCTGGACCGTGTTCATGTACTCAGCTGAACAGCTGTTCTCATAATCTTCTGTCCACCGGGCTATTCCGGTCGGCTGAACAAAGAATGCCAGTGAATTCTCTTCCTGATCAACGTTTCCGAGTTGAGAGCTTTGTTCTGGGCGTTGCAGTTTCGGCTGTATGTAGTGACACGTATGAATGAACTTTGTTATCAAATGGAGATACGTAACGTGAAAAATGTTCTTTCCGTTACCATTTCGACACAAATTGGGGAGTCTGCCAAAAGTTTGCAGGTCGACTCCATCTCCCTAAAGCGGTCAAAACGTGCAACCATCTGCGTACCGTCGTCTACGGGGCAGTCACTGTCGACGGCTGATCATCGCACTGCTCTTCAGCACGTGGCGTACGAGAAATATCGACATTATTCAGGTCTGATTGCTCGGAGGTGGTTCTACCAATGCTGGCAGACGCGGTAATCAACAGCGGTGACACGGCCTGGGTGCTGATATCCGCCGGTCTCGTTCTCTTCATGGTTCCCGGACTCGCTTTCTTCTACGCGGGCTTGGTGCGAGGAAGCAATGTACTGGTGATGCTGCAGCAGAACCTCGTTCCGCTCGGCCTGGTGTCCATTACCTGGATCGTGTTCGGTTACAGTTTCGCCTTCAGCGGAGACTTGGGTGCTGGGCTTCTCGGCGACCTGAAACTTTTCGGCCTGCAGGATATTCACACCGCCGCAGCTCCCGGCTTCCACCTCATCGAAGGCGCGGTCGCGGTCCCGACCTTGGCGTTTGTCGCCTATCAGATGATGTTCGCGATCATCACGCCGGCGTTGATCACCGGTGCGACGGCCAACCGCCTCAAGCCCCTTGGCTGGGCAGTTCTGCTGGTGCTGTGGTCCATCATCGTCTACCCGCCGATTGCTCACTGGCTCTTCAATCCCGAGGGTTGGCTCGCGCTACGCGGAGCGCAGGACTGGGCGGGCGGAATTGTGGTGCATGCATCTGCCGGTGCCGCGGCCCTCGCGATCCTGTTGGTAGTCGGTAAACGGAGGGGTTGGCCCAACGCCGAGTCCGTTCCGCATTCTCTGCCGTTGGCCCTCATCGGTGGCGGCATCCTCTGGTTCGGTTGGTTCGGCTTCAATGCCGGCGACGGGTTGGCGGCCGATGGTGTTGCGGCACAAGCTCTGATCAACACGCACATTGCCGCTGCCGGTGGAATGGTCGTGTGGCTGGTCATCGAGCGCTACACCGAGGGGCGGGCCACCGCGATCGGCGGAATTACCGGTGCTGTAGCCGGTCTGGCCACCGTTACACCGTGTGCCGGCTATGTAAGCACCTTCTCGGCGTTGGCAATTGGCGCGCTTGCCGGACTGGTCTGCCACTTCGCTTTGGCTCTCAAGACGATCTTCAAGTTCGATGACGCACTCGACGTCATTGCAGTCCATTTTGTCGGTGGCATTCTCGGTTCGCTGCTCGTGGGCTTCTTCGGCGAGAAGGCGATCAACCCGATCGGCCGCGACGGACTGCTGTTCGGCGGCGGTCTGGGGTTGCTGGGGGAGCAAGCCCTGGCGCTCATTGTCGTCATTGCCTTCTCCTTTGTGGTGACTTGGCTGATCGCGATGGGCATCGAGAAGACAATCGGACTCAAACTTGCCCCGGAGGATCAGGTGGATATCGATCGTCGTCAGCAAGGCATGGACGCCTACCGCTACAACGCTGCCTTCGTCGACGCCGGCGGTGCTCCGCAGACCAGCGGATTCGACGAGGGTGCAGCTCCGAAACCGGAACCGGACCTGGTCGTCGCGCCCGGTGTGCCCAAGCATGAACTCATCACCGTTGTGCTCGAGAGTATGGAAACGGAGAAGCTGCGACATGCTCTGGTCGAAGCCGGTGCCGAGTCGATCGTCGTATCGGAAGCCCATGTCTCAGCAGGTGATTCGGACTCGATCAACTTCCGTGGGCATCGCAATGACGTTGTCTTCACTGAACGACTTCGGGTTGAAGTCCTGGCGCCGGCAGATCGAACACAAGCAGTTCTCGACGCGCTCAACCGGCACTCCATCGGACGACGGAGCGGATTTGTTCAACAGTCCGCCGAGCCTCTGGCGGGGTCCAGTACGCCGAGTTCGGGAAGTTGAGTTTCAGTCGTGACTACAGGATCGAAAAGTATGAGTGAGAAGGAGCCTTCGGAATGCATCTGACACCGCGAGAACTCGACAAGCTGACCATCCTCATGTTGGCGGACGTAGCCCTCCGACGAAAAGCTAAGGGGCTCAAACTGAACCACCCGGAGTCGGTGGCGGTCATCACCGCAGCGGCACTGGAGGGCGCCCGGGAGGGGAAGACCGTCGAACAGGTGATGGCCGACGCATCGCACGCGTTGACTGTCGACGACGTGATGGAGGGTGTGCCGGAAATGATTCCGCGCGTGCAGGTCGAGGCCGTCTTCACGGACGGCAGCCGTTTGGTCACCGTTCACTCACCCATCCAGTGATCGCCTGAGATCGAGGAGCAAGTACATGGCTGCACAGAGCAAGAAGGGCGCCGCGCAGGGCACCAAGGTGCCGGTCGGCGGTTACGTCTTGAAGGACGAACCGATCGAGATCAACGCCGGAAAGCCGCGAATCAAGCTGCGCGTACGCAACACTGGTGATCGTCCGATCCAGGTCGGTTCACATTTCCACTTCATGGAAGTGAATCGGGCGCTGCGATTCGATCGCGAGCGTTCTTTCGGTTGGCGTCTGGATATCCCAGCGGGAACTGCCGTGCGGTTCGAGCCGGGAGACGAGAAGGAAGTGACCCTGGTGCCGTTCGGCGGCAAGCAGCGGGTTCACGGCTTCAACAACTTTGTCGACGGCTGGGCCCCGACCCATGCAACGTATCGACCGAGGCTCGGGCGCGCCGTCCGAATTGCCGCAGAGCAGGGTTTCGAATCCGAACCCGAAGAAAACTGAGCAAGAAAGCTGCCGGGCTCGAAAGCTGCTGGGCCACCTCTCGTAAGTGATGAGAAGGAGATCGAACAGATGACAAGTATTTCACGGCAAGAGTATTCAGGTCTTTTCGGAGTCACGACGGGTGACCAGATCAGGCTCGGCAATACCGATCTCTACATCGAGATCGAGAAGGATCTACGCGTCATCGGCGACGAGGCGTTGTACGGCGGCGGTAAGACGCTGCGTGACGGTATGGGCCAGGATCCGGCGTCGTGCAGTGCCGACGGGGCTCTTGATCTGGTCATCACAAACGTCGTGGTCGTCGATGCGCTCATCGGTATCGTGAAGGCGGACGTCGGTATCAAGAACGGCAAGATCGTCGGCATCGGCAAGGCCGGCCACTCCGGTACGATGGACGGCGTGACTCCGGGTTTGACTACCGGTCCTGCCACTGATGCAATCTCCGGTGAGCAGATGATTCTCACTGCGGGTGGCCTCGATCCGCACGTTCACCTGGTCTCGCCGCAGCAGGCGTATCACGCGCTCAGTGGCGGAATGACAACATTGATCGGTGGCGGTATCGGCCCGTCGGACGGCACCAACGGCACCACTATCACTTCTGGTGTCTGGAACATGGAGATGATGCTCAAGGCCAACGAAGGCCTTCCCGTAAACGTTCTGATGTGCGGCAAAGGCAACTCGTCGGGGCGTGCATCGATTGTCGAACAGATCAAGGCCGGCGCGGCGGGCCTGAAAGTCCATGAGGACTGGGGCGCAACACCTGCCGCCATCCAGACGTCGCTTCAAGTCGCGGACGAAATGGATGTTCAGGTCGCCATCCATACGGACACGCTGAACGAGGCCGGGTATGTCGAGGACACGATTGCGGCGTTCGAGGGGCGCACCATCCACACCTATCACAGTGAGGGTGCCGGTGGCGGTCACGCTCCCGATATTCTGAAGGTGACGGGTGAGGACAACGTCCTGCCGTCGTCGACCAATCCCACGTTGCCGTACGGCATCAACACCCAAGCTGAACTCTTCGACATGATCATGGTGTGTCACAACCTCAATCCCAAAGTGCCCTCGGATGTTTCGTTTGCCGAGTCGCGTGTTCGCGTCGAGACGATCGGTGCCGAGAACGTGCTGCAGGACATGGGCGTCATTTCGATGTTCTCGAGCGATTCGCAGGCTATGGGCCGCGTCGGAGAGAATTGGTTGCGCGCCATACAGACTGCGGACTGCATGAAGCGTGCGCGCGGCAAGTTGCCGGAGGATTCGCCGAACAACGACAACTTCCGGGTCTTGAGGTATGTCGCGAAGACAACGATCAACCCGGCTCTGACTTGGGGGATATCGAATACGGTTGGTTCGATCGCTCCCGGAAAAATGGCGGACCTGGTTCTTTGGGAACCGGCCTTCTTCGGTGCGAAGCCCAAGATGATCATCAAGAACGGCATGATCAATTGGCATGCAATGGGGGATCCTAACGCTTCACTGCCGACGCCCCAGCCGGTGATTTACCGACCGATGTTCGGCGGATTCGGCAAGGCGCTACAGGAAACGTCGGTGTCGTTCGTTTCACAGGCGGCGTTCGACGACGGAATCAAGGATCGTCTCGGCCTCGAACGGCAGGTGATTCCAGTCGAGGGCACCCGGACGGTGACCAAGCGCGATCTGGTGCGCAATGACAAGACCCCCGAAATCAAGGTCGATCCGGAGACTTTCGCGGTGACCGCGGACGGCGAGCATTGCTACGTCGAACCTGCGGAATCGATTCGCCTGAACCAACTTTACTTCTTCAGTTAGGGGATTTCCGTGTCGGAAACAATCACACACACGCATGGCGACGGTACGGCTCCGCACACTCACGCCGCTATGACGGCGCCGAGCGGTAAGCCGATCCGCGTCGACGCCTTGCTCGGGAAGGAAACAGACGAGGAGTGGGTCGGTGTATTGGAGAAGGCTGTCGTAGACGTTCTCTCCCTGGACCAATGGGAGGCGCAGAAGAGTCGACTGCGGCGTACGACGCTCGGTGGCCGCGAACTGGCGGTGTCACTCGATCGCGGAGTTCAGTTGCAGGACGGTGACATTCTGTTGTGGGACGAAGGTGAAAACACGGCCGTCGTCGCGCGGATCAATCTCAAGGATGTATTGGAGATCGATCTCAGCGCCTTGGTGAACGTGACGCCCGAGAAGATGATTCAAACGTGTTTGGAGTTGGGTCATGCTGTGGGAAACCAGCATTGGCCGGCTGTAGTCAAAGGCATGAAGGTGTATGTTCCGCTGACCGTCGACAAGGCGGTCATGGGTTCGGTGATGCGTACTCACGCTTTCGAGGGCATCGAGTACACATTCATTCCGGGGGCCGAGGTCATTCCCTACATCGCTCCGCACGAGGCACGCCGGTTGTTCGGTGCGGCAGCGCGTGAGGGCGAGGGGCATACCCATGACCCCCTCGTCTGAGGGATTCCCGCTCAGCATCACCCGTGCGATGCGGATGATGCAATTTGCCGATTCCATGTTCCCGGTCGGTTCCTTCTCGTTCTCCAACGGGTTGGAATCGGCTGTGGCCCAGAAGATCGTCAAGGACGGGCCGTCGTTGAGGGAGTTTGTTCTCGCTGCTGCGCATCAGGGTGCGACATGCGATGGGATTGCGGTGCTGGCAGCGCATCGCGCAGCCTCGGCCGGAAATTTCTCGGCGATCGTCGAAGCTGATCAGGCGGTGATCGAGCGCAAGCTCAACGAGGAATCTCGCACGATGAGTACCCGCATGGGCAAGAAGTTAGCCGAACTCGGTGGGCGTCTGGCCGGAGCAGAACTGTTCGAGAAGTGGTTGGCCGCAGTGGAGTCCGGTGAAACGCCGGGAACGTATCCGGTGGGTCTCGGAATTGCGTTCGCCGAGATGGGTTCTCCGGAAGAGGACGCATTTTCGGTCAACCAATACGGTGTGGCGATGACCTTGCTGGGTGCGGCGCTCCGTATCGTGCGGGTAGATCATCTGGCTACTCAGGAAATCCTGTTCGAGGTAAATCAGACTGCCGGCGACGAGTACGCGTCCGTACGTGAGTACGGGCTCGAGGACATGTCGAATTTTGCCCCCATGATCGACATTCTGGCGGCCGTGCATGTCAAGGCGCACGTCCGAATGTTCATGAACTAGAAGGAGAACCATGAAGAAGACAACGCGCATCGGAATCGGCGGTCCTGTGGGTTCGGGCAAGACCGCCCTCATCGAGGCGATCACGCCGGAGTTCGTGAATCGTGGAACCAGCGTTCTGATCATCACCAACGACGTTGTCACTACCGAGGACGCCAAGCACGTTCGTAAGGCGCTCAAAGGTGTTCTTGTGGAAGAACGTATCGTCGGTGTTGAAACCGGCGCGTGCCCTCACACCGCGGTGCGTGAGGATCCGAGTATGAACCTCGCCGCGGTCGAAGACATGGAGCGCACCTTCCCCGACACGGACGTGGTGTTCATCGAAAGTGGTGGTGACAACCTGACTTTGACGTTCAGCCCCGCTCTCGTCGATTTTTTCATCTACGTCATCGACGTTGCTGCGGGAGACAAAATTCCGCGAAAGAACGGACCGGGAATCTCGCAGTCGGACATCTTGGTCATCAACAAGACCGACCTCGCCCCGTACGTCAAGGCGGATCTGGGTGTGATGGATCGGGATTCGAAGGATATGCGCGGCGACAAGCCGTTTGTTTTCACCAATTGCATGACCGGTGAGGGCATCAAGGAAGTAGTGGACCTCATCGTGCACGGTGTCCTCTTCGATGAAGAGGACGAGGAAGTGGGAGTGGGAGCGCCGTGAGTGCGCCAACCACTTCGGGAGTGTCACGGGCTCTCCCCGAGCCGATTCCGACGATTCCGGAACTCGATCAGTATCAGGATCAGCCGAAGCAGGCTCCGGCCGGTAAGGTCGGGAAGACCGGCGTGCTCGAGATGCGATTTGTCGATCGGGGTGACAAGACGATTCTGCGAGACATGTACCGCAAGACGCCGATGCTGGTGCAGCAGGCGCTGTACTGGGACGAAGCCTTGCCGACCATGCCGTGCGTTTACATGATCTCGACGTCCGGCAGTGTGCTGCAAGGTGATCGACTTTTTCTGACCATAGAGATGGAGCCGGGATCCTTGGCTCATGTCACGACGCAGTCGGCCACCAAGGTGCACCGGATGGATGCCAACCATGCGTCGCAGTTGCAGAAGGTGGTGTTGGCCGAGAATTCGTACCTCGAACTGATGCCGGGCGTGACTATCCCGCACCGCAATACGCGGTACTACGCGCGGACCGAAGTGACGATCGACCCTTCTGCGACACTGTTATTCTCGGAAATTGTCATGCCGGGCCGTAAGTACCACAACAGTGCCGAATCTGAAGGCGAACTGTTTGTCTACGACTTGTTCTCGACGCTCATCACGGCTAGCCGACCCGACGGCAAGAGTCTGTTCACCGAAAAGCTGGTCATCCAGCCGAAGCGATTCCCCGTGCGTCACAACGGAATCATGGGCCGGTACGACGTGTTCGGAAACGTCATCCTGCTTACCCCGAAGGAAAACGCCGACGAGATCTTGGAGCAGGTGGTTGCCGGTCCCGACGGCAAGGTTATTTCCGGGGCCAGTCGACTGCCGAACGATGCGGGTCTGATCTTCAAGGTGCTCGGCCCGGAGAGTGAGCCTGTCAAGGCGAAGGTTCGTGAGTTCTGGGCGCTCGTTCGAAAGTCGGTTCGCGGTACCACGATTCCGCCCGTTCCCCTCTGGGGATGATGTCTCAAGACGATTGAGAGAAGTCAGATGACCACCATCACCAAGCCTTGGGACGACATCGCCGACAAGAATGTTGTGCTCAGATTCATCGACACCAATCTCAAAGGTGCCGGGCAGGTGATGTTTCAGGGCAATGCTCTGACCGGTCTGTTGTTTCTCGTGGGCATCTTCTGGGGCGCGATCGCTGCCGACACCATAACCGTTGCCATCGGCGCGGTGGTGGGACTGGTGGTATCAACGGCAACCGGGATGTTGCTGCATTCCGACGAGGATTCCATGCGTATCGGCTTGTACGGATACAACGGAATCCTGGTGGGTGCAGCCTTTCCGACGTTTCTCGCCGGTGGTGTGATGTTGTGGATCTACCTGGTGGTGGGAGCTGCCGCGTCGACCGTTGTCTTCTTGGCCATTGCCAATGTATTCAAGACTTGGGATGTGCCGGCACTGACGTTTCCGTTCAACCTCGTCAACTGGTTCTTCCTGCTGGCCGCATTTCAATTCCTTCGGATCGAGACGTCGGAACTGAGTGCAGGCCAGTTTCCGCAGCACATCGGCGACGCGTCGGTGCATGCCGACGTTACGTTCAGTTTTTTATGGGACACCCTGTTCCGCAATGTTTCTCAAATCTTCCTGATCAACAACACGATGACCGGCATCATCTTTGTCGTGGCACTTCTGGTTGCGTCGCGGTGGGCGGCAATGTTCGCTCTCATCGGTTCGGCGGTCGCAATCGGCGCGGTTCTCGCGCTCGGAGTCAATACCGTCGACCTCGGAAACGGCCTGTACGGCCTTAGTTCCGTATTGACGGCCATCGCTCTGGGGTCGGTGTTCTACAACCCGTCGTGGCGCGTTTTTGTCTACACACTGTTCGGTGTGTTGGTGACGGTTGTTATCCACGGGACCTTGGTGTCGGCCTTCGCGCCCATCAGCCTCCCCGCCGGAACGGGCCCCTTCGTATTTGCTACCTGGCTGTTCCTGCTACCGAAAAAGAAGTTCGTTCCCGTCCAGCACGACACCATCAAAGGTGGCGCGGCAGAAGGCAAGGATTCAATCGCCAAGGCAAATGGCTAGACGGTCAGCACCCGTAGGTCTTCGAGTCCGTCGACCACCGGGATGCGCCAGGCGGCAAGCTCTTCGGGGCCCTGCTCGTCCCACAGTTCGAACAGTTCCGAATCTGAAGACGCGATAGTGCGTTCCACCATGTCGATCAGCCAGGCGAGGCGCTCACCGGTCAAAGCGTCGGCAAAATCGTCGAGATCAAGTTCCTCGACCAAAGGATCCCGCTTGCGGTCTGCACGCACGATCAGCACCAATTCCAGTAGTGCAACGGCGATCTGGCCGCCGTCCACTTCCAGATAGTCGTCTTCGAATGCCCACTCCACCGATGCGAAGGTGAAATCACCGTGGCCGATGGATGCAACCAAATCTCCGGCACCGTCGTTCTCGAACGGTCCTGATCCCCACGCGCCCACTGTCGACTCTTTCCTACTGTTGTATTGGTTCTAGCGCCTAGTCAGCTGCTCAGTTCGGTCAGCGTGCTTCCAGCGCAATCTTCGCCCCGAATCCTAGAAGCACCGTTCCGGTCACGCGTTCGAGCATCTGCCGTACCTTCGGCTTCTCGAAGGTGCTACGTGCCCGGGAGAGCAGGACGACGTACGCGCTGAGCCACGCGATGGAGATCACGACGTGGATGAGGACCAACAATGCGAGGGACGGTCCTGTCGGCCATCCGGCCGGAACGAGTTGGGGCAACAGTCCGGTGTAGAAGACGGCGATCTTGGGGTTGAGCAGGTTGGTGGTGAATCCGGTCTTCCACGTTCCGGCTTTCTGCACGGCCGGATCGCTCGCTCCGTCAACCGTGGCGGAGACGCGACTCTGCCAGAGCGCCCGCACCCCGAGATAGATCAGATAGGCGGCGCCGGCCAGTTTGACGGCGGTGTAGGCCTCTGCGGACGCTGCGAGGATCGCAGACAGTCCGAGGACGGTCAGTAGGCCCCACACGAGTAGGCCGCTGACGATGCCGACCGATACGCGAAATCCGGAGGATCGTCCGCCGGTGAGCGCCGCCTGTGTCACGACGGCCATATCCGGGCCGGGTACCAGCGTGAGTAGTGCGAGGACGGCGGCGGCCGCCAGCAGCGCGGAAATCATGCACTAAGTATGGAGAGGTTGCTTGCTTGTGAACAAATCGTGGACCGTTGGTGCGGAACTGCGTGGACACGCCCGAAAGGGACAAGGCGACAATATTTTTGCGCCGAAGTTATCCACATTGTGTAGAACTTCATCGCTGCAGGTAGGTGGAATAACCTTCGTGTAATTCATGTAGTTGTCCACAGGTTATGCACAGGCCGCGGTGGGATGTGAATTAAGTTATCCACACCTGTGTGTGCATCGGTGGAGAACATGCCGAAACTTACAGATCCCCGGGGGCATACCCGGCGGCAATCAGCTGCAAACGAAGGGTTGACCTCGCAGCGTTCGTCCTGTCGAATCGTGAGTTACGACCGATCAGTCGGGGATGATTGCATGTGAGAAGGGGTGCTCACGGATGCGGAGAAAACGGCAGAACGCTGGGGTGCTCGGGGTGGCCTTGGCAGTATTTGCACTCAGTTGCAGCAACGTTGCTCAGGCGGAACCTCAAGCGCGCGCTCGTATCGATCGGATCGACCAACTGACCCCCACCCGGAGTGCGGTGTTCGTCGACTCCCCGTCGATGCAACGGGAAATACAGGTTCAGGTGTTGCATCCCGAGAAAGGAACGGGCACACGGCCGACGTTCTATCTCCTCGACGGGGTCAGTGCCGGCTCTGAATCCGGTTACACCGAAAGTACGTGGACGCAGAAGACCGACATCGAAACATTCTTCACCGACAAAGACGTCAATGTTGTTCTGCCCGTGGGCGGCACCGGAAGCTATTACACCGACTGGCGTGCCGACGACCCGAATCTCGGTGTGAACAAATGGGAATCATTTCTGGCCGACGAACTACCGCCCCTGATCGACGAGGCCTTTCGCGGCAATGGAACCAACGCAGTGGGCGGAGTGTCCATGGGCGCGCTCGGGGCTGGAAACTTGATCACGCGCCACCCGGACTTGTATTCGGGATTGGCTTCGTACAGTGGGTGTCTCGACAACTCTGCGTCGTCGTCGCAGGATTCCGTACGTGTCACGGTCGCCAGCAAGAACGGCGATGCCACCAACATGTGGGGGCCGGTTTCGGATCCGGCGTGGCGAGATCATGATCCGTCGTACAACGCAGAGGCGTTGCGCGGCAAGGCGATCTATATTTCTACGAGCACCGGCTCGCCCGGAGTGTACGACGACCTGTTCACTCCGGACGGGCGTCTGATCGCCGTCGTGGGTGGACCGCTGGAAGCGCTCGCGCATACCTGCACTCAACTCTTCGCGAACAGGCTTGACGGACTCGCAATCCCCGCGGCAGTCGCCTACCGGGACGGCGGAACCCATTCGTGGCCGTATTGGCAAGATGCACTGCATGATTCCTGGCCGACGCTGCAATCGGCACTGAACCTTTAGCGCACCGAAGTTTTACTCTGCGAGAGCGAGTTCCAGCAGCTTCATCGCGTCGTCGCGAGTCTGCGCGGCAGCGATGAATCCGGCTTTGTGGCAAAACACCGAAGTGTCGACGCCGGTTTCGGCCGCCATGTCCTTGCCATTGAGGCCACGCCACAGTTCCGGCAACAGCTTCCGTGAACCGAACTTCGAGTCAGCTGGCTTGACGGTCTGAATCGACCAGCCGCCGTTGGTGTTCGGGAAGATCGTGAACAGCAGTTCCGGCTGAGCCGACGCTGCACGGCCGTGCGGAATGAAGCGTTCCAGGACGACAAACCGCGGATCCGACGCCTTGGCGTAGGTATCGGCAAATTCACGTTCTGCTGCTGCGTCGCCGGCGTACTTGGCGCGCAGGCGAATCAGGACCTGGGTCGCCAGAACCACTGCGAGCTCGAACTGCGTGTCGAATTCTTCGTCGCTGGACGAGATGGGATTGAACAGGTCCAGCACCGAAGACAGATCGAAGGGCTTCGTGTCGTACTCGTTGAGGGTGTAGATCTCCTGCCCGTTGTCGACGGCGTCGATGCCTTCGACCAAGCGGCTGTCGATCCGGCGGCACACGGACTCGTCGCCACCACAGAACTGCAGGCCGAATTCTTGCCACAGCAGACCGAATGCCGAGTACAGAATGCCGTTGCTGCGCTCGCCCGCACCGCGCTGATGATGATCGAAGCGTCCGGCTGCGGGTTCGTACCGGCCGCCGACGTCGAGGACGATGTCTGCGCTGTTCAGGACGTCCTCGTCGCGGCTGCGAACGACTGTGGCGTCGGGGTACAGCTGCTTGAGCAGCGATACGCCGAAGACGTCGTCTGCGTGGAATTTGCCGTTATGGGTCGCGATGATCACGTGTCGAGACTAGGCAATCTTGACCGCCGATGCCTATTCAGTCGATTACACGGATTCGATCGGTGGGCGGCGGGGAGACCGGTGAACCGGCTGTGAAGAGCGCGGCCAAGGCGTCCAGATCAGTGCCCGCGCCGGTTGTTTCCGTCGACTGCCTCAGTGCGGTGAAGCCGTCGCCGCCGTCGGCGAGGAACTTGTTGACGGCCACGCGATAGACCATGTCCGGGCCGATATTCTGGCCGTTCAGGCGCATTTCCGAGATCCGGGAACCCTGGGGTGCTGTGCGATCGAGGGTGTAGGTAAAACCGTTCGACGGTGCGAGAATCCGTTCGAGGGTGCTGCCTTCGGTCGAGTACTGAAACTGCTGCTCCAAGGCTTCTTTTAATACTGCACCTGTGACGGAGAGCACTTCGAGGCTGTTGCCGAACGGCTGGACCGCGTGAGCTTGGCGGTACGTCACCACACCCGGACTGAGGTCTTCGCGGATCCCGCCGGGGTTGGTGAGCGCGATTTGAGCTCCGCGGGCACCTCCAGCGGCTAATTGACCGTCGGCAACCAGGTTGCCGAGCGTAGATTCGGCGCCGGCGATGTGGTCTCGGGTGAGTGCAGCGGTCAGTGTCCCGACCGGGCGCTGCGCTACCTCCGCGGCTGTCTTCCAGGCGCGATCCGACAGTGCCTGAATTTCGGAATCCGGCGAAATATCGTGTGTCACTATCTGATTGAATGCCGATGTCTGGTCCCGCACCACGTCGCGAGTGTTTCGGTCGATGGTCACGTCCGCAACGGAGACGATCCGGCCGTGAGAGGCACCCTGCATCACAACTCGGGGATTTCCGGCCGGATCCGGGAATTCGCAGTTGTACTGCTGATGGCTGTCTGCGGTGAAGATGACATCGACCTTGGGCGAAGCACGCAATGCGATATCCCGCGCCGGCCCAGCCGTGATGTTGCAATCGTTGGGTCCGCCGGCCCGGTCAGGTTCGTCTCCGCGGTGCAGCAGCACGGTGATGGCTTTGACGCCGAAGAAGTCGAGAATGTCGGCAGTACGATCGATTGCCTCGACCTCGTCGCCGAATCTCAGGTCTGCGATTCCGTCGGGTGAGACGATCTGCGCCGTGTTGCTCGGAGCAATCGCGATCACTCCGAACGGGATGCCGTCCACCATGTTGACGGTGAAGGGGAGCGTCGCAGGCGTGCCGTCGGCGTAGGTCATGTTGGCGGCCATCAGGGGAAAGTTGGTGCCGCTGAACGACGGACTGAATGTGCACGCATTGGCGGCGGAGCATCCACCCGATTCCAGGCGGTGGAACTCGGCCAGTCCCTTGTCCAGCTCGTGATTACCGATCGCCGACGCATTGATCTGCATGCGATTGAGGAGTTCGACGGTCGGTTCGTCGTTGAACATCGAAGATTCCAGCGCCGACGCGCCCCAGTTGTCGCCTACCGAGTAGAGCAGCGAATTTGGGGCTTGGCTGCGCAGTTGCGAGACATAGGCCGCGAGGTATGCCGCGCCGCCGGCTGGTGTGAAGGATCCGTCGGCCTGCATGATCTCGCTGCGTTCACCTTCCGGGGGCAGCAAGCTGCCGTGGAGATCGTTGAACGCGAGTAGGCGGACCGAGAGGGTGTTGACGGATTGGGCCGTCGCGACAGCACTCAGGGAGGTTGCAGTGATGGCGAGAAGGGAAGCTGCGAGCACAGCACAAGCGCGCGTGATGCGTCGCGTCATACGTCATGCTCCCTTGCTCGGACCGATCTCGAACCTTCCTGAGTGTGCCTTGCCGCGATAACGAATTCTAGCTCTGCGCGTAACAGTTACGTATCAAGTGTCACGCCGGTATCAACTTTTACGCACTGATGCCGATCCCGGCCAAGCGTCGGGCAGCGTCGGTTCGGGCGAAAGCGAGGAATGCGTCGTTCTCGTCCGGATCACCGATGGTCATTCGGACGCCCTCGGTGCCGTACTGGCGAATCAGGATCCCAGCTTCGGTACTTGCCTCGGCAAAGCCGGGGGAGAGTTCGCCGAGGGGAAGGTAGACGAAGTTCGCCGACGATTCCGGGACCGTGTAGCCCGCCTCGATCAACGCTGAGCGAACGCGCGTCCGCTCCGCGATGACGCCTTCGGTGCGAGCGAGGAGTTCGTCGGCCGCAGCCAGCGAAGCGATTGCGGCGGCCTGAGCGACAACGCTGACCGTGAACGGAGTGTGGACTTTGCCGAGCGCGGTAATGATTTCCGGATCAGCCACCGCGTAACCCACACGAATGCCGGCCAATCCGTACGCCTTGGAGAACGTGCGTAGAACAACCACGTTGGGGCGGCTGCGGAACAGTTCGATTCCGTCCGAATCGGAGCGGGAGTACTCGTAGTACGCCTCGTCGAGAGCGACGACGATGTGCGTCGGAACCGCGTCGAGGAAGCTCTCGAGTTCTGCCCTCGACAAGGCATTGCCGGTCGGGTTGTTGGGGTTGCAGATGAAGATCAGTCGGGTGCGATCGGTGATCGCGGCCAACATCGCGTCGAGATCGTGGCCGAACTCTTCGGTCAGCGGAACCTTCACGGAAACTGCGTGGCCGACCTGGGCGACAACCGGGTACGCCTCGAAGGAACGCCACGCGAAGATGACCTCGTCACCCTGGTCGCACGTGATCTGAACCAATTCCTGGCACAGCGTCACGGAACCACAGCCGGCAGCGACATTCGCGGGTTCGACGTTCAGGAACGCGGCGAGTGCCTCGATGAGGGCGACCGCGGCGTTGTCGGGGTAGCGATTCGCGTTCGCGACTGCGTCGGCGACGGCGTCGCGAACCCCGGGAAGTGGGCCGATCGTCGTTTCGTTGCTCGCCAGCTTGATGGCGCCGGGAAAGTTGCGTCCGGGAACGTAGGCGGGAATCGAGGCGAGGTCAGGCCGAATGCGAGGAGTCACTCCCTGATTATGCGCTGCCTGATTCGGTGCGCTCGAGCCGTCCACGTGTCAGAGTAGGAGGTATGTCGGGAATGTTCCGGGACACCGCGTATTTGCCGGGGGCCGACGGTGACGTCGCCATCGCTGTGCCGCTCACCGTGGTGGAACCTGACGGCCCGACGCGTGGTGCCATCGTCGTTCTGCACGAGGCGAGGCAGTTCGGTGATGCGCTCCTGGAGTTGATGTCAGCCCTCGCGCTCGAAGGTTGGGTGACCGTCGCACCGCATCTCTTTCATCGGGAACCCGAGCAGATGCACGGTGACATTTTCGGTGACAACCTTTTTGCCGACTTCGACGCCACCCTCGATTGGCTGACGGGCCGGGATGTCCGGGTCGACACGATCGGCGTCCTCGGTTTCGATGCCGCCGGTACGGCTGCAATGCTCGTCGCCACCAGTCGCCCCGTCGGTGCTGCCGTCAGCGTTGCTGCCCGCGGGATCGTCGACGCGTTATCTGTCGACGCGCAGGCGCTCATCGACGCCGCGGTGTCATTGCAAGCTCCCTGGCTCGGTTTGTACGGCGACGACGATCCTGCAACTCCACTCGAACACGTCAACCAACTTCGGGAGGCGACGGCCAAGGCTGACGTCGCCACCTTGGTGGTGAGCTACGCCGGCTTGGCGCATCGCGCCGACGAACCGCCGCAGGTCCCCGACGGCCAGGACGAGGACGACCCGAATGCGGCCGCGATCATCGACGCTCGCACCAGAATCTTCGACTGGTTCGACAGCAACCTGCGATAAGTGCCCGAATTAGGCCGCTGACCACTCGTTTTGCCTTTGGTGGTGAGACATGTGTAATCTTTCATCCCGGCGGTCCGAAAGGATCGGAACCCCCAGGGAGGCGTGCCAGAGCGGCCGAATGGGACTCACTGCTAATGAGTTGTCCCTTTTACGAGGGACCGGAGGTTCAAATCCTCTCGCCTCCGCCACGCCGGTGATTTTGACCGGCGGGTTAGAAATGATAGAAATTACGACAGCAAGACAAGCAGTACAACAGAACATGCGCCCGTAGCTCAACGGATAGAGCACCTGACTACGGATCAGGAGGTTAGGGGTTCGAATCCCTTCGGGCGCACAAACAGAAACCCCCTCACCAGCAGAGATGCCGGTGAGGGGGTTTTTTGTTCGGTTGGATTCGCTTTTCTAGTCGGTCACGGATCGGACTCTGAGCGTGCGTGCCCTTGATCACACTGGGGGCTCTGATCGCGCAGTCTGCTTCGGGTCGGGTAAGCACGTCAGCTCCGTCGGGTCGACCTCGGCGACAACGTCTTCAGCCTCGCTTCAGTTGCCGATCCGTATGGTCCGGCAGTATGAGCGACACAACGAGATCCGATGTCATGCCGGCCGAGCGGGCACTGCTGAGTAAAGTCCCCGAAATCACTCTGTGGTTCTGGGTCGTCAAGATCTTGTGCACCACCGTCGGAGAGAGTTTTGCCGACTGGATCAACATGACGCTGGGTGTGGGCCTGAATACGACGGCTGTGATCTTCACCGTGATCCTTGTTGTGGTCCTTGCTGTTCAAGTCAGGTTGCCTCGCTACGTGCCGGTCGTATATTGGCTGACCGTTGTCGTACTCAGTGTTACGGGAACGCTGTACACGGACATCCTCACCGACAGCCTGGGAGTCCCGCTGGCAGTGAGTACGACGGTATTCGCCCTGGTGCTTGCGGGCGTCTTCGGCGTGTGGTTCGCACGTGAGCGCACGCTGTCGATTCACAGCATCGTCACCGTGCCGCGGGAGTTGTTCTACTGGCTCGCTATCCTGGTGACCTTCGCCTTGGGCACGGCGGTCGGAGACTGGACGTTGAGCGTCACCGGATGGGGGCCAGGCACGTCCGTCCTGCTCCCGGCCGGTTTGATCGTCGCGATCGTGATCGGTTGGCGCCTCGGCGCGAACGCGGTGCTGTCGTTCTGGATGGCATACATCCTGACTCGTCCGTTGGGCGCGAACCTCGGCGACTGGTTCGCCATGCCGTCGGACGAGCACGGCCTGGGCATCGGAACAGCTGTCACCAGCGTTATCTTCCTGGTCGCAATACTCGGTACGGTCGCCTACCTGACGTTGGCCCGCAGCGACGTGATCGACGAGAAGAGTGCGCAGCGCTCGACGAGATCGACCGACCCGTCACGTGAGAAGGTGATGCTCGGGTACTTCGCCGGGGTCGCCGTCGTCACGGGCATTCTGTTGGCGTGGGCTTCTGCGCAGCCGCACACGGCGCCGGCAACCGAGGAAGCGTCCTCTGCGTCCAGTTCGACCACGGAACTTGCGCCGGGACAGGCGATTGCACACTTTCCGGCGGGTACGGTCACGGAACTGAGAACTGTGGTGGGGGATGCTCTCGCGGGCGTGCAGGCCGGGTCGCAGAGTGACGCCAAGTCCAAGGTGAAAGAGCTCGAAACAACCTGGGACGACAACCAATCGACTTTGCAGCCTCTCGACGCCGCCGGCTGGTCGGCTCTCGACGCGCGTATCGACAAGGTCCTTTCGGCCGTCCGTGCAGGCAACCCGGACACCTCGACCGAGACGGCCACTCTCACAGCACTGTTGGCAGCGCTTCGATAGCTCTCTCAGCGGTTCTTCAGAGACGCTCGACCATGCTGGCATCTCGTGATGACTGATGACGTACAGGACCGCCCGGATTCGTTGGCTCGCAGTGTGGTCAGCAAAGTGCCCGAGGCCACCGGATTGTTCTGGATAACCAAGGTGTTGACCACGGGGATGGGTGAGACAGCGTCGGACTTCTTCGCGACAGCGCTGAATCCTGTTCTCGTGGTGGGTGTGACGGGTCTACTACTGGCAATCTCCCTGATCGTGCAGTTTCGAACTGATCGATATGTGCCGTGGGTGTACTGGGCCGCGGTGGTGATGGTGAGCGTGTTCGGCACCATGGCCAGCGATGCGCTGCACGTGATTCTGGGAATCCCGTACGCCGTGACGACGGTCGTTTTCGCAGTGTGTCTGGTTGCGGTGTTTGTGTTTTGGCGGCAATCGGAGAAAACGCTCTCCATTCACAGTATCGTCACGCGCCGGCGCGAGGGATTCTATTGGGTGGCAGTCTTGACGACCTTTGCGCTGGGCACGTCCGCCGGCGACCTGACGGCCACGGTCATGCATCTCGGTTACCTGACATCGGCAATTCTGTTCGCTGCGGTGATCGCCGTTCCTGCACTGGCACACAGCGCCGGAAGAATGGGTCCTGTATCGGCATTCTGGTTCGCCTACGTCGTGACTCGGCCGTTGGGTGCGTCTGTGGCCGATTGGGTTGCGGTGTCGCATGATCGAGGTGGGCTGGGCGCGGGCACAGGCTGGGTCACGCTGGTCATGACCGTGGTGATCGTCGGGTTGGTCGGTTACCTGTCGCGGACACACGTCGAGATAACCGAGCCTAGCCGCAGGTGAGGCCTTTGCGGTCCACCCGGTATGGCCGAAGCGACACGGAACTCTTTGGCGGATGCCGGATTACCGCTTCCTCAACTTCACGAAGAGCGGCGTGCGCTGTGAATCGCAACGAGAATTCCGCACGCGTAGATCTTTCGAGTGCAGTGATGTGCTGCCGCGGGAAAAGAGTCGCGTGCCTGCGTACATGTATGCCGTTTATGCCCGATAATGATGCGTGCCCTCAATTGCCTCGTCGCTGTTCTGGATCGCGTTGATCGCTGCGCTCGCGCCCATAGTCGCGGGCCTGTTCCCGCGTCGGTTGGTGCCCGAAGTGGTGCTGCTGTTGGTCGCCGGCGCCGCCATCGGACCGTTCGCGCTCAACATCGCCGCGGAGAGTGACGCCATCGGTACCCTCCGGGAGCTTGGCTTGGGGATGCTCTTCCTCCTTGCCGGCTACGAGATCGACCGCAGTGAACTCAGCGGCAAGGGTGGCCGGCGAGCGCTGTACACGTGGCTGCTGTGCCTCGCTCTGGCTTTCGGAGTAGTTGCCCTGCTCGGCATCCGAAACGTGATCTCCGCCGAGGCAGCGGTTGCCATCGCGATGACGTCGACGGCTCTGGGTACGTTGCTGCCGATTCTCAAGGACAACAAACTTCTCGACACCCGTTTGGGTAAAACTGTTCTCAATCACGGTGCGGTCGGCGAACTGGGGCCTGTGGTTGCGATGGCCGTATTACTCAGCGCGCGTGGCGCTTTCCTGTCGTTGGTAGTGCTGGCAACCTTTGCGCTGATCGCTGTGCTTGTTGCCGTATTGCCGACAAAGCTTGTGTCGCACGGATCGTGGACACATCGACTCGTTCGCTCGGGTGCCGACACAACTGCGCAGACGACGGTCCGTCTGACGGTGCTGCTGCTGGTCGGTCTCGGTGTGCTGTCAGCGGTATTCTCTCTCGACGTCATCCTCGGCGCCTTTGCGGCAGGATTTATCCTGCGCCGCTTGATGCCTGAGGGTGACGAGCGGTTGGAGATCAAACTCGAAGGCATTGCCTTCGGATTCCTCATTCCGATCTTCTTCATCACGTCCGGAATGGCGATCGACGTCTCGGCTGTGGCCGCCAATCCTGTTGTCCTGCTGGCGTTCCTGCTTCTCATCATCGTGGTCCGCGGTGTGCCGGTGTTCATCGCGACAAAGTTCGAGAAGATCGAACCACCTTTCAGCACCCGCGAGAGTGCGCAGGTGGCGCTGTACGGTGCTACCGGATTGCCGATGATCGTGGCTGTCACCGGTGCTGCCGTCAGCGCGGGTCAGATGTCGTCGGACAATGCGTCGATTCTGGTGGCAGCGGGTGCAATCACCGTCCTGCTCCTGCCGATGTGTGCGACATTGCTGAATCGACCGGAGAAAACCACGAAGGTGAGCTAGAGCTCCCAACTGCTCGTCGAGTCGGTGAACTGACATTGGCATTCGTAGATCAGGATTTGTGCGTATCAGTCCTCCGAGAGGACGGTCGCTGCACCGTCGCCAGAGTTCCTCCGCCTGGCCGCTCGCCGATGACGATAGCTCCGTTGTGTGCGGCGACTATCTCGGCGGCGATCGCGAGTTCGCCGATCGGGTGCCACCCGACAACAGGCAGGGGCGGAGACAGACGGTGATCGAGATGAAATACGGGCGCTGTTCGAATCGATGCCGGAAGGCTGGAACGCGACCGCAGTTGTGCAGCGTGTGGAGTGCGGCGTCGTCGCGGAAATACGTCAGGATCGAACGTGTATCGCTTCGGGCATGCATTCACAGCTAATGCCCAGCCACCTGTCAGCGTGGTTCAGGAATTGCGCTGCAGGATGACTCTTGTGAGCAAACTGGATTCGATGACCGCGCCGAGAGGGTTGATCGTGGACGCCACGACGCGGCGGGGCCCGATTCGATCGGTATCTCGAGGGGTGCGTGACGGCTCGATCATCGCTGCCTGGGTGGTTGTCGTCGGAGTCACTTCGCTGTGGATAAGTGACGGTGGTATTCAAGACCTGTTCGGCAGCGCTAGCGAGGTTCTGACGTCGACTGGTCGATTGACAGGGCTGATCGCGTCGGCGCTGCTGCTGATCCAGGTGTTCCTCATGGCCCGAGTGCCGATGATTGAAAAAGCTTGGGGTCAAGATGGATTGACGAGAATGCACCGGATTATCGGGTTTTCGTCGTTTGTCTTGATGATCCTGCACATCGGACTGGTCACGCTCGGCTATGCCGATGCGGATCCTCGATTGCTGTGGACAACCACCGTCGATTTCGCCCTGAATTATCCGGGCCTATTGCTTGCTGCTGCCGGAACGGCCGCGCTGATCATGGTGGTGGCGACTTCGGTACGGGGTGCTCGTCGGCGCCTTCGCTACGAATCCTGGCATCTGATCCACCTCTATGGGTATCTGGGCGCGGGTTTGGCACTGCCCCACCAATTGTGGACCGGTCAAGAGTTTCTGAACTCGACGCCGGCAGCGTTTTTCTGGTGGACACTCTATGCCGTGTGTGCCGGCGCGGTCATCGTCTATCGCGTAGCACTTCCGCTGTGGAAATCTCTCCGTGAGCCGATCCGAGTGCTCGAGGTGCGATCCGAAGGTGACCGGGCAACTACCGTCACCGTCGGTGGTTCCGGAGTTGAACGTCTGAAAGCTCAAGGAGGACAGTACTTTCAATGGCGGTTTCTCGACGGTCCGGGCTGGAGCAGAGCGCATCCATATTCACTCTCCGCGGCTCCCGACGGCGTCACGCTGCGTTTCACCGCAGCGGTTGTCGGCGACGGAAGCACGCAACTGAGGTCACTCCGGCGCGGTACGCGCGTTCTGCTCGAAGGTCCGTACGGTCGCATGCATCCGGGCGTTCGTTCGCAACCGAAATCCCTCCTGATCGGAGCCGGAGCAGGCATTGCACCGATGTGTGCGCTGCTCGAATCGTTGCCGCCGACAGACGGTGACGTCACGGTCGTCTACCGAACACGCACATCACACGATGCGCTGCTCGGGGACGAGTTAGAAGGCCTCTGTCGGCAACGCGGCGCGGTACTCCGAATCGTCGAGGGACACCGAATTCGTGACCGTTCGAGTTGGCTACCGCAGCAGGCGCAAGCGTGGGACGACACCGATGCGCTCCGAAGTTTGTGCCCGGATGTCGCGCAGCGCGACGTCTTCATCTGCGGGCCGAAGGAATGGAGCGACGCCGTCTGTCATGCGGCGCGCACAGCAGGCACGCCGCCAAGCCAGATCCATGTCGAATCCTTCCAACCCTGAGAGAAGCTCATGCGTCGAATTACCTTGTGGATGATCATCACTGCCACTGTCGTTGTGCTCTTGTTCAGTTACCACACCTCGACCAACGGAAACAGTGCAGTCGCTTCGGTCGCAGCGGTAGCGTCGCCTTCGGCGGCCGATGCAGCAACTTCGACTGCTTCCCCTGACTCGACTGCTTCCACCTCCCAGAGTTCCGCCGCATCGCCGGCACAACCTGCGGTGTTCACCGGCGAAGCAGTCGATACAAAATTCGGACCTGTTCAGGTCCAGATCGCGGTGGCAAACGGTCAGGTGACCGAGGCGGTGACCATCCAGGTGCCGGAAAATAATGGGAAAGATCGACAGATCAACAGTCGCGCGGTTCCAGTGCTGGAACAAGAGGCGATCCACGCTCAGAGCGCTGACATCGATATGGTGTCAGGAGCCACCTACACATCCGATGGGTACGTTCAGAGTCTCCAGTCCGCACTCGACCAGGCGAACCTCGGATGATCCACGCAGACAACCGAATTACGCGCGCGTGGGTCGAACAGATCATGGGTATGCCGATTTCGCTTCATGTTCGGGCCGACGACCCGTCCCGGCCGGACATCACGCAGGCCGTCGCCTCGACTTTCGAGCGCCTCCGCCTGACAGACTCCGTCCTCAGTACGTGGCGGCCCGACAGCGATGTCATGCGTTGGCGCCGTGGGGATCTCGCTCTCGAGGACGCGCACCACTCTCTGCGTGAAGTGATGGCCCTGTGTGAACAGGCATCGTCCGAGACGAACCGTCTGTTCACGACCGATCTCATCGGTCCGGACGGTACGCGGGGATGGGATCCCACCGGGCTGGCCAAAGGGTGGGCGATTGAGGCAGCGGTCGAGCGACTCCGTTCGGTGGACGGAATTGCCTTCGCAGTCAACGCAGGTGGCGATATCACGTGCGGTCATGGCGGTGAAGCGGTCGGGTGCCCCAGGCCGTGGCGTATCGGTATCGAAAACCCGATTGACAGGTCTGTCGTCTCACACGTCGTGAGCATCATCGACGGCGCTGTCGCGACATCAGGAACCGCTGCGCGAGGCAATCACATCGTTGATCCCAGATCGGGGAAGCCGGCCGGCTGCGTCGGATCGATTACCGTGGGTGGACCGAGTTTGCTGTGGGCGGACATCTGGGCAACTGCGGCATTCATCGACCCGACGGTATTGAACGAGCGTGCAGAGTGGGCGGACTATCGTGTTCTGTTCGAGCAAAGGATCTAGCGTGCGGTGGGCATTGAATCGTGTTTACAGGTTCAGTTGCTCGTCTAGCCAGTCGAACATGCGCTGATCGGTCAGGCGTCGGGCCATCGGCTGACAGTGAAGGTTTGCGCCCTCGGCGGCCGTGAAGGGAACAACGGTGGTGGGTCCACCGGACAGTTCGGCGAGGCGAGACGATTGCCCCGGCCAGAACTGTTCCCCTTCGGGATCGGTGATCAGCATGGGCGTGGTGATGGAGCCGGCTACATGCTCGAGGCGGTACTTCCGGACCTCCGCCAGCGTGTTGTAGTAACCCTCCGTCAGATACGGCCGGGATCGGAACCGCCACAGGCGCCCATTGTCTTTCGACGCCCTCATCCCCATGGCCATATCGCGGTCGAAAACCTCGGCTTTGCCCTCGTCCAGCAAGTTCTGCATTCCCCGCGGTATGTGTTTGAGCCATGACGCCGACACATCGACTACGCCGGGATCCGCGATGGCCGCGGCGATCCGATGCTCGAACGCCAACGCCTGTGGCACCCAGTAACCGCCCTGGCTTATCCCGTACATCGCCAACTTCGACGCGTCGACGTCCGGGCGGTCGACGAGAAAATCGACGACGGGAGTGATCACCGCTTCCCAATCGTGGCGGAACGGAACATTGTGCTCGAAGAGCATGGACTGCTGGCCGGGTCCGTCGAACATCAGGACGTTGTAGCCGCGTTCCAAGGCGCCGGCGCCGCCGCTGACCCACATCGAGCTGATGGGGCCGTCGCTGCCGTTCACCATGATGAGCGTCGGCCGACGTACCTCCCCGGGTGGACGGAAGAAGTATCCCGGCATCGTGGTGTCCTCGTACGGAATTCGGACGCGTTCGACGAGGTGCTGCGTAGTGTCGACAAAACGATCCCAAGCCTGCCGGTGATGCCTGAATGTGGGTACCAATACCGAGTCGTCGCTGAGACCGTCGACGGCATTGACTGCAACACCGAAGTACGACGCTGCCCGCAGATACGCATTTGATGCACTGCGAGGGTGCCCCGCGTTCGCAGAGGCTTCGGCTTGCTCGAAGATTCGTGAACCCAGATCGAACCAGCCCTCGTACCAGCCCTCGTAGTCTTTGTCGCCGATATCGGTAAGGGCTGAGAGCACTTCTCCGGTATCGGACGCCCCGTACGTGGCGTGACCGAGGAGGATTCGCAGTTCGTAGTCGAAAGACTCGTTGCGATAAAACCCGGTGGAAAACGCCTGATGTGGGTGGGAGAACAACGACGACGCTAGGGACATTGGCACACCTTTGGTAGGTCCGTCTATTCCAGGATCGCCCGAAACCGCTGTGTCAAAACCTTTTCTATGGCCGCCACACTGCAAATCCCAGTGTGCACAGCCACAGCGACATACCCAGAACCTGTGCGCGTTGAGCAATTCCCAAGCCCAGGTTACCGCCGCCGGCCAGTTCTATTCCGTTGGTTGTCAACATCCATACCGTCGCAAGGGAAGTCGCGATCAAAATACCCAATCCGGCCGTGCGCAGTGACGGGTATTCGCGGTATCGGAAAGCACCAACCGTAAATGCGATCATTGCGGTAAAGATCGCGAAAACCGCTACGCTGCTGGTCAGTGCATGAATATGGTGCAATTGAGGGAGTAGGCCGCCCGGCGCGCTCGCCTCACAACTCGCCCCGGAACACTCCAGCGGAAATGACGCGTCGGCGATGGTGGCGATGCCGAACACCGCCAGCGCTATCCAGCCTGTGACGTAGAGCTTGCGCCGCGGAGTCGTGAGTAGTCCCAGCGTCGCTGCCACCAACATCAAACAGGCAGACAGGATGTCGGCGTTACTGAACACGTCGCGATACTTCTGGTTTGCGGCATCGAGTTCACTGAGAAATGACGTCACGGGATCAAGCCCAGTTGGGAGGAAGAATTCGAGAATCCACGACGAATAGACAATTCCACCCAGTGACAGCGCGACCGCTAAACCCCATCGCGCCCCGTTGCGTTCCTTCACACTGCGAGCTTACGGACTGGTTAAGGCGTTCTGGACGCGATCGGCCGCAGTCAATGGATCTTCGTGTTCCCAAATCCGGATCACGGTCCAGCCCAGTTCGCCCAGTCGAACATCGGTATCACGGTCCCGAACAACGTTGGCCGCCAACTTGTCCGCCCACCACTGTGCATTGTTCTTCGGGAATGTTGCATGCTGCGGGCAGCAGTGCCAGAAGCAGCCGTCCACGAACACGGCCACTTTGCGACGCGGAAAAACCAGATCGGCCCGTCGGCGAATGCCTTTGGCGGGAGCTCGATCCACGAAGTATCGCAGGCCGCGTCGGTGGAGTTCGCGTCGCAGTGCGAGCTCAGGTTTGGTGTCGCGGCGACGCTGAACGCTCATTCGAGCGCTGGTCGTAGGATCTGTCGCAGGCACAGCCGTACCTAACCGTCGGAGTCTTCGCCGTCGTCCGGGTCCGACCACGTCGGTGCAAACCTGTTGCGACGCTCCACTTCACCGTGAACGACGGTCACAAAATCGTTGAACGACAACGTTTGGCTTTCCGTCGGGCGGCCGTTGCGGGGCGGTGGCTCGTCGACGTCGAAAAACCTTACAGCGCCATCGCTTTCGTACAGGCCGATGTAGACCTTCTCGAAGAGGTCGTAGCGGGTGTCCTCGGCGCCGAGATCGACCCACGCCTTCCCGGGGACGCCGACGACGGCGCGCTTGCCGCGTCCGGAACGCTTCGACAGCGTGGTGACGTGGTGGGCAAACGAAGATTTGCCGGTGTCGCTGGTCTTGGTGGGATCACCGTCGTCACACGTGGCATACGGTTCGAACATGACGGCAACCAACACGCTGTACGGCTGGCGCTGATGCAAAACCATTGCCTCGCCGCGCAATTCGTGATCGTTGCGGACGATGTTCTTGGTCCATCGACCCAGCTTCTTGCTGCCGGGACTGTAATCCTGGAAGTTGTACGTCTTGATCGACACGCACAGAATTAGGCCGAGGGTGGGATCGAGTGCCTTGACGTCCAAGCGCTTTCGGCCTTTGGCGACGTCGACCGTCGCTTCCTGGCCCTCGCCCGACGCGGTCGGAGTGATGTTGGGATACAACGGCCGCAGGGCATCGGCGACGGTTTGTGCCAACTGGTTGGATAACCGCTGCGCGTAGTTTTTCTTCTCGCCGCGGTCGGCATCGGCGGCAGGTTTGTCGCCGGCGAGTTGCAGTGCATCCCAGAGGGGTTCGTGTTCCGGTGTGGAAAACAGCGTGTCAGGCTCGGGAAACAATTCATTCATGCGACAGCCTCGGGGTATCCGCCCATCCGTTCGAGGTGACTTTCGACGTCCTCGATGAATCCGGGGATGAAGCGGAGGTTGCCCATCCGGGCGCGCTTGAGGAACCCTGCTGTGGCCCGGGCAGACAGCAAGCGGGTGTCTTCGAGGAAACCGCTCAGATCTTCGTACTCGTCCTGGACCGGCCAGGTCGAGGTGTGGACGCGGAAGGCTTGACGGTTGCGGCCCCAGGCGGCGCTGGGCCAGGCATCGCCGGGTTCGAGGGGGGTCTGGTTGCTCGCGTCGTATTCGATGGGATCGTTCAACCGGCTGCCCACCCACGAGGCCATCCGCACACTGACGGCATTGCCGACGAGCTTCCAGCGGTGACTGTGGCGCAATCCGGGGACGTCGACCGACGGCAGCGTCCAGTCGGGATCAAAACCTTGCAGACGTTCGGCGTCGACGAGGCCTGGCGTGACGATTTCACCCGAAGGCAATCGGACGGCGGGCTGGCTGGGGATTCCGATGGACGATCCGCCCTTGAGCGTCGGGACGGCATTGACGGCCCAGCCGAGGCCGCGGGTGCCTTCAGTCCAGTAGAAACCGCACGGGAAGTCGGCGGGATCGCCGCCGAGTCGCTCGCCGGCGTCTTGGCCGAAGAGGATTTCACGGGGATCCTCGGTGCGTGAGGCAATCATGATCACGCGCTGGCGACGCTGCGGCAGGCCGAATGCCCGGGCGTCGACAACCCGGTAAGCCCACGTGTAGCCGAGGTCTTCGAGAGCGTCGGTGATGTGGCGCATCGCAGCACCCTTGCTGAGTTGCAGCATGAAGGGAACGTTTTCGATGACAAGCCAGCGCGGACCCTTTTTCCGTTTGACCAGTCGAAATACTTCGTCGACCAGGCCGGAACGAGCGCCGGTGATTCCCGCTGTCTTGCCGGCTTGCGAGAGGTCCTGGCAGGGGAAGCCGGCCGCCACCAAGTCGATGTTCGCGGGGAGCGCGCGGAGTTTCGTGACGTCACCGTGCAAGGGGACATCCGAGAAACGGGAGCGGAGAACGGCCTGGGCGCCGGGGTCGATTTCACACAGCAGTTCGGTGTTCCACCCATGTTCCGACAGGCCTAACTCGAGCCCGCCGATACCGGCAAACAACCCCACCATGCTTCGCGACGACGTCACAGCACCCTTCCTCACGAACCGACTGCAATTACGGTACTCGAGAAGTCAGACATCTTTTGCCAAAGGTTTCGCAATTGGCGGTTCAGCCCGCGCGAGAAGCCGAATCGGGCTGTGAATCGCCTTACATACGTGGCCGTTGTTCACTGATTGCATCGGAAAAGGTCCTTGATCCTGGGCAATAATCCGCACCAGCAGTGCTCTGCGGGCCTTCGTCCATTACCGTGGTCGGGTGAGCATCCAACCTTCCGGTAGCGCGTCCTGGCCTGCGGTATTGACCTGGCAGGCCCACAACGCTCCGCGTATGGAGTCGGTTCGTGTGCAGTTGAACGGCAACCGCATCAAGGCATCGGGCCGGATCATCGGGGGCGCTTGCAGCGAGCATCCCGCGTTCAGTGCGTCATATGACCTGGTCACAGACGAAGCTGGTGTCACGCGCAGGCTCTCGGTGCGTACGGCTCTGGCGGCCGGCGAGCGTCAGATGTCGATCAGTCGCGACGAAGAAGGCACCTGGATGGTGGAGAACGGCGCCCACCATCAGCGTTCGTCATTCGACGGCGCGCTTGATGTCGACGTGATCCTCAGCCCGTTCTTCAACACCCTCCCCATCCGCCGCTTCGGTTTGCAGAACAACACCGACGACGTGGAGGTTCCGGTTGTGTACGTCAACTTGCTGGATCTGCGGGTCGAAGGCGCCACCATCACTTACAGCAGTGGTACCGACGGCATCAGCGTGCTCTCGCCGGTGTCCAGTTCTACGGTGTCCGTCGACCACGACGGTTTCATCATCGACTATCCCGGCCTGGCTGCCCGAATCTAAACGGAGCTAGTTGCTCCGGCGGATTACGCCGCCACGACGTCCGGCGTCGCGCATCCGATCGATCCATCCGGGTTCTCCGACGCTTATGTCGGTGATATCCCAGCGTTCCTGCGATTCGTAGGCTCCGCGCGCCGCAAACCCGGCGTCGACGAGTTCTGCTGTCGAATCATTGTCGTGGAGATCGATTCGCGCGCGCTGCAGTAGTTCGAGTGCCTCGTCCAAGGCGATCAGCAGAGCGTCGCGGTTGCCCTCGCACATCGCGCGCACCAGTCCCGGTGCACTGCCGGCTACACGAGTGCCGTCCCGGAACGATCCGGCTGCCAATCCGAGGGCGAGTTCGCCGCCGGCAGCACCGGTGATCGCCAAGGTTTCGGCCAGCAGATGCGGCAGGTGCGAAATTCGTGCCACAGCTCGGTCGTGTTCGAGGGACTCGGCGGGAACCACCACCGAACCGCAATCGAGAGCCAGGTCCGCAACCTGCGTCCACACGTCGGCGTCGACACCCTCGTCGGTTGCCACGACCCAGACGGCGTCGGTGAAGAGGTCCACATCGCCCACCGCCCAGCCTGAGGCCGACGTTCCGGTCATGGGATGGCCGCCCACAAAACGCGTACTCAGACCACGGCGTTCGACGGCAGTCTTCACTTCACCTTTCACGCTGACGACGTCGGTGATCGGGTTGTTCGGGGCATGCGCCGCAATGGCTTCGAGGGTGGCGTCAACTGCCGGCATCGGGACGGCGATCACGATGATCGCGCTGGTAGCGTGCGCTTTCCGCAGAACGGCAGTCAGGTCGGTGTCGGCATCGAAGCCGTCGGCACGGGCGGCTTCCGCCGATTCGGCAGAACGGTTGTAACCCCACGCCTGGCGACCCGAGCGCGCAGCGGCCCGCAGCAGCGAACCGCCGATCAAACCGAGGCCGAGAACGCAGACGGGCGGGGCGGAAACTGTCGCAGGCACTCGTTCAGGTTGGCATATCCGGAGTGGAACTTCGCTACCCGGCAGGTACGGACTTCACTACCTGGCACTTGCCGGGCTACCGTTGCGCCATGGGTGCACAGCGCGCGAGTAACAAGAGCGCCTCCTCGAATCAGTCGGAGGAGTTCGAAGGCTTCGGGATGGCGGTGGTACGTGAAGAGGGAAAGTGGACGGTCAAGCCGTTGACTTCCGCAGCCTTGACGTCACTGGCGACAGCCGAAACCGAACTTCGCGAGCTTCGTAGCTCCGGTGCCGTCTTCGGTCTTCTCGACGTCGACGACGAGTTCTTCATCATTTTGCGCCCCGCGCCGACGGGAACGCACGTGCTGATTTCCGATGCGACCGCAGCCATCGACTACGACATTGCTGCCGACGTACTCGACGCACTCAACGTCGAGATCCCCGATATCGATCCGGACGAGCTCGACAGCGTGGAACCCTGGGCCGAAGGGGACTTGTCAGTCCTGGCGGATCTGGGGTTGCCGGAACCCGTCCTCGCAATTATCTCGGCCGACACCGATCTGTACCCGGACGAGCAGTTGACGATGATCGCTCAGCGACTCGGATTCGAATCCGAATTCTCGTCTGCGCTCGACAAACTTCCTCGGTAGATGTCTCTCGCTGACGATCAGCGCATGATCCGTGTAGCCATCGATGCTGCACTCGGTGCGTCGGACGCAGATGTTCCCGTCGGCGCCGTGGTCTTCGATGCCGACGGCGTCGAGGTTGCTCGCGCGGCCAATGCGCGTGAAGCGTCGTCCGATCCCACCGCACATGCCGAGATTCTGGCCTTGCGGGCTGCCGCACGCGTCTACGGCGACGGTTGGCGTTTGGAAGGTGCGACGCTCGCCGTCACCCTCGAACCCTGCACGATGTGTGCCGGCGCGCTGGTCCTCGCTCGTGTTTCACGTGTAGTTTTCGGCGCTTGGGAACCCAAAACCGGGGCCGTCGGGTCGCTGTGGGACGTGGTTCGGGACAGAAGATTGACCTACCGTCCGCAGGTGCGCGGTGGGGTGCTCGAGGACGAATGCGCTGGGCTTTTGGAGGATTTTTTCCGCGAGCACCGGTCCTGACACCGATATTCCCGACGGAGATCAATTCCACATCGGGGTAGCCCGAACCGGACATCGCGGGCATGGTGGAGGCAGATGCCGTCACGGCATCGCGAATTGCCGGAAGGTGATTTGTTCGCGTTCATTCGATGGGAGTACTCATGGGAATCGCAGACAAAGCTCAGAACAAGGCAGAAGACCTCGGGGGCAAGGCCAAGGAAGCCGCGGGCAGTGCAACCGGAAACAAAGACCTCGAAAACGAAGGCAAGGCGGACCAGGTGAAATCTGCCGTCAAAGATGCTGGTGAGAAGGTCAAGGACGCCGCTTCCAGCATCAAGGACAAGCTGACGTAAAGCCGCGTCACCTGGCGATTTTTATTCTCGGGGACACGTCCGGTAAAGTAACCAACGGTGGCGTGTCCGAGCGGCCTAAGGAGCACGCCTCGAAAGCGTGTGACGGGTAACCCCCGTCCGAGAGTTCAAATCTCTCCGCCACCGCCAAGAGTCCCCCGCCTGTTAACGCAGGTGGGGGACTTTTTTTGTGCGTTTTGCGCGCCTCCTGATGGTGCGAACGACGCTTTCGTCGCCTCAGATGCGCCGAACGTACCGTTCGCTCGAGTGCGGAGGCACTTCCCAGGACTCTCCCAGCTAGGAACTCCTGACAACCGTTGAAGCTGCAACTAGCCTTGGAAGCATGAAAAAGATGTGGTGGATCGGCGGAGCTGTGGTCCTGATTCTGCTCGGTCTGCTCGTGGGGCCGTGGGCGTACGGAAAGTTCGTTGCCGAGGACGACGCACCCGCTGCAGTGGTATCCACCCAGGGTGCAGAAGCGGCATCGGGATCGATCGACGGTACGTGGACGGTCGCGGCCGGTCAGGGCGATAACCGGACGGCAGCCGGGTACACCGTGCACGAGATTCTCAACGGCGCGAGTGTGACCGTCGTGGGTACCACCGGTGAGGTGACTGGCAATGCGACGGTCGAGGGTGAAAAGCTCACCGCCGGTGAAGTGACCGTGCAGGTCGCGAGCATCAAGACGGATTCGGACCGCCGTGACGGCCAGTTCACCGGCAACGTGATGAGCACCAGCACCTATCCGACTGCGACGTTCACGATCAACTCACCCGTCGACCTGTCTTCGGTACCGACGGACGGAACGACGGCGACGGTGACTGTGCCGGGCACGTTGACGCTCAAGGGAGTGTCCAAGCCGGTGTCCGTGGACATGACAGTTCTGCATTCGGGTGACTCGTTGATCGCGTCGGGATCGATTCCGGTCACCTGGACCGACTTCGGCGTCGAGCCGCCTTCGCTCGGGTTCGTCACGGTCGACGGCAGTGGCTCGGTGGATTTCCTGGTATCGCTCACGGTGTCCTGATCAGGCCCGAGTGTGGGCTCGGAGGAGCGCCAGGGAAGATTAAGGACATGGACTTGAATGTGCAACGCGTGCTCGGATGCGAGTGTTGCGGCGACAGGCTGCAAACGTAATGGTCAACTGGAAGCCGTTTCGATCGGGCGAAGACCCGGATCCGCGATTCACGCTCGCCAACGAGCGGACGTACCTCGCCTGGATTCGTACCGCGACGGCATTCATCGCGTCGGGTGTCGGGCTCGAAGCCTTCGGCGGCGATATCCTGCCGGAGACGGTCCGTGGCGCTTTGGCAGCCTTGCTGTTGGTCGGCGGCGCACTGATTGCGATTACGTCGTTCATTCACTGGATCAGTGCAGAGCGGGCGTTGCGTGCAGATCGCTCGTTACCGGTTCCGTTGATGGCGCCGGTGGTGGGGATTGTTCTGGTGATCTGCGCGACGGTCCTGGTGATCGAGGTTGTGAGCTGACGTGACTTCGGTCGAGTCTGAAGACGCGCCGAAGCCTCCGGACAAGGGATTGCAGTCCGAACGCACGTCGCTTTCGTTTGTGCGTACGAGTCTGTCAATTCTCGGTTTGTCGGCGGCGTGTTTGCGCTGGCTGCCGCCGTTCGGGGCGGCGGCGTTGATCGGTCCCGCGCTCGCCGCGCTGCTGATCGTCGGAGTGACAGTTCATGAACGTCGTTCGAGGCCGGCACGATTGGCATTGTTTGCGACCGAAAAGGCCACGCCCGCATTGGGTATGGGGGCCGTGCTTGCGGCAAGTCTGCTTCTCCTCAGCGCTTCGGGGCTATGGATTCTGCTGAAGTGAGTTCGGATTTCGGTGCCCAGCCAGGCGGACCGAAGGTGTAACCGAGTTTGTCTCGCCACGTTGAAGCGCTACGCCAATCGCGGGCAATGGCAGCGTATTCGTGAGTCTGCAGTTTCCAGATGTTGTACGTTCCGACCGGCGTCGTGAGTCCGTAAGTGGGCCTGTGGGTTTCAGGTTCGAAGGTGCCGAACAACCGGTCCCAGATGATCAAGATTCCGGCGTAGTTGCGGTCCAGATATTCGGCATCGGACCCGTGGTGGACGCGATGATGTGACGGTGTGTTGAAGATGAATTCGACAGGCCGCCAGAGTTTCCCAACTCTTTCCGTATGAACGAAGTACTGGTAGATCAGGCTGACCGAGACTCCGACGAAGATCATCCACGGTGCCATTCCCAGAAATGCCAACGGAAGCCACATGATGATTTGGACGCTTTGGTTCCACTTCTGGCGAAGTGCCGTGCTGAAGTTGAAGTATTCGCTCGAATGGTGCGCTTGATGCGTTGCCCAGATAACCCGAACTCTGTGTGCCATACGGTGATACGTGTAGTAGAGGACATCGATTCCGAGTAGGAGAATCACCCAGGTGTACCAGGCGGTCGGCGGCAGATGCCACGGCGCGACGTACACCCAGACCGCGACGTAGCCGATCAGTGCGAGTACTTGCCAGAAGGCGCTTGTTGCCAGGGAGACCAACCCGAGAAGAATGCTGGTTCGGGCGTCGACCGCGCGGTAGCCGCCGACTGCGGGTCGTGCTCGACCGTCCGCGCCGTCAGGCTGATTTTCGAGTGTTCGCGCTGCGATCCATTCGATCACCAGGAAGAGGACAAACGCGGGGATGGCCAGCGTTACCGGATCATGAAGCGGTTCGAGTAACGACTTCCAGGATTGGAGAAGGGTCTCCCACATGCACTTTGTCCTGTTCTCTCCAGTGAGTCGTTACATCATGCACCAGGGATGTAACTACAGGGACGAGAATGGCCCTTGTGCCTTTCCATAGCGGAATGGTAGGAATTCCCGATGCACATCACCGCAAAGGTGGACTACGCCGTGCGGACTTTGACGGAACTCGCGGCGGTCGGTCCAAGCCCGACTAAAGCTGAATTTCTCGCCACATCACAGGTGATTCCCCATAAGTTTCTCGAGGCAGTGCTGTCGGATCTACGACGCGGCGGACTCGTCAGCAGTAAGCGCGGACCGGAGGGGGGCTACTGGCTTGCCCGGCCGGCGTCGGAGATCACCATTGCCGACGTCATACGCGCGGTGGAGGGACCGTTGGCGTCGATCCGCGGTCAACGGCCGGAGGATGTCGACTACAGCGGACCGGCGTCGCCTCTCAAAGAAGTGTGGATCGCGGTTAGGGTGAACCTCCGCGCGGTACTCGAAAACGTCACGATTGCGGACGTCGCAGTCGACGGACTGCCGGAATTCGTTCACGAGTTGACGGCGGATCCGGGGGCCTGGAAGCGGCGCTGACGGCGCTGGCAGCTACTTGGTTCGGTTGAACCGCGTCATGTCGAGTGGCGCGGTGTTTGCCGAGTTTCCGCCCGCTGACTTTGCTTGGTACATCAGGTGATCCGCATGCACGATTGCTCGGGAGAAGGCGTTGTAGTCGAACTGTTCCAACTGCGGAATGAACGGCATCGTGACGGCGCCGACGCTGACGGTCGCGAGGGGAGCGTCGGTGGGTTCGATGGCGGCGCGGGGAAGCGTCGCGATGCGTTTGCGCAATCCGTAGGGCGTTCCGATCATGACGATCGTGAATTCTTCTCCGCCGGTGCGCGCGACGTAGCCGAAACCGTTGACGTGTTGTTGTAGCCGGTTGGCGGTTCTGATGATGACTGTGTCGCCGACGTCGTGGCCGTAGGCGTCGTTGACGGCTTTGAATTTGTCGATGTCGACGACCGCGACGGCGATGTCGGCTCGGTTGGAGTGGGCTATCGACCAGACGCGTTCCGAGATGTCCCACATTCCGCGACGGTTGAGCAGTCCGGTCAATGCGTCGATCTTCGAGCCCGACGCGCGGGCCAGTAGTTGGCGCCACGCGAACTGAATGGTGGCTGGAATGAAGATGACGGCGCACAGTACGACGTCGGTGCGCGCGATGATGCCGGCAGTGGACGATGTTCCGTCGGCTATGGCGAGGATCGCGAGGGAGATGATGAAGGTGCAGGAAAAGGCCAGGTGGAAGGCGAGCCATCGAAAGTTGAGAAAGTATGTGAAGTAGGCGCCGGAGGCCACGAAGAGCGCCGTGGCGAAGAGTGCTGCATCGTGGTTGGTGAACGTGATGATGACGGACGCTGTCCCCAGGTCCGCCCAGATTCCGAATAGTTTGGTGGATCGCGGTCCACGAACCTTCCCCAGGAACCAGGCGGTGGTGGGGAAGAGGTTGACTGTCGCGAAGGCGATGAGCCAGGCGCGAGCGAAGGGGCCGTCGGGTCCTTCGTCGCTGATCAGAAACAGATACGCGACGATGGAAAAGTTGAGCGAACAGAACCCGATGGTGATGTTGACGAGTCTCAGCACTGATCCGGGACCGTTCTTCGTTCCCCACAGCATGGCCGAGGACGGCACCGGCCAGGTGTGTAGGAGTGAATCCATGGAGTTCCTTAGCGGTTCAAGATGGTGATTCGACGCTGGGTAGTCGGTTGGTTAATCAACGGCAACCATATTGCGTAATTGTCTGGCGTGGGTGGGGGTTTGTCGAGAGCGTGCGATTTTATCGACAGATGTGACAGGCATTACAGCTGGCAACCGGGTGTGCCGCAATCCACAATTTTGCAGCACTCTGCAAACTTGCAGATGTCTGCAAGTTCTGTAGCGTGGGCGGAGTGATATTCGAGCCAGGCCTTCGTGACCGCAAGAAGGCAGCAACCCGTTCCGCGCTCAGCGATGCAGCGGCACGGCTTGCTCGTGCACTCGGGATCGAATGCGTCACTGCCGACGCGATCGCTTCCGAAGCAGGAGTGTCGACGAGGACTTTCCACAACTACTTCTCCAGCAAGGAGGAGGCAGTACTCGCGCACTTCGAAGAATCTGTCCACGAGTGGCTCGAGATGCTCGCGGCGCGGCCGGCAGACGAGCCGATTCTCGATTCGCTCGAGGCTCTGTTGATCGGGATCGTGAACGACCCCACTAGGCCTCTCGAAGAGTCCGCCAAAGTGGGCGTCCTGCTGGATGGCAGTCCCGCGTTGTATCGCAAGGCTGCTGAAATGCACCAACGGATCGGCCGGGAAGTCGCCCAGGCATTGGCGGACCGCACCGGTACCGATGTCGACCGGGATCTCTATCCGACCCTCCTCCTCGCGGCGGTGGGCGGGGCATGCAAATCGGCGATCGACGTCTGGATCGGAGGGAAGTCGGAGGCTTCCGGCCCAGAGGAACTCGTCCGTGACGCTTTTCGCCAGATTCGGGCGGGGCTCCCGGCTCCGCCGCCACGTTCCTGACGCGGATTTTCGGGTTACACATCAAATCTGTCCACGTACACGCACCGAAACAGCAAGGAGCCCGTCGTGGCCACCTATCTCTATCGGATCGGCAAGTTCGCCTATCGGCGAAAAGGTGCGGTCCTCAGTCTCTGGCTGATCATTCTTGTTCTCATGGGTGTCGGAGCGGCCACCTTGTCCGGTCCGACCAAGGACTCGTTCAACATTCCGGGTACTCCCGCGCAGCAAGCCCAGGACTTGATGGCGGAGCGTTTTCCCGATGCTGCCAATCCGATGGATTCGTTGATTGCGCGATATGTAGCCCAGGCCCCCGCAGGTACGACGCTGTCCGATCCGGAAAACGTCAAGGCCATGAATGCCATGCTCGAGAAGATCCGCGGCATCGACAAGGTCACTGACCCGGCCAAGGTCGACCCGGTGACGGCAACACCGCAGCAGGCTGCCGGCGCGTTGGTCAATCCGGTTGTCGCCAACGATTCAATGGTCGCGATGTTCAAGGAAAAGGCTGCGGCTACAGGTGCTTCCGAGGAACAGGCGCTTGCCGACGCCGCTGCGTTGTCGCCGCTCAGCCAGGACGGCACGGTCGGATACATCGAAGTCCCGTTCGTCGGCACGATGACTGATGTGGACGATGCGCTGACCGAGTCGATCAACGCCGCTGCCGATGTGGGACGCGCTGAAGGACTCAACGTCCAGGTCAGTGGTTCGGCCGCTCAGGTCGCGGAGATGCCCGGTGGACTCGCTGAGCTGATGGGTATCGCAGTTGCTGCTGTCGTTCTCGCCCTCACATTCGGTTCGCTTGTAGCAGCAGGTCTTCCGCTGATCACTGCCATCATCGGCATCATGATCGGCAGCCTCGGGATCACCGTCGCTACGGGCTTCATGGATCTCGGTTCCATGACCCCGACGCTGGCGGTCATGATCGGACTGGCGGTGGCAATCGACTACTCGCTGTTCATCATGTCTCGGTTCAAACATGAACTCACGCTTACCGAAAATCGAGCGGAAGCCGCAGGCCGAGCCGTGGGAACTGCCGGATCTGCAGTGGTGTTCGCCGGTTTGACAGTCATCATTGCGCTCGTCGCGCTACGGGTTGTCGGTATCCCGTTCCTCTCGGATATGGGTGCGGCAGCAGCATTTACGGTACTGATCGCAGTTCTCATCGCTTTGACGTTGTTGCCCGCGATCCTGGGCATGTTCGGCAAGAAGGCTTTTGCGGGCAAGATTCCGTTCCTCGGAGACAAGGCTCAGGGCGCCGAAAGCTCGAGCAAACCCAACTTTGCTCTTCGCTACATCAACGCCATCGTCCGTCGTCCACTGGTTCCGCTGATCGGCGGTGTCGCCCTGTTGGGTGCATTGGCTTTTCCTGCAACGGGATTGAATCTGGCACTACCGTCCGAGGCCACCGGTGACCCGGCCACAAGTTCACGTCAGGCATACGACCTGATCAACGACGGCTTCGGTGACGGTCGGAACGGCCCGCTCCTCGCCGTCGTCGACGCGAAGGACGCCAACATTCCGGCCGGAGAGGCCTTCGCAAAGGTCGTCTCCACGATCTCGGACTTCGGTGACGTCTCGAACGCCCAGGTCGTCGGAGTTAATCCGGCCGGTGACACGGCACGCGTCCTGATCACCCCGAAGAGTGGACCTACCGATCCGGCCACCATGGAATTGGTGTCCAGTATCCGCGCCGCCGAAGGGGCGCTGCATGATTCGATCGGTGTCAACTACGGCATCACCGGCCAGACGGCTCTCGAGGGTGATATCTCGGAAACGCTCCAGAGCGCACTGGTTCCGTACCTCGCGGTAGTCGTCGGGTTGGCATTCATCCTGTTGCTCTTGGTGTTCCGCTCGATCCTGGTTCCGCTTACCGCAACGTTGGGCTTCCTGCTCAGTGTGCTGGCGACATTCGGTGCCACCGTCGGAATCTTCCAGCACGGCTGGTTCGGCATCGTTGCGAACCCACAACCGCTTGTGAGTTTCATGCCGATTTTCCTGATCGGCGTCGTGTTCGGACTCGCGATGGATTATCAAGTGTTCCTGGTGACGCGGATGCGTGAGGAATATGTCCACGGAGCCAGTGCCAAGCAGGCCGTGACCGTCGGCTTCAATCACGGCGCCCGCGTGGTCAGTGCTGCAGCGGTCATCATGATGTCCGTGTTCGGTGCCTTCATGGCAGAGCCGAACTCGTTCATCAAATCGATCGGGTTCGCGCTCGCGGCGGCAGTCTTCTTCGACGCCTTCATCGTGCGCATGGTGATCATCCCGTCTGTCATGGCACTGCTCGGTGACAAGGCGTGGTGGCTGCCGAAGTGGCTCGACAAGATTCTGCCGAACATCGACATCGAGGGTGAGAAGCTCAACCAAACCCTCCGTGCCGAAAAGGAAGCGGAACTAGCCGCGACATCTGCCTAGTTCGGTTATCCGGAAAGGCGTGCCCCAGTCGACACTTCAGTCGGTTGGGGCACGCGCTTTTTTCGTCTACTGAGTCGAATATTCGGGGGCAGTTGTCGGTGAGGCTTGGTAACCTTCGCTCACTATGCTGATCAGGCTGCTGCGCACTTACCTCGAGCCGTACCGCGGCGAACTCACGGGCGTTGTTGTCCTGCAGTTCATTGCGACCATGGCTGCCCTTTACCTTCCCAGTCTCAACGCCGACATCATCGACAACGGCGTGACAAAGGGAGACACCGGCTACATCCTGTCCACGGGCGGGATGATGCTCATGGTCACTCTGACGCAAATCCTGTGCTCGGTGGGGGCGGTGTTCTTCGGAGCCCGCGTCGCAATGGGCATCGGGCGTGACCTGCGAGCCTCGGTGCTCCATCAAGTCGGAACGTTCTCGGCCCGCGAGGTCGGATATTTCGGTGCACCGTCACTGATCACGCGTAACACCAATGACGTCCAGCAGGTTCAGATGATGGTCGTGATGAGTTGCACCATCCTCGTCATGGCTCCCATCATGTGTATCGGCGGCATCATCATGGCGGTGCGTCAGGACGTAAACCTCTCGTGGATTCTCGGCGTCAGCGTCCCGCTGCTCGTGATTGCGATGAGCTTGATCATTGCCCGCATGGTCCCCGGTTTTCGTCTCATGCAGGGCCGCCTCGACTCCGTCAACCGAGTTCTCCGTGAACAGATCACCGGCATTCGCGTAGTTCGAGCGTTTGTTCGTGAGCCTTCCGAGGTGAAGCGCTTCGGTCAGGCCAACGACGAACTCACCGAGACTGCTCTCGGAGTCGGCAAGTTGATGGCGCTCATGTTCCCGTTGGTGATGCTGATCAGCAACGTCACCAGCGTGGCCGTGATCTGGTTCGGTGGGCATCAGATCGACAGCGGGTCCATGGAGATCGGCTCCCTCACCGCGATGCTCAGCTACATCATGCAGATCCTGATGGCCGTCATGATGGCGACGTTCATGGCCGTCATGTTGCCGCGCGCGTCGGTGTGCGCCGAGCGTATTTCCGAGGTCCTCGATACCGACTCCTCCGTCGTCCCGCCCAAGAATCCGATCTACGAACTTCGCACCCCCGGTGTCGTGGAACTTCGGGGCGCCCAGTTCCAGTTCCCCGGCGCCGAGGAACCGGTGCTACGCGACATCACCTTCCGCGCCGAACCCGGCAAGACCACCGCAATCATCGGTGGTACCGGATCGGGAAAGACGACACTGCTCAATCTGATTCCGCGCCTCATCGATTCCACGTCCGGATCGGTATCCGTCGGTGGCGTCGACGTTCGCGAGATCGATACGGAACTGCTGTGTTCGGTCATCGGACTGGTGCCGCAGAAGCCGTACCTGTTCTCCGGCACCATCGCATCCAACCTTCGCTACGGAAATCCCGACGCCACCGACGAGTGGTTGTGGGAGTGTCTCGAGATTGCACAAGCCGCAGATTTTGTCCGGGACATGCCCCAAGGTTTGGACACCCCGGTGGCCCAGGGCGGTACGACGGTTTCCGGTGGTCAGCGTCAGCGACTCGCGATTGCCCGAGCCTTGGTGCGTAAGCCGCAGATTTACCTGTTCGACGATTCCTTCTCCGCCCTCGACCTCACCACGGACGCACGCCTGCGTGCAGCGCTGCGGCCGGTCACCCAGGACGCATGCATCATCGTTGTCGCGCAGCGTATTTCCACCATCGTCGAAGCCGATCAGATCATCGTGCTCGACGACGGTGCCATCGTCGGCGTCGGCACCCACGAAGAACTGCAAGTTACTTGTCCCACCTACGGCGAAATTGTCGCCTCTCAGCTAGCCGTACAGGACGCATCATGAGCAATCGACCGAGTTCTTCGCCCCCGATCGGCCCGCCCGGTGGCGGTGATCCCACCAAGAAGGCCATGAACTTCGGGCCTTCGCTCAAGCGCCTACTTTCGCGGCTCAGTCCCGACAAGCCGATTGTCATCCTGATTTTCGCTTTGGTAGCAGTCAGCGTCGTGCTGACATCGATCGCACCGAAGATCCTGGGCAACGCCACCAACCTCATTTTCGACGGGATTGTGGGCAAGCAGCTTCCTGCCGGAGTCAGCAAGGAGCAGGCGGTCGCGGGCCTACGTGCGGACGGCCAAGGCCAGCTCGCCGACATGGTGTCCGGCATGAACGTCGTGCCTGGAACCGGAATCGATTTCGACGAAGTCGGCCGAGTGCTGATGATCGTGCTGCTGCTGTTTGTCTGTGCGGCGCTGTTCAGTTGGTTGCAGTCGTACCTGCTCAACATCGTGGTTCAGCGCACCGTTCGCCGGTTGCGTGAGGATATCGAGCAGAAGATTCATCGACTTCCCCTGCGGTACTTCGATACTCATGCGCGTGGCGACGTTCTCTCGCGTGTCACCAATGACATCGACAATGTTGCGCAGAGTATGCAGCAGACCCTGAGCCAGTTGGTGATGTCGGTGATGACGGTGATCGGCATTCTTGTCATGATGGTGTTCATTTCCCCGATCCTGGCTTTGATCGCGATTGCGACGGTTCCTCTGTCGATCATCGTCACAGCCGTGATCGCGAAGCGTTCGCAGAAACATTTTGTGGCGCAGTGGAAGAGCACCGGCGGCATCAACGCGCAGGTCGAAGAAGCTTTCAGTGGCCATGAGCTGGTCAAGGTATTCGGCCGTCAGAACGAGGTCGAAGAGCGCTTCCGTAAGCAGAACGAAGATCTCTACCAGTCGAGTTTCAAGGCGCAGTTCATTTCCGGTCTGGTCATGCCGGCCGTCATGTTCCTCGGCAACCTCAATTACGTTGCCATCGCTGTTGTCGGCGGCATGCGTGTTGCTTCCGGAACCATGACGCTCGGTGACGTGCAGGCTTTCATCCAGTACTCGCGCCAGTTCACTCAGCCTCTGACGCAGATCGCTTCGATGACGAACCTGCTCCAGTCCGGTGTTGCGTCGGCCGAGCGGGTGTTTGCTCTCCTCGATCAGGAGGAGCAGTCCACCGACTCCGTAGACGCTCAGTCGCCCGCAACGTCCACGGGCCGCGTGGCTTTCGAAAACGTCACGTTCAGCTACACGCCTGAACAACCTCTTATCGAGGACCTGTCGTTGGTCGCCGAACCCGGCCAGATGGTCGCCATCGTCGGACCTACCGGAGCCGGCAAGACAACGCTCGTCAATCTGATTCTTCGGTTCTACGAACTCAATTCGGGTCGAATCACTCTCGACGGTATCGACATCTCGAAGATGACGCGCGACGATCTGCGTTCGCGGATCGGCATGGTTCTTCAGGATGCCTGGCTGTTCGGCGGCACCATCCGCGAGAACATCGCGTACGGCAAACCGGATGCCACCGAAGAGGAAATTCAGCGCGCTGCGCAGATGAGTTACGTCGACAAGTTCGTGCATTCCCTGCCCGAAGGATACGACACCGTCATCGATGAAGAGGGCAACAACATCAGTGCGGGTGAGAAGCAGCTCATCACCATCGCGCGTGCGTTCATCGCGCAGCCATCCATACTGATTCTCGACGAGGCCACCAGCTCGGTGGATACACGTACCGAACTCCTGGTGCAGAGCGCCACTGCCGTGCTGCGCAGCGACCGCACCAGTTTTGTTATTGCGCACCGTCTTTCGACAATTCGGGATGCGAACCTCATTGTCGTGATGGAGGGCGGCCGGATCGTGGAGCAGGGAAGCCACGACGCGTTGCTTGCTTCGCGGGGCGCGTACTTCCGTTTGTACAACAGTCAGTTCGTGGGGGCGGAACTCTAGTCGGACCTTACGGTGGCGAGCATGCTGATCCGTGAGGATCTACTGTTGCTCGCCACCGACGGCACAGCCGCGGTACGAACATCACCTGCGCGTCATTCGGTGCGAGATTCTTGGTGACGCTCGCCAACGGAAGCCGGCAGAGGCTGGGCTGGTGTCGATTCTGACCGGCGCAAACCTGCTCAGGCTGCTACTACTGCAGCAGTCGCTGCATCGCTTGGGGCATCGACTTCGTCAGGACCGTGACCAGGGGCGATGAAGATGCTCGCGCAGCTGTGACAGGATTGTGCCGTGAATTCTGCAGTACAGCCCCAGCCTGATGCGTCTCCGTCGAAGCGCCCCGAATCTATTTTCACGATCGGGACCCGACTCGAAGACCGTCTGGGTCGGACCGGCACCATCCACACGCCGCATGGAGACATCGCGACGCCGTCGTTCGTCGTGGTCGGAACCAAGGCGACGGTCAAGGCCGTGCTGCCCGAATCCATCAAGGACCTCGGCACACAATCGGTGCTCGCCAATGCCTATCACCTGTACCTGCAGCCTGGCGCCGACATCGTCGACGAAGCCGGCGGTCTGGGCAAATTCATGAACTGGGACGGACCCACCTTCACCGACAGCGGTGGATTCCAGGTCATGTCGCTGGGCGTCGGATTCAAGAAGGTGCTCGCGATGGAGTCCGTCGGCGTACAGTCCGACGACGTCATCGCCAAGGGCAAGGAACGCCTCGCCACCGTCGACGACGAGGGTGTCACCTTCAAATCGCACCTCGACGGCAGCAAGCATCGCTTCACCCCGGAGGTGTCGATGCAGATTCAGCATCAGCTGGGCGCAGACATCATGTTCGCTTTTGACGAGCTCACTACCCTGCTCAACACTCGTGGTTATCAGGAGCGGTCCGTCGAGCGCACGCAAGCGTGGGCCATCCGCTGTATCAACGAGCATGAAAAGCTCACCGCTGAGCGTGCGGACAAGCCGTACCAGGCACTGTTCGGTGTGGTCCAGGGCGCGCAGTACGAGGATCTGCGTCGCCAAGCTTGCCGCGGCCTCGAGTCCATCGAGGGCGAGAACGGCTACGGATTCGACGGTTACGGCATCGGCGGCGCACTCGAGAAGCAGAACCTCGGCACCATCGTTCGCTGGTGCAACGAGGAACTGCCCGAGCACAAGCCCCGCCACATGCTCGGAATCAGTGAGCCCGACGACTTCTTTGTCGCCATCGAGAACGGCGCGGACACCTTCGACTGCGTCAACCCGTCACGGGTAGCGCGCAACGCCGCGATCTATGTGCGCTCCGGCCGATTCAACATCAACACCAGCCGCTTCCGGCGCGATTTCACGCCGATCGACGACGAGTGCGACTGCTACACCTGCGCCAACTACACCCGTGCCTACATTCATCACCTGTTCAAGGCGAAGGAAATGCTGGCGTCGACGCTCTGCACCATTCACAACGAGCGATTCACCGTGAAGTTGGTCGACGACATCCGAGCCAGCATCGAAGGTGGATATTTCCACGACTTCAAGGCCGACATGCTCGGAAAGTTCTACGCCAAGAAGATCCAGGCGGCTCAGCTGTAAGTCGGTTCGCGCTTCTTCACGTACGCGATGACGCGGTAGGTGATCGGCATGACCAGAACCTCGACGAGCGTCTTCCAGAGGAAGCCGACCAGCACGTAGTTGATGAAGTCTTCCCAGGTGCTGATGCCGATCACGCCGGCCGCGATGGAACAGAAGATGAGGGTGTCGGCGAATTCTCCGACAACCGTCGAGCCGATCAGACGCGCCCACAGGTGCTTTTCCTGCATGCGCTTCTTCATCATGACCAGAACCAGCGAGTTCAGGAGCTGTCCGACGAGGTAGGCAGCCAATCCGGCGACCAGGAGCCTGGGGATGACGCCGACGACGGTTTCCAGGGATTCCTGGTTTTCGTAGAAGGCGGCCGACGGCAACTGAACGGCGAGCCAGAAGCACGCAGCTGCCAGCATGAGCGCCCCGAAGCCGAGATAGATAGCGCGTCGGGTGGCCTTGAAGCCGTAGACCTCACTGAGGACGTCGCCGAGAACGTACGCGAGGGGGAAGAGGAAGAACCCGCCGTCGGTGATGATCGGGAGAAGCTGCAGCGGTCCGAGGGAAAACTCGGAGTCCGAGAAAAATGCGACGCCCTTGGTTGCGGCCACATTCGAGATAAGGAGTGTCGCGGTGAAGAGGGCGACAATCGTCGGGTAATAACCCGTACTGACGTGCGCAAACTTGGTCTCTGAGGCTGTTTCGTCTTGCTGATCCTGAGCTGTCACGTCAGCAATCCAAGCACCTCAGGGCACCTGGAAGCGAGTTGGAGACCGTCCAGTTGCCCAGAGCACACCGAAGGCCCGGCAGTTTCACGGTGATACTGCCGGGCCTTCGGTGTGGTGAGTTAGTTCTTGATTACCTGAGTGCCGCCAGCAAGTTCGTCGTGCTTGCCTTGTTTGGTGGGGCTGTTGTTGATCGTGACTGCGATGACGATGTAAGCCGCCAGCGCGAGCAATCCGCCGATGATCGGAATGATCGAAAGCAGAGTGAACGCGTTACGAATCGCCGATTGCTGCGGGGTCGGACGTGGTGCGCCGCCGGGGCCTTGCACTGACAAGCCAAGGATCTTCTTGCCCAGCGTCCAGCCCTGGGTGATTTCCATTCCGACGAAGTAGGCGAAGGTCAGGATTCCCGAGAACAGTCCGGAGATCAGAACCAAGGAATCGGCGCTGCTAACCAGGACTGCCAGGATCAGAGCGATGATGCCGACGATGATGCCGTCGATGACGCGGGCACCGAGTCGTATCCATAGATCACCCGGCAAAGCGCCGGAAGGGAGCCTGGCCGCACCGTAGCTGCCTTGGTTGTTGAACTGTGGGGGCGGCGGAAAGTTACCGCCCTGTGGCGGTGGCGGGTATCCACCGGGCGGGGGGTAGTTGCCCGGAGGGGGCGGGTAATTGCCTTGCTGCGGCGGATAGTTTCCACCAGGCGGGGGGTAGTTCCCCGGCGGGGGCGGGTAGTTCCCGGGCGGTGGGCCCGCGGGCGGCTGAAATCCGCCACCCGGAGGGGGAGTTACCGGTGGCGGGTAGTTCCCCGGCGGTGGTGTTTGGGGCTGACTGTACGGATCTTGCGGTGACTGCTTTCCGTCATCCGGATTCTTGTTGGGGTCGTACCCGCCGGTCGTCATCGTTTCCCCTCATCGTTGAAAGCTCGCTCGAGTTTGACAGTTAGTACGACCCTACTGTCACGGCGCACAAATGTGGACGGCATTTGTTCGTCGGGCAACGGATGTCATCGGTGGTTTAGGCTGCGTCCATGACGATTTCCGGGGGCAACGGCGAGAATTCGCCAGATGAATATCTGGCAAAACCTGGATACGGGGAGGTTCCGGGGCTTCCATCAGACGGAGCGGGACATTCGTCAGAAATAACGCAGTCATATTGGGAGATTCCGGGCTTCACATCTGCCACTGAGCAGTACCCAGGCTATCCGCCGCCGACGTATACCCCGGCTTCAGATCATCCGGTCCCGTTCGCGCAGCCAGTTCAGTATCAACCCCCAGCCCAGTATCAACCCCCAGTCCAGTATCAACCGCCGGCCCAATTTCAGCAGCCGGTCCAGTACCAACAACCACTTCCCTATCAGCAGCCGATGCAATACGGCGCTTACGGCCAATACGGCGGAGGCTACGCGCCGCCGGTAGGGACTAATGGGCTGGCGATTGCAGCGCTGGTGACGTCGATCGCGGGAGGGTGCACCTACGGGCTCGGGTCGGTTATCGGAATCATTTTGGGTGTTTTAGCACTTGGCCAGATAAAGAGCACTGGTCAGCAGGGGCGCGGTTTGGCAATCGCTGGTATCGCTGTCGGTGCCGCGATGATCGCAGTATTGGTGGCTTTCTTCATTATTTTTCTGGTAGTCGGTTCCGCTTAGCCGCCGAGTCTTACATAGCTGTGATGTGTGCGTCAGTCGGAAGTGGCTTCCCGAAGTAGTAGCCCTGCCCGGTGTCGTATCCAGCACGAACCACAGCAGCAGCTTGATCAGCGGTTTCGATGCCCTCGGCGATGGATTCCATCCCCAGTTTTTCGGCGATTTCGGCGATCGATTCCAGGACGATGAATGCTCGCTCGCGGGGGTGCTTCGTTTCGCTGAGCGCCCATGTCAGGGTCTGGTCGACTTTGAGAATGTCGATTGGCAGCTCCGACAGTGCAGCAAACGAGGCGAATCCGGCTCCGAAATCGTCGAGCGCAATGCGAATTCCCTCGTCGTGGAGAGTCTGCAGAGTGGCGGCAGCATCTTGGCTGACGACGCCGAGTTCAGTGACTTCCACGATGAATTTGTCGTGAGGTGTATCGGATCTACGCAGGGTATCGAGTATTTCGCGTGCCGCATTCTTTGTGGATAGTTGTCGAGGTGAAAAATTTACGGCGATATTCAAGTGGTCGTCCCAGCCTGCGATTTGTGCGCAGATAAGGTCGAGTGCTTGTAATCCGATCGGGATAATCAAGCCGGACATTTCAGCAGATCTCATGAAGTCTTGTGGTTCGATCAATCCTCGGAGTGGATGCCTCCACCGGAGGAGCGCTTCGTAACCGGTGATAACCGAAGATTTCAGGCTTACCTGGGGTTGGTACAACACCTCGAATTGATGGTCGTCGAGTGCCTCGCGAAGCTCGCGAACCATGCGGATTTCCTTTTCGTCCTGTTCCCGCTCCTGCCGCACTGCAACTCAGTGCGGTTGCCCCCCAGCGGGCGCGTGGTCATTCGAGGGTTTGGCCCTCGGTTGTAACCTGCTCAGGACGACATGTCCTGTTTGCCTTCACCTATGTCGAAGGTACTTCACTAAACGAAAATTGCCAACGATTAGCTGTTATTTCCGTCAGTTACCGCAATTCGGGTGGGCCTGCAGAATCATCGACGGTCACGATCCACGGTTCGTGTGGAATCTTTTGAGCATCGAACCGTTCGGCTAATTGCATTGGTGTGATTAGTTCTCCGGGTTCAGCCAATCCGACGCTCGACGCAATCATTGTCAGCACCTCGTCGGAACTGCGGCCGAGTGCGCGTTGATCGGAGAGCGTGACCGCACCGTCCCGCTTTGCCAGGCGCTTGCCGGCGGTGTTCAGTGCGAGAGGAACGTGAGCGTAAACCGGCGGCGTGATTCCGAGGAGCGTCGCCAAGTGCGCCTGGCGTGGGGCAGAACTCAACAGGTCGTCTCCGCGTACAACTTGGTCGATGTTCTGGGCGCCGTCGTCGACGACGACGGCAAGGTTGTATGCGGGCACGCCGTCGCCGCGAAGCAGGACGACGTCGTCAACTGCGCCGGTGACGTTGCCCCGCAGTGTGTCTGTAACCGTGAACGAATCGGTGTCGGACCGTAGCCGAAGAGCTGGGTTTCGGCCGGTCGCGAGTTTTTCGGCTTGCTCGGAGGCCGAGAGATTCCGGCACGTTCCCGGATACGCCCCGTCGGGAGAGTGAGGCGCAGACGGTGCTTGCAGGATTTCCTTGCGAGTGCAGAAGCAGGGGTACGTGAGCCCCCGACCGTTCAGTGTCTCGATGGCTTCCGCATACAGCGGCAGCCGATCCGATTGTTTGACGACCTCGCCGTCCCAGCCCAGGCCGAGCGCACGGAGGTCGTCGAGTTGACGGTCCATGGCACCGGGCCGGACTCGATCCAGATCTTCGACACGAATGAGGAACTCGCGGCCGGTGGTGCGGGCAAACAGCCAGGCCAGGAGGGCGGTGCGCAGGTTCCCCAGATGCAGATCACCGGAAGGGCTCGGTGCAAAACGTCCTGCTCCCACCACGTCAGCCCGCCAATCCGGTCGACACCTCGGCGTCGTGAAGGGTGAGGCGGATCTGACTTTCGAGGGCGTACTCGAGATAGTGCGCGGGATACAGGTCGGGATTGCCGATCGCGTCGAGTGCCAATCCGTTGACCGTCGCAAGGAGAAGTGCCGCGCGCGTTTCGGCTTCGGGCAGGGCAACCTGGATCAGAACGGCAGAAATGCCGGTGCGAACGGTGAACAGTGCGGTTCGCCGAATTTCTGCCAACGGTGCACTGGTCGCTGCCCGCACGGCAAATGCGGCCAGGACGTGAGCTTCGCGGGTGCGCTGCTCGTCGAGGGGGAGTAGCTGTGACAAAGCGTGGAACAGTGCGACGTGCGGGGAGGCGCCCGGCGCAGATTCAGTGAGACGATTCAGCATTCGCTCGGTCAAGGTGCGTAGCGCGAATGTCAACATCTGTTCTTTGGTCGAGAAGTGATGTTGGACAGCCCCGATCGACACCTCTGCGCGCTTCGCGACCTCTCGGACGCTGGCATTTTCGAGCCCTGATTCGGCGGCAACGTCAAAAAGCGCCGCGGCCAGCAAATCCGGGTTCGTAGCTGATTTTCGACCTTCGCGCATGCCTGGAGATTACAGGCGTATTGAAACAACCTGCACGTCAGGGGTGTTTTTCAGGCGGCACGGCCGAGATAGGCCATAAGTCGGGTTGCTTTGTCCGCGTCGTCGGAAACCGGCATCTCGGGGCCGCAGACGCCGTCCATTCGGATCGAATCGCCGAGGCTTGTAGCGATCTGCGACGCCCATTCCACATCGTCGTCCGGAATCGACGTGTCGGTACCGGTTGCGACGGCGAGATCCCATCCGTGAACGACCAGATCGAAGCACAGGAAACCTTCGACGGTAGCTCCGAGATTGGTTCGGCCGAAGTGGCCGTCGTACTCGAGGTTCGCCTTGGCCGGGTCGTCCAGTATGGCCTGCATCGAATCGCGCACCGCAGCCCACGCAGCGGCCGGGTTTTCGTCGACGGACGGACCTGACGCCAGTTCGAGGCCGACGACCTTGACCATGTCTCGTTCACTGTCGATCACATGTCGCAGTAGATCCCGCGCAGTCCAGCCGTCGCACGGAGAGTCGTTGTCCCAGTTCTGCTCGGGCACTGCGTCAATTCGCTGGGTGAAATTGGCGGCCAGATTTCGGTAGCGCTGGGCGGGGGAGATATCGGTGGAAGTCATGGAGCTGATTCTTCAGGATCTGGGGCGAATCGGGATTGTTTTCTTCGAGGCATTTTCCGGGCTGCTAGTTTGTCGGCAGTGCTTATCAAAACTTGTCTGTGACCCAGACCTTCCGTAGTGATCGTGCGCCGCGCCTACGTGCGGTGGTGATTCCGTGTGCCCCGAGAGGGAATCCGATATCGGGTTCCCGCCTCCCGTCCTGCACACACATCGCTACTGGGAGCTCACTTGATCATCTCGTCTACACCCACGTCCATGCCGTCATCGCTGCGTCGCGAGGATCTGCGCGCCGACTGCGGAAGTTGTTTCGCTTTGTGCTGCACTGCCTTCGGATTTTCACGATCGGCAGATTTTGCCGAAGACAAGCCGGTCGGCTCGCCCTGTCGGCATCTGGCATCGACGTTCTCCTGCACTGTCCATGAAGGACTCCGTCCCCGGGGTTTTCGCGGGTGTACGGTCTTCGATTGCTTCGGCGCGGGGCAGGTCGTATCGCAGCGATTGTTCTCGGGTGTCAGCTGGCGCGAACGGCCGGATACCCAGCCGGACATGTTCGCGGCATTCAAGATCGTGAAGCAATTGCACGAGATGCTGTGGTACCTGTCCGAGGCGGAGGAACGCGCCTACGGCCCGGATGCTGCGCACGAAGTTCGTGAACTCGAATCAGCAATTGCCGCACTGACTCACGGGAGTCTCGCCGAACTGTTCTCGGCAGACATCGGTGCACTGCACAGCGCGGTCAGAATGGTTCTGATGGAGGTCAGTGAGGAAGTTCGGGCTTCCTACTTCGCTGAAGCCGGCCATCTGGACCCGAACCTGGCACCGGCGGCAGATCTTGCCGGAGCCGATCTGCGGGCACGCAGATTGTGTGGGGCAGACCTGCGCGGGGCCTGCCTGATCGCTGCGGATCTGCGGGAAAGCGACCTCACTGCGGTAGACCTGCTCGGCGCGGATCTACGTGATGCGTGGCTGGAGGGCACCGATCTCTCAGCCGCGTTGTACGTCACCCAGCCTCAGATCAACGCAGCTCGGGGTAATGGCAAAACGCGTTTGCCGGCAAGCCTTTCCGCTCCCGCGCATTGGTTCGGTCACTAGCGAAGCGCGTCCCCGTCCTGGGCGAGAGATATCGCCCAGGACGGGGACGCGACGGTTCGCTACCGTGCGGTGTTCAGTCGACCGGGCCGAAACGGTAGCCGAACCCGCGCACAGTTTTGATGTAATTCGGTCGGGCAGAGTCGGATTCGATCTTCGCTCGCAGGCTCTGAATATTGGCGTCGACGGCTCGGGTCTTGGCGGAGGTCGATTCGCCCCAGACATTCGCGAGAAGCTGATCCCGGGAGTAGACGTGGCCCGGGCGTCCCGACATTTCGAGAAGCACGCGCAATTCTGTTCGGGTCAAATCTAATTGGCGACCGCCGACAGACGCGGTCATGGCGCGTCGGTCGATCTGTAATTCGCCGTGGCGTTCGCGTTTGTCCGTGCGCGGCGCCGGCGTCGTCCGCAGCAGTGAGGTGACACGAAAATCGAGATCCCGGGCGCTGACCGGGCTCACCGCAAAATCAGACGCCACCCGAGTGGGCGCGTCCTCGATGTCCTCTGATGATTCGACGACCATGATGATCGGAATTTCACTGCGAAGCCGAATTTGGCGCGCAACTTCGAAGCCGTCGATATCGGGGAGTGACAGGTCGAGTACAGCGACATCGAAGCTATCGGTGCCAAGGGCGTCGAGACTGTGACGACCTGATCCGAACAAATGGACCGTATGGCCGAAGAACGCGAGTTCGACGCCGAAAGTGTGGGTTGTGTCCGGCTGAGCTGTAGCCGCGAGAATCATGCTCATCGTGTGCTGTCCCCCCGTCGGTGCTGCGGGCAGCAACCTGAAAAATCCCCGATGTGAGTGTTCCAGACCACCGACGCTCTGGTCACTTCGGGTGCATTGTGCGTAGTGGCCGTTAAACTTGCTGGATGGGCACTGTCTTTGCGCTGACCCTTCCAGGGCTGTTGGTACTGCTGATCCTGTTCGCTTTTGCGGAAACCTTGTGGAATCGGCTCACTGGTGGCAGGGCGTTGCCGTGGACGCGGGGGCGTACCTCACGGCCGGTGTCGGCGGCGGGATTCGAGGAAGTGGCGGCACTGTTCCAGGGTTCAAAGCATCACGAATTCGAGCAACGGCAGAGCGCGTTGATGCATCGCGAGGACGACGCCGAAGGCGAACCCGCGTGGGTTGCTGTCGATACCGAAACGAACACCGTGGTCTTGCGAACCCGCTGATATCGGCGTGAAAAGCTTGTCGCACAATGGTTTTTGTCGGCGAGCTTCAATCAGTTGGCCGCGACTTCGGGGATCGTAGTCTCCGAATCCCTGATCGCGGCGCAGGTTGTCGAAGAAATGCTTCGTCCAACGTGGCCGCACTGGGTCGTTCCTGACATCGATGACACGGCCATCGAGTACCCGCCGTACACGTCGGCGGTCGACTTCTACGCAATTGATCGAGAGCTCGGAAATCGTGTGGGGATCCGGTTGGTCGAGATTCTCGCAGCCAGAGGCATTCATGCTCGCGCCGAGGATGACGTCGAGACAGATCTGGCGATTGCAGGCGATTGCAGAGGGTAGACAGTTGCCTCATGGCGTGCTCCACCTGCTCCATGAAGGCAAAAAAGAACCCCCTGTGAACTGCTTCTCGGCAGTTCACAGGGGGTTTCCCTGGCGGAGGATAGGGGATTTGAACCCCTGAGGGCGTTAACCCAACCCGCGTTCCAGGCGAGCGCCATAGGCCACTAGGCGAATCCTCCGTGGAGTAGCATACCCAACAGTTGACGATAAGCGTTAAACGGGTACCTGACCTGCGCTGATGCAATGAAATTGGCCGTAATGGCGGGTGGTGTGCGGTGTACCCCCGGAGCCGTCTACACTGTTCATTGGATCCCGCGCGGCGCGCATCCTGTGAACTCCCCCAGGGCCGGAAGGCAGCAAGGGTCAACGGGCTCTGCCGGGTGCGCGGGGTCCTCTATTTTTTTCATATATCCCGACCCCGCCTCGTCGGTGAAAGGCCGCTCCGGATGCCTATCCAAACCCAGATCGGGTTGATGAGCCCTGAAGAACTCACCTCCGAGCATGAGAGTCAGAGCGCGAAGTACACGCAGCTCCAGGCTCAGAAGCTCGCACTCGATCTGACTCGCGGTAAGCCTTCGCCCGAGCAACTCGACCTTTCCGCAGCGTTGTTGACGCTGCCCGGCGACGGTGATTTCCGTGACGGAAGCGGTACTGACTGCCGCAACTACGGTGGCTTGACGGGCTTGCCGGAACTGCGTGCCATCTTCGGTGAACTGCTCGGCATTCCGGTTGCCAACCTCCTGGCCGGCAACAATGCGAGCCTCGAGATCATGCACGACAACGTGGTGTTCTCGCTGCTCCACGGCACTCCTGATTCGGCGCAGCCGTGGTCGCGCGAAGAGAAGGTCAAGTTCCTCTGCCCCGCGCCGGGTTACGACCGCCACTTCGCAATCACCGAGTCGTTGGGCATCGAGATGATTTCGATCCCGATGAACCACGACGGCCCGGATGTCGTCAAGATCGCCGAGTTGGTTGCTGCAGATCCGCAGATCAAGGGCATGTGGGTTGTTCCGGTGTACGCCAACCCGACCGGGGCCGTGTATTCGGAAGAAATTGTGCGCACTCTGGCTTCGATGCCCGCCGCAGCACCTGATTTCCGTCTGTACTGGGACAACGCTTACGCGGTGCATCCGCTGTTCGGCGAGATCGCGCCGTCCTATGACGTTCTTTCGATGGCTGCCGAGGCCGGGCATCCCAACCGGCCGTTGGTGTTCGCATCGACGTCCAAGATTACTTTTGCCGGCGCCGGCGTGAGCTTCTTCGGCAGTTCGGCCGAGAACCTTGCTTGGTACCAGAAGTTCCTGGGCAAGAAGAGTATCGGCCCGGACAAGGTAAATCAGCTCCGCCACCTGCGCTTCTTCGGCAATGCGGACGGTGTTCGTGCGCATATGGAGAAGCATCGCGAGTTGCTTGCACCCAAGTTCGAGTTGGTTCTGAAGATCCTCGAGGATCGGTTGGGTGCGTCGAAGGTCGCGTCGTGGACCGAGCCCAAGGGGGGCTACTTCATCAGCCTCGACGTCATCGACGGCACGGCTAAGCGCGTCATCGAACTCGCTAAAAATGCTGGTATCGCGCTCACAGCGGCCGGTTCGGCGTTCCCGTACAGCGTGGATCCGGATGACCGGAACATTCGTTTGGCTCCGAGTTTCCCGTCGCTCGGGGATCTCGAGGTCGCGATGGACGGCGTCGCAACGTGTGTTCTGCTGGCGGCTACAGAATCGCGACTTGCTGAGAACTGAGCTACTGAAAACGGCGTGCCCGGTCGGTATTTCCGGTCATTTCTTGTAGCGTTCGGTTCACAAGTACCCGACAGATGATGCAAACCCGGAGGTTGTAGTGACGGGCGAAATCAGCGGTTCGGAAAGTTCTGGGCTCGAAGCGAGTTCGGTGGGAGAGTCGGACGTTCCACAGCAGAGTAAGCGTCGACTGCGGGTAGGTGTGATCGGTTTTGCCGTTCTCACGGTGCTGGCGATCGCTTCTGTGCTGATGGTTCTGTGCGGCGTCCCGATGGATGCAATCTATTGGGGAATCTTCCACAATTTCCTCGATCTCGACGTCTACCGCCACGGCGGGAGTTTTGTGGTCCAGGGGCTTCCGTTGTACGACGGTCCCGTCTTCAAAGGCATGATGTTCACGTACACGCCGTTTGCGGGAATCCTGTTCACGGTGTGGGCGGTGCTCACGTTTCAACAGGCGATCGTCGTCTGGTCGGTCCTCAATGTTGCGGCACTCTTCGCGGTAATCGTGTTGTGCTGGAAGTATCTCGGCTATCGTCTCGACGCCAAGGCGTATGCCGTGAGTGTGTTGGCCACGGTCATCTTCCTGTTCATGGAGCCGGTACGTACGACGCTCTGGCTGGGGCAGATAAATATCTTCCTGTTGCTGTTGATCGTGTGGGACTTGGGTCGGGACGAGAAGAGTCGCCTTCGGGGGATCGGTGCCGGGATCGCTGCGGGCGTGAAGCTGACGCCGGCGTTCTTCTGGGCGTATCTGTTCGTCACGAAGCAGTGGCGCGCGCTGGTGACAGCGGTTCTGACCTTTGCGGCGACTGTGGCTCTGGGTTTCATCGTGATGTACCACGATGCGTATACGTACTGGACCGGCACACTGTTCGACAGTGAGCGCGTCGGGCGCTCGGATGCGCCCAGCAATCAGTCGGTGTCCGGTTTGATCGCTCGACTCACGCATACTCCGGAACCGTCGCAGGTGCTGGTTCTGGGTCTGAGTGCGCTGGCAGCGTGCTTGGGGCTGGGCGCTGCGTGGGTTGCCTATCGGCAAGGACAGAAGCTGCTCGGTATTACCCTGACCGGGCTTACAGCCACTGTGGTGTCGCCCTTTTCCTGGGGCCATCATTGGGTGTGGTTCGTGCCGCTGGTGATTTTGGCTGCCCATTATGCGATGGCGTCGCGGAAGGCGTGGGCGTGGATTGCGCCGGTCGTGTTTCTGCTGCCGGTACTGAATTGGTCGCGTACCTGGTGGGATCCGACGGTATTTCCCGGCACCGACCGCTTTGTCGGTATGGGTCTGTTCATGCTTACAGTCCCGGATTATCTGAGCATCCTGACGGGTGCCATCTATCTGTGGGTGTTTGTCGTCGCTGCAGTGAGCACTCTGATCCTGTTCGGTTGGAAGAAGTGGGCAGTACCGGAGCCGGAAGCTGAAGTAACAGCCATCTGACGTGGCAAGATCGGACGCATGGCACTGAACCTGAATCTTGTGGGTGATCCCGAAGCCGATGCACTCCTGTCTGCGGATCCGCTGGCGCTGTTGCTCGGCATGCTCCTCGATCAGCAGGTTCCGATGGAGACAGCATTTCTGGGGCCGAAGAAGCTGGCCGATCGGATGGGCGGTCTCGACATCCACAGAATCGCCGACATGGACACTGACGAGTTCATCGCGATCTGCGCTCAAACACCCGCGGTGCACCGTTTCCCCAAGTCGATGGGGGAGCGCATTCAACTCGTGTGCCAGTACATCGTCGAAAACTACGACGGCGACACTGCGGCGATCTGGACGTCAGGTGACCCGGACGGCAAGACAGTGCTGAAGCGCCTCAAGGCGTTGCCCGGTTACGGAGATCAGAAAGCGCGAATCTTCCTGGCGCTCCTCGGAAAACAAATCGGTGTCCAGCCGGAGGGTTGGCGTGAGGCCGCTGGGGATTACGGACTCGACGGCTCGCGGCGCTCTATCGCCGATGTTGTCGACGAGCAGTCCTTGCTCGAGGTCCGTGAGTTCAAGAAGGCTGCGAAGGCAGCCGCAAAAGCGAAGTAGCGAGGCGCTACGCGCTGCGCATCCGGACAAGCTTCACCAAATCGCCGGCCGGCCCCTCGAGTTGACGCGGGGGGCGCCACACGGCGCGGAGGGTTCGGTCGAGTACGAGGCCGTCGACTTCGACTACTCGCAGTTCGCCGGTTTTCACTTGGTCGTTCACTGCCAGCGTGCTCAGTACCGCCGGACCGACGCCTCCCAGCACGCTGGTGCGGATCGCTGCCGAGCTTCCCAGTTCAAGCAAGGGTGCAGCACGTTCGTACTCTTGAAGTGCCAGGTCGAGCGTTGTTCTGGTTCCGGATCCGGGTTCGCGCACGAGTAGTGGTGTCGTGGCCAATTCAGGTGCGGTGAGCGGCTTGCGTCGGCGTGCCCAAGGATGCTCGGGGTGAACGACAACTACGAGCGAATCGCGGGCGACGGTAATGCTGTGTAGATGCCTTGGCGCGGTGGGGGATTCGATGAAACCGACGTCGCACGTTCCGGCATCGATCGCTTCGATGACGCGAGTCGAGTTGTAGACCTGAAGATGCACGGTCACATCTGGGTGCAATCCGCGAAAACTGCCAAGCCAGGCTGGGATCAGATGTTCTGCCACGGTCATGCTCGCGCAGACGGTCAGTTCTGCCGATCGTTCGGTCCGCATTCCCTCGGCGACGTCGAGAAGTTGTCTTGAATTGTCCAGCACCCGGCGAGCCCAGTGAACGATGACGGTCCCTTGTGGCGTCAACGTTGCGCCGGTGGATCGTCGATGGATTAGCGGCATGCCGAGCTGTCGTTCGAGAGCTTTGACTGCGCGGCTGGCGTTGGGTTGCGCGATGTGCGCGAGACGGCTTGCAGCGCTGAGACTTCCGTGGTCGTCAATGCCGATGAGTAGCTCGAGAGTGCTGAGATCCGGCCATCGTCGAGTCATGCGTTCAGGCTATACCTAGCCGTAGGGCCATATCGAATTGATATCTCGTGATAGCAAGAATCGATCTACCGCATTGCAGAAGTCTGGCGGACCCTGAAGAGGTGAACCGTGATGTGAAGACCGTGGCCGAAAAACAGGCCGTCGTTGCCGATGTGCCGCAACCTCACCGTTGGGCGGGCGTGACCGCGCTGGTGCCGGGTGTGGCGCTGTGTGCTGTCGGCGCAGTGGTCGCGTTGACGGTCGGTAGCTTCTTCGCCACGGTGAGTCCGTTGCTGATCGCCATTGTGGCCGGCGCTGTTCTCGCAAACCTGGTTACCCTCCCCGCGAATTTCCAGCCCGGACTGACCTTCTCGTCCAAGAGGTTGTTGCGTGTCGGTATTGCACTGCTCGGCTTGCAATTGATGTTCAGTGACATCCTGAACCTGGGCTGGGGCGTGATCGGTGTGGTCGTGGCGATCGTGGTTCTCGGTATCGCTGGAACAATGTATGCCGGAAAGCTTCTGGGGCTCTCGTGGACCCAGCGACTACTGATCGCCTGCGGTTTCTCGATCTGTGGTGCTGCTGCCGTTGCTGCCGCGGACGGAGTCGTCGACGCAAAAGAAGAAGAATTGCTCACGGCAGTAGCACTCGTTGTCATCTTCGGCACCTTGATGATTCCGACAATTCCGTTGTTGGCCAGAAGTTTCGGGATGAGTGACATCAGTGCCGGCATGTGGGCCGGCGGATCGATTCACGAGGTTGCGCAGGTTGTCGCTGCCGGTAGCGCCCTCGGTGCCACTGCGCTCGGTGTTGCAACCATCGTCAAGCTCGCGCGTGTGCTCATGTTGGCGCCGGTCATGGCATTCCTGAGTATTCGTCAGCGCTCCCTGTCCGACAATTCGAATCCGAATGTCAAACGGCCGCCGCTGGTTCCGTTCTTCACCCTGGCCTTCATCGGATTCATGGGACTGCGCTCGACGGGTCTTTTGCCCGAGGGCCTGCTCGCCGATGCCAAGATGGTTCAGACTGCCTTGTTGGCCGCCGCGATGTTCGGTTTGGGGCTCGGCGTGCGAATCAGTGTGATTCGTGGAGTGGGCGTACGTCCGTTCGTGCTGGCCGCAATTTCGACCGTCTGGGTGGCGACCATCGCCTACGTCGGGGTTGTGCTGGTCAGCTAGTACCTTCACATTTTGTGCGCGCTTCGCCAGGCGCTGGGGCTGACGTCGAACTCGTTGCGAAACCATCGTGAGAAACTGCCCTGGGTGGAGAACCCGAGGTGGACGGCGACCTCGGTCAGTGAATAGCGGGGATTCGATACAAAGCGTTCCGCGAGCGCACTGCGAACCGAATTGAGAACCCCGGTGAACGTCAGCTCGGATTCGGCGAGGTGGCGATGCAGCGTTCGACGATCAAACCCGAGACTTCGCGCAACGTGCTCGGCTGAACACCTCCCGGTCGGAAGTAGAACTTCGATCAATTCCTTTGTGCGACTCAGTGTGTCAGAGGATGTGGCAACGGGAAGTGAGTCGAGAAATTGTCGGGCGTAGGGACGCAGAAGTTCGTCGGACAGTTGGTTGGCTGCATCGAGATCGCTGGCGTAGAACACGATTCCGGTGAACTCGTGATCAAAATCCACTGCGTTGCCCAGAATTCTTCGGTGGGTGCTGGTGTCCTTCGGTGCGCTGTGCGTGAATCCGACGCTGACGGGTTGCCAGCGCGATCCGAGAAAACTCCGCAGGATCTGCAGGGTTGCTCCAACGGCGAGTTCGACGGTCTGCCGGGAGTCGACGGGTTCTCCGACCTCCAGTTCGATACGCAGGGTGGCGAGTCCGTTGACTTCGGTCAATCGAATTCGTAGTGCCTCGTTGTAGGTGTGCTCGTAACGCATGAGGACGTCCAACGCGCTTCTGACGTCGGGTTCCTCTCTGATGACGAGGCTGAGTGGTCCGAGGTTGGAGAGTCGGCGCAGTTCGGCCAGGAGTAGGCCGAAGTCTTCGTGTCCGGATGCCGCTGCGGACCGTTCGAGGAGTGTGGCAATCGAGGCTGCGGGCACCCATTGGTCGGGGATTGCCAGGCTGGCGGGTGTGAGATCGACACTCCGCATGAGTGTTACGGCGTCGATGTCTACCGAGTGGCAAAGGTCGACGTAGCGGTTGAGCGATGCGTAGCGGGCCAATGGCTTCATGGAGGATCCTCGGCTAGATGTCCCAAAATGACGTGTTGCGTGTCTCGTCAAGTTAAGCATGTGAGCCGGATCTCACCTAATCTGGTTCTCATCAGTTCGGCGCGATACCGAAGTCGATCACGATTCCCGGAACTTGTTGCGTACGAATACAGCTCGGCCGCTCGCGGCGTCGAGAATGTCCACAGAATTGGAGAGCATCATGGCGAACGCCATTCGATTCCATGAAATCGGTACCCCGTCTGTCATGCAATGGGAAGACGTGGAGGTAGGAGAGCCGGGTGCCGGTGAGGTCCGGATTCGGCACGAGGCGGTTGGCCTGAACTTTGCCGACACTTATTTCCGAAGTGGCCTCTACCCAGCGCAGCTACCGGCAGGAATGGGTGTCGAGGGCGCTGGTGTGATCGAGGCGGTCGGTTCCGGTGTCGATTTCAGTGTGGGGGACCGGGTGACGTACACCGGCAGTCCGCTCGGGGCGTACAGCACGGAACGCATCATGCCGGCCTCGGATCTGATTGCGCTGCCTGACGGCATTGCTTTCGACACCGCTGCAGCGATGACCATGCGAGGATTGACCGCCGCGTACCTCCTGCGTCGCATCTACCCGCTCAAGGCCGGTGACACCGTTCTTTTGCACGCAGCTGCCGGCGGCGTGGGACTCATCTTCACCCAGTGGGCAAAACTGCTGGGAGTCAAGGTGATCGGTACTGTTTCCACTGACGAGAAGGCTGCTGTTGCTCGCGCCCATGGCTGCGACGAGGTCATCATCTACACCCGTGAAGACGTCGTAGCCAGAGTCAGAGAGATCACCGGCGGTGTCGGAGTGCCGGTTGTGTACGACAGCATCGGGCAGTCCACATTCGATATTTCGCTCGATTCGCTGGCGCGCCGCGGACTGCTGGTGTGCTTCGGTACCGCATCCGGTCCGACGCCGCCGATCAACGCAATGCAGTTGGCGGTCAAGGGATCTCTCTTCGTAACCCGTCCGGCTCTCGCTGATTACATCGCAGACCCGGCGGAGCGTGCCGAACTGGCAGGCGAACTCTTCTCGCACGTCGAAGCTGGTCGCATCAAGATCGAAATCAATCAGCGCTACGCACTCGAAGATGCGGTGCGCGCGCACCACGATATGGAATCCGGCCGCAGCATCGGGTCGTCCGTCTTTTCCGTCTGAGAATAAGCGCCTGTAGAGGACTTGTCATGAACAACACCGCAACGCTGAACAAGACGACCGCCAGTTCGATCACCGTCCAAAAGCTGACTTGCTCCATCGGTGCCGAGTTGTCGGGAGTAGACCTCGGTGAGGTCTCCCGCGACGACGCATTGTTTGCCGAAATCAGGTCGCTGCTGCTCGAACACAAGGTTCTGTTCTTCCGCGATCAGGATTTCAGCAGGACCGAACACGTAGAGCTTGCACAGCGTTTCGGTGAACTCGAGGATCACCCTGCGCTGGGTAGCGATCCCGAGCATCCCGGTTTGGTTCGCATCTACAAGGATCTCGACAGCCCTCCCGAACACTTCGAGAATGCCTACCATTGCGACGCCACCTGGCGCGTGAACCCGCCCATGGGTTGTGTACTCCGTTGTGTGGAAACACCTCCCGTCGGTGGTGACACCATCTGGGTGAACATGGCTCTGGCTTACGAGAACCTGCCGGCCGCGGTCAAGGAACAGATCAAGGATCTGAGGGCTCGGCACAGTATCGAGTCGACCTTCGGGGCGCGGATGCCGATCGAGCAGCGCCACGAGCTCAATCAACGCTTCCCGGATGCCGAACATCCTGTTGTCCGAACGCATCCCGAGACCGGCGAGAAGATTCTCTTTGTCAACTCGTTTGCAACGCACCTTGTCAATTACCACACGCCGGAGAACATTCGATACGGTGTCGATTTTGCTCCGGGCGCGAGCAATCTCCTCAACTACCTGGCGAGCCAGGCGCAGATTCCCGAGTATCAAGTCCGGTGGCGTTGGACCAAGAACAGCGTCGCGATCTGGGATAATCGATCGACGCAACACTATGCGGTGCAGGACTATTGGCCTGCAGTTCGAAAGATGGAGCGCGCCGGAATAGTCGGCGACGCACCGTTCTGATCTTTTGTATCGACTGAAATTTCACGTACTTTCCGATTGGAGTCACGTTATGCATTTCCACGACGACGCACTGTTCCCCGAGGTCCAGGACAAGCTGGTCATCACCGTCGCACCGTACGGCCCGGAGTGGGCGGTCGAGGACTTCCCCGAGGACCTGCCCCTGACGATGGATGAGCATGTCCAGCAGGCGGTGGACTGCTTCGAAGCCGGCGCGACCGTGCTCCATATTCATGTCCGTGAGCTCGACGGAAAGGGCTCCAAGCGGCTCTCGAAGTTCAACGAACTGCTCGGCCGCCTCCGCGAAGCGGTGCCGGACATGATCCTGCAGGTCGGCGGCTCGATCTCCTTCGCTCCGGAAGGTGAAGGGGCAGATGCGAAGTGGCTGTCCGACGATGTCCGCCACATGTTGGCGACGTTGGATCCGGCACCGGACCAGGTGACGATCGCGATCAACACCAGCCAGATGAACATCATGGACCTGATGACCCCGGGCGATATCAAGGGCACCTCGCTGGAGAACGCGGATCTGGCCCACACGTACCGGGAGATGGTTGTCCCGGCCGGCCCCGAGTGGGTCGAGGAACACCTGCGCCGCCTGCAGGCCGCGGGAATCCAGCCGCACTTCCAGCTTTCCAGCATTCCGCAGCTCGAGACGGTGGAACGGTTGATCCGCCGCGGTTTCTACACCGGTCCGTTGAACCTGACCTGGGTGGCGATCGGCGGCGGTTTCGACGGTCCGAATCCGTACAACATGATGGAGTTCATCCGCCGGGTTCCGGACGGTGCGTGCTTGACGCTCGAAACATTGATGCGCAGTGTATTGCCGGTGAACACGATGGCGATCGCCATGGGTCTGCACCCGCGTTGCGGCAACGAGGACAACCTGTGGGCGCCGTCGGGCGAGGTCAAGATCACCTCCGCGGAGCAGGTGCGTCAGCTGGTGCGGGTGGCGAACGAGCTGGGCCGGGAGGTGGCTACTGCGAAGGAAGCCCGCGACATCTACCGGATCGGTGAGACGTACGCGGATGCTGATGAGACGTTGGCGCGGTTGGGGTATGCGCCGAATCGTCGTGCGGGTCAGCTCGGTTTCACCCAGCACGACTGAGTTCATGTAGATGAGGGACAGAGTTCGGGGGTATGGAGGGTGACCTTCATGCCCCCGAACTTTGTTCGTCCCCAGAAGCTGCACAGGCAGTCATTGTCAACTGACACAACAGAAGTACGGAGTTCCTGATGATCGAATCACCGACGGTAGTGCTGGTCCCGGGTCTACGTGACCACGTCGAGGATCACTGGCAGACGCACCTCGAGAAGAAACTCGACAAAGTGCGGTCTGTTCCGCCGCTCGAACACGACAAACTCAGCCGCGATTCGCGCGTTGCCGCATTGGATGCGGTGCTCTCTGACATTGAGGGACCTGTTGTCCTGGTGGCGCATAGCGCGGGTGTGATGATCACAGCGCACTGGGCCCGGCAACACAGTCGCCCGATCGCCGGGGCTCTTCTTGTCACACCGCCGGATTTCGACTTTCCGATGGGGGAGCCGTATCCGACGCAGGAACAGTTGCAGGACAACGGATGGATGCCGGTACCGCGGCAGCGCCTGCCGTTCCCCAGCACGGTCGCGGCTAGCCGCAACGATCCGCTGGCGGACTATCGTCGAGTAGTCGGTCTGGCGGAAGGATGGGGCAGCCAGGTGCTCGATCTCGGCGAGGTAGGACACCTGAATCCCGCTGCGGGGTACGGATACTGGCCGCGGGCCGAGGAATTGGTCCAAGACCTGATCGACAAGGCCCGGGAGTGACAGTGATCGGCAAGGCGCGAGGTTCCGTCCGCCGGCCGTCTGAACAGGAGTGCTGATGGCGCTGAAAATGCAAGTGGACGAACATAAAAGACGATCGACTGAGATGAAGGCCGCGTCAAGGGCGTTTCCCTGGATCGTCTTCGTGTTGATTTCCGGGCTGATGATGTCGGACTACATGTCCCGGCAAGTTCTCAGCGCGGTATTTCCGCTGTTGAAGCTGGAGTGGGGACTGTCTGACTCTCAACTTGCCTCGCTCACAAGCGTAGTCGCGCTGATCGTCGGTGTGCTTGCTCTGCCGTTGTCTCTCCTTGCGGATCGGTGGGGGCGTGTTCGCAGTGTGGTTCTCATGGCGGTCGTGTGGAGTGTCGCGACACTCCTGAGCGCAGCGGCCACCAGTTACGGCCAAATGTTCGGTGCCCGTCTGCTTCTCGGGTTCGGTGAGGCGGCCTATGCGAGTGTCGGTATGGCGGTCATGCTCAGCATGTTCGCTCCTCGTCTGCACGCCTCGCTTAGTGGCGCGTTCATGGCTTCCACGTACTTCGGATCGGTAATCGGCGTTGCGCTCGGTGGCATAGTCGCGGATCGCTTCGGATGGCGGTCGGCGTTTGTCTTCATGGCAGTAGTCGGCCTCGTACTTGCCCTCATCCTGCGGATCGTGGTTACCGAAGGGCGCATCGACAAGAACCGGGCGGACGACCCCGACGTCGCTGTCACGACAAGTTCAGACACTGCGCGAGCGCCTCTCTCGAGTCTGTTCAACAACCTTTCGCTGATGTGTGTGTACATCGGTGGGGGTCTTCAACTCTTCGTCTCCGGAGTTCTGCTCGTGTGGTTGCCGAGTTTCTTCAACCGCTACTACGACATGGAGGCAAGTGCTGCTGGACTCGCCTCTTCCGGTTTCGTACTGCTGATCGGCGCCGGAATGGTGCTGTGCGGTATCGGGGCAGACCGGATCAGCCGCGACAATCCGGCGCGTCGATGGCTCGCTGCGGTGACGTACCCGGCGATCTCGCTCGCCACACTGTTTATCGGGTTCGGACTCGATACCGGGCCGGTGCAGTTGGTGCTGATCGGGATCGGAGCCTTCTTCTGCTCGGGCGCGGCCGGCGCTGTCACCGCGATCACCGCCAGCCTCACTCATCCTTCCATTCGTGCATCGGCGTTCGGCGTCGGGACCTTGTCCAACAACATCTTCGGTCTGGCGTTGGGTCCCCTCGTCGTCGGATTTGTGTCCGACAGACTAGGTCTGCTGGGTGCCTTGCAGTGGATTCCGTTCGCCTACGTCATCGCGATAGTGATTCTGCTGATCGGACGGCGCCACTACGCCGGCGGACTGAGCAAGCTGGCTGAGGTGAGCCTGAAGCCGTGAGTTGGGGTCATCTCAGGTTGGCTGCGTACGCTTGAAGCGTGTGTAGTTGACCTACTAGGTCAAGGGGGCATGGAGCGGAGACGCCCATGCCCCCGAACGTTGTTCGCTCGAAATCAAGTGAAAGAGAAGTCGTAATGCTCAACCTTGCTGTCTTGCTGGAAGATTCCGCCCGTCGGTATCCTGATCGCGACGCGCTTGTCCTCGGAGACAAGCGACTGACGTATGCGCAGGTGAACGCGCAGGCAAATCGGATCGCGCATCTGTTGGTTTCACGTGGCGTGGAACCGGGTGACAAGGTGGCGCTGTCCTGCCCGAATATCCTCGCGTTCCCGATCGTGTACAACGGCATCCTCAAGGCGGGTGCGATTGTCGTACCGCTCAACGTGATGCTCAAGGAACGTGAAATCGCGTACCACCTCACTGATTCCGAGGCGAAGGTCTACTTCTGCTTCGAGGGTAGCCCCGAGATGCCGATCGGTCAGTACGGACACGGCGGATTCGAGCAGACGGCGACCTGCCGCGACATGATTCTGATCAGCGCCGCGGAGGGTGCGCCCTCGTCGATTCCCGGAGTCGAGACGCTCGAGGATGCGCTGGGTGCTCTGCCTGACTCGACCGACCAGTTCGATTCGGTTGTGCGCGAACCCACTGATGGCGCAGTGATCCTCTACACCAGTGGAACCACCGGAAAGCCCAAGGGTGCCGAGCTCACGCACTCCAACATGGTGCTCAACGCGCTCTCGGCAAACCGACTGTTCGAGAGCACCCCAACACAACTCGATCGATGCCTGATCACACTCCCGCTGTTCCACTCCTTCGGGCAGACCGTCGCCATGAACTCCGCGATCTCGGTGGGCTCGACCCTGGTACTGGTGCCGCGGTTCGACGCTGCAGGTGCACTGGCATTGATGGAGCGCGAGAACATCACCGTCTTTGCCGGCGTACCCACCATGTACTGGGGACTTCTCGGCGCGCTCGACGGTGCAAACGTGGATGTCGAGAAGATCGCGCGGAACATGCGCAAGGCGGTCTCCGGTGGCGCCGCACTGCCCGTCGAGATTCTGACGCGATTCAAGGAGCGCTTCGGGGTTCAAATCCTCGAAGGGTACGGGCTGTCCGAGACCTCTCCGTTGGCGTTGTTCAGCGACCCCGAGCGTGACCCCCGGCCAGGTTCGATCGGTGTGCCGGTCTGGGGTATCGAGGCACGTCTTGTCGACGCGGACTGGAACACCGTTTCCGGCCCGGATGTGGTGGGGGAACTCGCTATTCGTGGCCACAACATCATGAAGGGTTACTGCAACCGTCCCGAAGCCACAGCGGAGGTTATGCGCAACGGCTGGTTCCGGACCGGTGACCTGGCGCGAGTCGACGAGGACGGCTTCTTCTACATCGTCGACCGCGCGAAGGACATGATCGTGCGTGGTGGATTCAATGTCTATCCCCGTGAGGTCGAAGAAGTTCTGCTGAGTCACGAGGCCGTGTCACTGGTCGCGGTGATCGGGGTTCCCGACGAACGCCACGGTGAAGAAGTTGTGGCCTTCGTCATTCTCGAGCCGACTGCGCAGATTACCGAAGCGGAACTTGTCGCCTGGTCGAAAGAGCAGATGGCAGCGTACAAGTATCCGCGTCGTGTGGAATTTGTTCCGACGCTTCCGATGACCGCTACCGGAAAGATTCTCAAGCGAGAACTCGGTGCGGTACAGGCGCTTCTGTAACAAGAATGCAAACGGGCCCCTACGCGAGTAGGGGCCCGTTGACGTTTCAGCACAGGTTAAGCGGCAGCCTGACGTTGCTTGTAGGCTTCCATCTCCTCGGCCAGGATCGGAACGCCGAGGTTGCAGGAGTGAATGCCGACAACTGTGGCCAGCTTGAGCACTTCGAGAATCTCTTGGGGCGTCACCCCGATGTCCAAGGCGGCCTGGATATGTCGCCGCGTGCCCGGTGCATACAGGTGGGTGGCGGAGGCGTCGACGGCGATGCACAGCAGCTGAATGACTTTGGGGGAGAGGACTCCGCTCTGGTACGGCTGCATCGCCATTTTCATGTACAGCTCGGTCCACTCCGGATCCATCTCGAGAAGCTCGTCCCAGAGTTCATTCCAGCCTCCGCCGGCCTTCATCGCTTCGACGACGGGGTAGCTGTTTTCGGGCATGGTCATTTTCCCTCGATTCCGGCCGCGGCGTCGGCCGGGCGTAGTTCCTGGAGTTTGCGCAGGCCGGCCGGGAACGCACGGCGTCCCAGGAACATTGCCGCGGCTGCGGGGATGTAGAACAGCGGCGCGATGCGCAGTGCGCCGAGAAGGCCGAGGTGGTCGGCGAGGACTCCGATGACGAAGGGGCCCAGGGCAAGTCCGAGGAGGTTGTTTGCAACGGTGAGCGTGCCCATTGCCGAAGCGCGGATGCTGGTGTGCGTGAGATTGGCGACCATCGCGGCAGCTGGGCCGCAAGATCCGGCCGAGAAGAACGCGCCGATACCGATCAGGATCAGTTGGATAGGGCCGTTCCCCAGGCTGAAGCCCACGCCCAAGCAAGTGAGCGCGATGAGGCAGTAGGCGGTTGCCGAGGTCCACTTGGTAGCCGGGTTGTTTCGGCTCACCCGGTCGGTGATGAAGCCGCACACGACCATTCCGCTGCCGACGAGGAGTACGAAGACGGATGCGACTGCTCCCGCTTTGTCGGGGCCCAGGCCGTAGTACCGGTTGAAGAAGCTCGGCATCCAGGAGAGAAGTACTGCGGCAGTGAACATCTGCAGGCCGCTGCCGACGTAGGTCCACATGACGGCAGGGTTGGTGAACAGGCTGGAGAGTGGGGCGCGGTAGCTACTCACCGACTCTGCGTCGCCGATCGCTGCCGGAGGTCCTTCGACGGCATATTTTGCCAGTCGTTTCTCGGTGACCAGAGCGCGGAACAGGGCCACCAGGATGAGTCCGAAAATAGCCATGATGGCAAAAGACCAGCGCCAGCTGAACTGAACCGCGATGAAGCCGCCGATCGCGACGCCGATCACGGATCCGAACGAACCGCCGGCCATGAAAGCGCCTGCCAGTGCAGCGTGCACCCGAGGAGCAAACACGCTGAGCACCACTGCAATTCCGACGCTGCCATATGCTGCTTCGCCGACTCCGACCAGGAAGCGTGCGCCGAGCATCTGCTCGTACGACTGGGCAATCGCGCACAGCAGTGTGGCGATGCTCCACAACACGGCCATGAGGATCAGGCTCTTCACCCGACCCCAACGATCGGCCAGGATCGAGAGCGGGAAGGTCAGCAGGCCGACCATCAGAGCGACGACGCTACTCAGCGATGCGAGGTGTGAATCGGAGAGATCCCATTCGGCTTTCAGGATCGGGAAGACGGAGCTCAGAACCTGACGGGACATGTAGTCCGACAACAGAAGTCCGAAGCACAGCGCAAGGACTATCCAGGGATAGATCCGTCGTTTCCGCCCGGGCGTCGACGTCTCGTCCTGCGCTTTGGTCGGTTCGGCGTGCAGCACCATAACTTTTCCTCAGTTCGATCTATGAGATGGGAGAGCGGGAGCTAGGCGTGCTGGGTGAAACCGACTTGACCGACACGACGATTCGGCGCATAGCCCAACCGCGCCAACGTCTCGTCAGCATCGGCATACGTCTGACCGATCCGATAGATATCGCGAGCTTCCTTACCCGTCGCCACCTCACGACCCAACTCACGAGCAATACGAACCACCTGCTCGACCTGCGCAACCGACGTCATCTTCTCGCCCCGACGACCCCAGATCGTGTCCTCGTTACCGCACCGCGCATGCAAACCCATCGCCGTCGCCATCGTGTTCACCGGCAACACACTGCGCATCAACGTCTCGAGCGTCAAACACGCACCGTCCGGAACGCGGGAGACGAAGTTCATCATGTTGTACGGGTTCGGGCCGTCGAAACCGCCGCCGATCGCCACCCACGTCAGGTTCAACGGACCGGTGTACTTACCGCGGCGGATCAACCGTTCCACCGTCTCGAGCTGCGGAATACTCGAAAGCTGGAAGTGCGGCTGGATTCCCGCAGCCTGCAGGCGGCGCAGGTGTTCCTCGACCCACTCGGGGCCGGCCGGAACGACCATCTCGCGGTAGGTGTTCGCCAACTCCGGGCGGTCCATCGACGTCCCCGCGGTGTCGTCGGGCGTCATCAACTCCATGATGTTCATCTGGCTGGTGTTGATCGCGATCGTCACCTGATCCGGTGCCGGATCCAGCGTCGCCAGCATGTGGCGGACGTCGTCGGAAAGCCACTTCGCGTCGGCGCCTTCACCTTCCGGGGCGAAGGAGATGGAGCCGCCGACCTGCAGGATCATGTCCGGCACTGCTTCGCGGAGGCGGCCGAGCAGTTCGTTGAACTTCGAGAGTCGCTTGGAGCCCTTGCCGTCGAGTTCGCGGACGTGGATGTGCAGGACCGTCGCGCCGGCGTTGTAGCAGTCCACCGCGGTCTGGACGTGCTCGTCCATCGTCAGGGGCAGGTCTTCGGCGAAGTCGTCCGGTTCCCATTCGGGGCCGTACGGTGCGACGGTGATGACCAGCTTTTCCTGGGTCTCGGGGAACAGTGCGTCGTCGTGGAAATGCATAACGTGACTCCATTCGTGAGGGCTGCGAGAACCGAATGCCTGTGATGTGACCGGCACTGGAACTTCGAGGTGATGCAGATCACGATAGCGGGGTTGGGAGTGTCATACTTGACGGATTGGGACGAAAATATTGACGGTTTGGGACGTCGTTTGTTGGTGCGTTTACTCGAGTTGAAGTTCTGACCAGGCCTTCGGGCTCGATCCGAATTGTTGACGGAACCATCGGGAGAATGCACTCAGCTCCGAGAATCCGAGTTCCGTGGAGATCTCGGTGAGTGAGTGATCCCCACGTTCGATTGATGCGCGTGCGTGCTCCTTGCGAACCGAGTCCAGGATCGAGGAGTAGCTTTCCCCGGCCTGGGCCAATCGCCGGTGTAGCGTGCGTCGGTCTATCCCCAGGCTGTGGGAGATTCGGGTGGCCGAGCAATGCTCGGTGGGCAGGAGGGTGGCAATCAGATCTCGGACCTGTCCGACGGTGGAGGGGTTCTCGGGTGGCGCGAGTAGTCCGAGGTATTCCTGGGCGTATGGCCGTAGAACTGGGTTGGACAGTCGGTTTGGTGCGTCCAAATCGCTTGTGGCAATGATGATCCCGTCAATCTCGTGATTGAAGGAGATGGACGGGCCGAGGGCCTGGATGTGCCTGGTGTTATCGGCCGGCATCGCATGGGTGAAGCAGGTCGATACCGGAAGCCATCCGTCGGGCAAGAAATCGGACAGGATCCGGACGATTGATGCGACGACCAGTTCGATCGATTGCTGTCCGAGGGTTATCCCGTCTGCCGACAAGACTTGAATCGTGGCCAGTCCTCGCGATTCGGTCAGGCTCAGACGAATTGCCTCGTTGTGTAATTTCATGTGGCGCAAGACAATTCCCAGAGCGCTGCGTACATCCGGCTCCTCGCGGGCGATCAGGCCCACCGGTCCGAGATTTGATACACCGCGATCGCCGGACATCCTGATGCCGAAATCGTCGCGGCCGGACTGAGATGCGGAGAGTTCGAGCAGCTCGCTCACCGACTTTGCGGCAATCCAGCCCTGAGTGGCGGCAAACGTCGCCGGGTCGATCCCCGAGACTCGCATCAGCGGGTAGGGGTTCAGTCCAACCGACTCTGCGACCTCGACGTATCCGTTCAGAACCGCGCTACGCAACTTCAGCATGTCTCATACCGTCAAGCATGGCGACCCGATCCGTCAATAGTAGGGGCGGATTTTGCGAAATCGAGATCTGTGCACTGTTGCCGAAGACGTAGATTCAGCACATGGATCTTCGTCAAATGGAGTACTTCCTTGCAGTTGTCGACTGTGGTGGCGTGACCCGAGCGGCCAGCGAACTCCGAGTCGCGCAGCCCTCGCTCTCCCAGGCAGTGCGAAAGCTGGAGAGTGATCTCGGTACGGAGTTGTTCCATCGTGTCGGACGAGGTTTGGTGCTGTCACCCGCCGGAGAGGCGTTGGTGGGTCCGGCGCGAATGATCCTCCGGGAAGTTGCATCCGCGGAAACTGCAGTACGGGACGTCGGGGCGATGCGTGGTGGCCGTATCGACATAGCGTCACTGTCGGATCTCTGCTCCGATCCCTTGTCCGTGTGGGTTTCGAAGTTTCGTCGCCGGCATCCCGAAGTCCGCTTTCATGTCGAGGAGCGCGATTCCACTGCCGATGTTGTTGCGCTGGTTCGATCCGGCGCATGTGAACTGGGCTTTCTGTCCCTACCGATGCCTACTGAGAATCTGGACAGCGAGGAGTTGATCGATCAGCAGTTGGTCCTCGTTTCCCCGCCGGGTACTGAGGCTCGCTGGCCGGATCCGGTTCCGGTAGGAGAACTTTCCGGTGTTTCGTTCGTGATGAGCGAGCGGGGTACGCCGGACCGCGACTTCATCGATCACTCGTTGCGTCTCAACGGGGTTGAGCCCGATGTGGCCGTCGAGGTCCGGCACCGCGGCGCAGTGCTCCCCATCGTCCTCTCCGGCGGCGGGTCAGCCATTGTTCCGTTGCGTAGCGGCCTCGACGCGTTGTTGCGTGGCGGCGTCGTGCGGGAATTGTCTCCGGCGATGACACGCCGGATGGGTGTCATTTCCCGGCCGGGCCGGATGAGTGAGGCTGCCGATCAATTCTTGTCCTGCTCGCGAGACTCGATCGCGGGATTTGCCGAGGCTATCGCCGAGCAGATGAAAACTGGACGGTCGCTTGTTGATTCGGCGAAATTCATCCGAGATACGACGGACAGTCATATGCGGGACGAGAACGCCCGGGCTGCTCTCGATATATAGGTAATTGCAGTGACTTCCCAGTTCTTTCGTCTTTGACCGTATCGGTCCCGCGGCCTTGAATGGTGTGTACCAAGTCACACCCAATGTGGGCGCAGGTCGCATCTTCCAGACGGACGGTCCCTGCCAGGAAAGTTCAGAGCACACCGCTGCTGTCCACTTGTGAGGTGATCCGTTCCGTTCTCGAAGGGACCTCATGACACAAACGCTTGCGACCACCCTCTCGAAGTCGCCGCCATCGACGATGCGCCGGGCCTGGGTGATCACCGGAATGCTCGTCATCTTCATGCTCATCAACCATGCCGACAAGTCGGTTATCGCCTTTGCCGGCGTTCAAATTCAGAAGGACCTGGGGTTGTCGCCTCAGCAGTTCGGCCTCGTTCAGAGCAGCTTCTTCTGGCTCTTCGCGGCCGGCGCTTTGATCTTCGGTGCGTTGTCTTCCCGGGTGAACATCCGGTGGCTACTGGCCGGGTTGGTGCTGATCTGGGTGGCCACGATGGTTCCGCTACTCAGTCCGGTCAGTTTCGGTGTATTGATTGCCTGCCGGGTTGTCCTCGGTTTTGCCGAAGGTCCGGCGTTTGCTCTTGCGAACCACGCAGTCCATTCATGGTTTCCTCCGGAAAAGCGAGCTATGCCAGGAGGTTTCGTAACAGCTGGTGCCTCGATCGGCACTCTGATCGCAGCCCCGGTGCTGACGTGGATCATCGTTGCCTGGAGTTGGCACGCCGCCTTCTACGTGCTCATTGCCATGGGGTTGGCCTGGGTCGTGGGCTGGCTGATTCTTGGCAGGGCAGCTCCCACGGAACTCACTGCGGCCCAGCCGAATTCGGAGAAGCGGCCCGCTGTTGTCGTGGATGCCGTGGATGCGCCGTACCGTGTCATTCTCAAGACGGGCACGGTCGCCGGTATCGCACTTCTGATGTTCTGCTCGTACTGGTCCACCACGCTCAAAGTATCGTGGCTGCCGGTCTACCTGACTGATGGTTTGGGCTACGACACCCTGACCACGGGCCGGCTCGTGATGCTGCCTTACGCACTTGCCGCCGGTGGTGCGATCGGAGCCGGTTGGCTGTCGAACCGTTTGATCTCCCGCGGTGTCAGCCGTCGGGTCGCCCGCGGCTACCTCTCGGCCGGCCTCATTTCCAGTGCCGGTATCGCGATGGTCGGATTTACCCTGCTCCAGCAAGGCGTCCTGCAGATCATCTTGATCTCGTTGGCATTCTCGCTCAACACCGCAGCCTTCGGTGTGGCACTGGCGGCCATCGCCGATGTTGTGCAGTCGAAGAAGCGCGGCATGGTTCTCGGTGGGCTGGGCGCTGTTTCGAGCATCTCCGGTATGGCAGCACCACTGGTGCTCGGGTTCTCGGTCGGCAATTCCGTCGACAAGATCACCGGCTACGGAACCGGATTCCTCATGAGCGGAATCCTGATGATCGTCGGCAGTGCCATCGCGGTCTTCATGGTCAATCCGGAGCGCGACATCAATCTCATTCGCAGTCGAGTCGAGGAGTCAGCATGACAGACCAGCCTTTGGACGGAGTCCGCGTCATCGACTTCGGGCAGTTCATCGCAGCTCCGGCAGCCGCGCAGGTACTCGTAGACCTGGGAGCCGATGTCATCAAGGTCGAGCCCATTCACGGCGAGGCAGCTCGAGGCATCGGACCTCACGGCGACGCGATGTTGCAGACGTACAACCGCAACAAGCGCGACATCGCAGTCGATCTGAAAGACCCCCGTGGACAAGAGATTGCGCGGCAGTTGATTGCGGGTGCAGATATCGTCTTGCAGAATCTCCGGCCCGGTGTGATGGATTCGTTCGGACTCGGAGCCGACGACGTGCGATTGAGGAATCCGGAGATCGTCTACGCGACGGTCAGTGGCTTCGGACTGCACGGCCCTTCGAAATTCCGTGCCGGGCTGGATATCGCCGCGCAGGCCGAGAGTGGTCTGATGTGGGTGACTGGAGAAGCCGACGGGGAACCGCAGAAGGTTGGATCCCAAATCGTAGATGCTGCAACTGCTTACGTGTGTGCTCAGGCGATTCTCGGTGCATACATCCGGCGATTGCGTACGGGTGAGGGTGACACCGTGGAGGTGTCGCTGCTCGAGGTGGCTATCCACCTTCAGGCTCCGAATTGGGGGGCGTACCTCACGACGGGGCAGGAGCCGAAGCGTCGGGGAAACGGGCAACCGACCGTCGCGCCGGCCGCGGACATCATGCCGACCCAGGACGGAAGTCTTGTCCTCTCCGCATACTCCGAGATTCACTTCCGGCGACTGTGCGATTTGCTGGGCCGATCGGAACTTGCGGACGATCCGCGATTCGCCAATAACAAAGCGCGCGTGGAGAACCGTACAGCGATGCTCGCGGAACTACATTCCGTGTTCGCGACTATGACAAGCGACGAAGCGATGGGCTTGCTCACGCCAAACGGCGTCGTCGCCGGCAAGATCAATACTTACGCCGAAGCGATGCGGAGTCCGGACGTCGAGGCGTCGGGGATCTTCATCGAGGTGAGTCAACCGGACGGCGTATCGGTCACCACCCTCGGCACTCCGTGGCACCTTGCCAGCATTCCGAAGCCTCCCACCGCCGGAACGCCCAACCTCGGCCAGCACACCGGAGAACTTCTTCTCGAACTCGGCTACGCGGCGGAGACCATTTCCGCACTCGCTGCTGACGGCGTGATCGCACTGCACTGAAGGCCAAAACCCAACTGCTGTCGTTCCTGTAGCTGGATCGACCCGTTGCCAGAACGAAGGTATTTACTATGCAACGCAACATTTTCAACGACGACCACGACGCGTTCCGGGACTCGGTGCGCCAGTTCATCGCCAAGGAGATCGTGCCCAACCTCGCGGACTGGGAGGAAGCCGGTTGCATTCCCCGTGACTTCTACCGGAAAACGGCGGAGATCGGTATCAACGGCCTTCAGGTACCCGAAGAATTCGGTGGTGGAGGAATCGACAGCTTCCTGTTCAATACGGTTGTCTACGAGGAGATCGGTTACGCTGCTGCGTCACTCGGAGGCTTCCAGGTGCACCTCAACACCGTACTTCCGTACTTCCTGGAATATGCGAACGACGAGCAGCGCAACCGCTGGTTCCCGGGTTTCGCGGACGGCGGCCTGGTCAGTGCCATCGCGATGACCGAACCGGGAATCGGTTCGGATCTGGCCGGCGTGACGACTACCGCAGTAAGGGAGGGTGACGACTACATCCTCAACGGCAGTAAGACGTTCATTACCGGCGGCATCAATGCCGACCTGGTGATTGTGGTTGCACGTACCTCACGCAATGCCGAAAATCGGCGTAGTGGCCTGTCGTTGATCGTGGTCGAGGCGGGCATGGAGGGATTCAGTCGGGGACGCAATCTCCACAAGATCGGCATGAAGTCGAGTGACACTGCCGAACTGCTCTTCGAGAATGTTCGAGTCCCGGCACGAAACATCCTCGGGGAGGAGGGAAACGCGTTCTCCATGCTGGCGCACAACCTGCCGCAGGAACGCCTCTCGATCGCCATCACCGCTCAGGCGACCGCGACCGCAGCGGTCGACCTTGCCATCGACTATGCGCGGGAACGCGTTGTTTTCGGTAAGCCGCTCACAGACTTCCAGAACACGAAATTTGTTCTCGCGGACTGCGCGACAGAACTTGCAGCCGGTCAGGCATTGATCGACCAGGCTCTGGTCGCGCTCGATGCCGGCACGCTCAGCCCCGCAGACGCAGCGAAGACGAAGCTGTTCTGCACCGAGGTGCAGGCGCGGGTAATCGACAAGTGTCTGCAGATCCACGGTGGTTACGGCTACATGAGCGAATACCCCATCGCGCGTCTGTACACCGATGCCCGCGTCACCCGAATCTTCGGTGGCACAAGCGAAGTAATGAAAAGTGTTATCTCGAAGTCGATGGGACTGTAACTGACATGCACATCAAAGAAATCAATGCAGTCGTCACCGGTGGGGCCTCCGGGCTCGGCCTGGCCACGGCCACTCGGTTGGTCGAATCCGGGGCTACCGTAACCCTTCTCGACCTTCCCCAGTCGCCCGGTGCCGAGCAAGCGCAGGCCCTCGGCCCGGCGGCCAACTTTGTGGCTACCGACGTGACCGATTCAGAGTCTGTCGCAGCGGCTTTCGCGAGTGCGGCAGAATGGGGACCGGTCCGGGCAGTAGTACATTGCGCCGGCCGTGGACGTCCGATGCGGATCCTCACCAAGGAAGGAAAGGCCGCCCCGCTGGAACCCTTCGAATCCGTCGTGAACCTGAACGTGATCGGCACATTCAACGTGCTGCGGTATGCGGCCGAGACGATGGCCACCAACGAACTACTCGAAGGTGACCGCGGCGTGTGCGTCTTGACGGCATCCGTTGCGGCGTTCGAAGGTCAGATCGGGCAGATCAACTACGCTACGTCCAAGGCGGGTATCGTCGGCATGACGTTGCCGGCAGCCAGAGATCTTGCCGGCGTGGCTATTCGAGTCTGCACAATTGCCCCGGGGGTGTTCGCCACACCGCTGCTCCTCAATGCGAGGGACGATATTCGTGAAGCCTTGGCGTCGTCGGTCCCGCATCCGCGTAGGCTCGGCGACCCCGCAGAATTTGCGGCACTGGCGGAGCACATTATCGAGAACGGAATGCTCAACGGCGAAACTATCCGCTTGGACGGTGCCATCCGAATGGGTCCGCGTTGAGTGCCGCGGTTGCTATGACGGAGGCATCGGTACTGACCGAAGCTGTCGGCTCGGTGCTCGTGATCACTCTGAATCGTCCGAAGGTCCGTAACGCGGTCGACAGTGTGGTTGCTCATGCGATCGCTCGAGCTGTCGACCGGCTGGAATCAGACCCTTCTCTGCGCGTTGGAGTGATTGCCGGATCCGGCGGTTTCTTCTCCGCTGGAATGGATTTGAAGGCATTTCTACGTGGGGAGAGCCCGCGTGTCGAGGGTCGCGGTTTTGCAGGGCTAGTGGAGGCTCCACCGACCAAGCCGCTGATCGCGGCGGTCGATGGTCCTGCATTGGCCGGTGGATTCGAGATCGCTCTGGCCGCCGATTTGATAGTTGCTTCGCCGACGTCGACCTTCGGGCTTCCGGAAGTTCGGCGTGGGCTGGTGGCTGCAGCTGGTGGATTGACCAGGCTTCCCGGACGGATTCCGCGGGCCGTGGCGATCGAGATGGCGCTCACCGGAAAGGCAATGACTGCAGTCGAATTGCAACCTTTCGGACTGGTTAATCGCCTCGCTCCGGAGGGCGCGGTACTTCAGGCGGCCATCGAACTCGCCGAGGAGATTGCCGCCAACGGCCCACTTGCCGTACGAGCCAGCAAGCGCGTGATCGACGAGTCTCCGGCGTGGGCGCCGGCCGAGGCGTTTGCCCGGGCACGCGAGATCGTGATGCCCGTTTTCGATTCGAACGATGCCCGTGAAGGCGCTTCGGCTTTTGCTGCGGGACGCGCGCCGATCTGGACTGCGACGTGACCGCGAAAACAGAAAGACTAGGAGAAGACAATGCGTGATGCTGTAGTGGTAGAGGCTGTTCGGAGTCCGGTGGGGCGTCGGAAGGGGCAACTTGCGGAGGTCCATCCCGTGGACCTGTCGGCGACGGTACTGAACGCGTTGATCGAACGGGTCGGGATCAGTGCCGACGCAGTCGATGACGTCCTGTGGGGCTGCGTCGGGCAGGTCGGGGAACAGGCGGGGAACATCGCGCGTAATGCAGTTCTGGCTGCGGGATGGCCGGAACATGTGGCTGGAACGACGATCGAAAGGCAATGTGGATCGAGTCAGCAGGCACTGCATTTTGCTGCGGCCGGGGTGATTTCGGGTCAGTACGACATTGCCGTTGCCGGCGGTGTCGAGTCCATGACTCGTATTCCGATGGGGTCTGCGCGCAGAGTCGGCCTCGGCAGCGCCTACACCGACGCGATCCTGAAGCGGTACCACGGAGTGGAGTTCAATCAAGGGTTGGGAGCTGAAACTCTTGCTGCCCGATACGATCTCAGCAGATCCTGGCTGGACGAGTACAGCCTCGAATCGCACAGCCGCGCTGCGCGGGCGATCGATGAGGGGCGCTTCGACCGCCAGATTGCGTCGATTCCACTGCCCGACGGAACAAAATTCTCCACCGACGAAGGAATCCGCCGGGGATCGACGGCGGAGAAGCTGGGGCAGATCAAGCCCTCGTTCGTCGAAGACGGCCGGATCACTGCCGGAAACTCGTCGCAAATTTCGGACGGTGCCGCTGCGCTGCTGGTGATGACGAGCGAACGTGCAAAAGAACTCGGACTCGTGCCGTTGGCGCGGGTGCATACCGCCACGGTGATCGGCGACGATCCGGTCACCATGCTGGCCGGTCCGATTCCGGCGACGGCCCGAGTGCTCGAACGGGCTGGTCTGCAACTCGAGGACATCGGTGCCTTCGAAGTCAACGAAGCGTTCGCCAGTGTTGTCGGGGCGTGGATGCGTGCGACAGGTGCCCGGGCCGACCGTGTGAATGTCAACGGCGGCGCAATCGCGATCGGCCACCCGCTCGGAGGTTCGGGTGCTCGGATCGCTACGACGCTGGTGCATCACCTGCGTGACGAAGGAGTTCGCTACGGACTCCAGACCATGTGTGAGGGTGGCGGTATGGCGAATGCAACGATCTTCGAGAACCTGAGCGCGAAGAGCTGAGTGCGTCAGTCGCGTTCGCGGTCGTCCTTGGCGCGCTGCAGGAACGGGCTGGGATTCTGGCCGCCGATGGGACCGTGGCCGAGGACACCGTGCTCGTAGGCGGACTCCGCGTGCAGAGCGACGTCGATTCCTCGGGCTTCGTCTTCCCGCGAAATGCGGAAACCGAAGGTTTTGTCGATGAGTTTCCCGAGGCCGTAGGTGACACCGAAGGCGTAGAGCGCGACCACGACGACGCCGACGAACTGCTTGCCCAGTTGCGTGAATCCGCCGCCGAGGAACAGTCCTTCCGGTCCACCGGTCATGACGGCCGTCGCAAGTAATCCGATCATCAACGATCCGATGATGCCGCCGACGAGGTGGACACCGACTACGTCGAGGGAGTCGTCGTAGCCGAGTTTGTGCTTCCAACTCACCGCGTACGAGCAGACGATTCCGGCAACCAAACCGATGATCGTGGCACCGAACATGTTGACGGTTCCGCAGGACGGTGTGATGGCGACCAGGCCGGCGACGACGCCCGACGCGGCGCCGAAGGTGGTGGGGTGGCCGTCGCGATTCTGTTCGACGAACAACCAGCCGAGTAGGCCGGTGCAACCTGCGACCAGGGTGTTGAGGAAGATCTGTGCGGCCATGCCGTCGGCGGCGAGCGCGGAGCCGGCATTGAAACCGAACCAGCCGAACCAGAGCAATCCGACGCCGAGCAGGACGAACGGGAGGTTGTGCGGACGCATCGACTCGGCCTTGAAGCCCATGCGCTGGCCGAGGACCAGGGCCAGTGCGAGGCCCGACGCACCGGAGACGATTTCGACGACGAGGCCACCCGCGTAGTCGAGTGCTCCCATCCGGGCCAGCCAGCCCTGAGGATTCCACACCCAATGGGCGACGGGTGCGTAGACGAGCAGCGACCAGATCGGGACGAAGATCATCCAGGCGGAGAACTTCGCACGGTCCGCGATCGCCCCGCTGATCAGTGCTGCGGTCAGGATCGCGAAGGTCAGTTGGAAGGTTGCGAACAGCACTTCCGGAACGTTCCCGTGCACGGTCGACGGGTCGATGCCCGCCATACCGAGGTGTTCGAGGCCTCCGATGATGCCGCCGTGATCGTCGCCGAATACCAGGCTGTAGCCCACGAACAACCAGGCCACGGTGACGAGCGCGATGGAGACGAAGCTCATCATGATCATGTTCAGCACGCCGGTTGAACGGACCATGCCACCGTAGAACAGGGCAAGTCCCGGTGTCATCAGAAGAACGAGGGCGGTACTGACGAGCAGCCAGGCGGTTGCTCCGGCGTCGATGGTGGCGGGCACAGTTTTCTCCTCCCACACACGGACCTGTCCGCGTGCACAAAACCCACGATGCGTGTGTGTGGTTTCCGCTGCACTGCCATTGTGTTGCGAATATGTTTCGACGCAAAAGCCGGTGGTTTTTACCTGTCGTACGTCGCCGGTAGTCTTTGCGCGTGGCCCTGTACCGGAAGTATCGACCGGCGACTTTCGCCGAGGTGGTGGGGCAGGAACATGTCACCGCACCACTGAGCACCGCCCTCGACGCAGGGCGCATCAACCATGCCTACCTGTTTTCCGGCCCTCGAGGCTGTGGAAAGACGTCGTCGGCGCGTATTTTGGCGCGGTCGCTGAACTGCAAGGAAGGCCCCACGTCGACGCCCTGTGGGGTGTGTAATTCGTGCATCGCCCTGGGACCGGGTGGTCCGGGAAACGTCGACGTCACCGAGCTCGACGCCGCCAGCCACGGTGGTGTCGACGACACTCGTGAACTTCGAGACAAAGCTTCCTACGCTCCCGTCGAGTCGAAGTACCGCATCTTCATCATCGACGAGGCTCACATGGTGACAGTGGCGGGCTTCAACGCTCTGCTCAAGATCGTCGAAGAGCCGCCGGAGCACCTCATCTTCATCTTCGCGACCACGGAACCGGAGAAGGTTCTTCCGACTATCCGTTCGCGTACCCATCACTATCCTTTCCGTCTCCTGGCGCCATCCACGATGCGTGGGCTTCTGGAGAAGGTTTGCGGGCAAGAGGGCGTGCCCGTTGAGCCGACGGTCTATCCGTTGGTCATCAAGGCCGGCGGCGGATCGCCGCGTGACTCCCTGAGTATTCTCGATCAGCTTCTTGCCGGCGCCGGCGATGAAGGCGTTACGTACCCGCGCGCGCTCTCGCTTCTCGGTGTCACCGACGTCGCACTCATCGACGAGGCAGTAAATGCATTGTCGGCTAGCGACGGTGCGGCCCTGTTCGGAACCATCGAACGTGTCATGGACGCCGGTCACGATCCGCGACGGTTTGCCCTCGATCTCCTCGAGCGTCTACGCGATCTCATCCTGATGCAGGCAGTTCCCGATGCCAGCGAAACCGGATTGGTCGATGCTCCTGAGGCTGAACTGGCAACGATGCGAGAGCAGATTCAGCGCGTCGGACCGGCTGCGCTGACGCGTTTCGCCGAAACCGTCCACGCTGGTCTGGGCGAGATGCGAGGCGCTACCGCACCTCGCTTGCTCCTCGAAGTGATCTGCGCCAGAATGCTGCTGCCTTCGGCATCGGATGCCGAATCGGCTGTGCTTCAGCGGTTGGAGCGAATCGAAAGAGGCATCCCGGCAGTGGGTTCCGGTGCGGCACCGTCGCAACTTGCCCAGCCCGCGCAACCGGCACACGTGGCACCGGTTGCTCAGGCACCGGCCTCGGCCCCGGAGGTCGAGTCCAAGTTCCAGCGTCCCTCGCAGCGTAAGCCGGAACCAGAAGTTGTGACGCCGGCGCCGGAGCCTGTTGCGCCGGAGCCTGTTGCGCCCGAACCTGTTGTCGCGCCGGTGCCTGTGACTGAGGCTGAGCCTGTTGTCGCGCCTGAACCAGTCGCGCCTGAACCAGTCGCACCGACTCCCGTTGTCGAGTCCGAGCCAGTTCTCGAACCTGTCGCCGCACCCGAGCCGGTGGTGGAGCCCGAACCCGTCGCTGCACCCGAGCCTGCTGTCGAGCCTGAACCTGAAGCCCCGGTTTCGGCAGGTCCTACCGTTGACGTTTTGCGCGATGCCTGGAACACGTTGCGCAACAAGGTGGGTGAGCGAAACAAGGTTCTGCCCGCGATGCTCTCAGCCGCAACAGTTCATGATGTGCGGGGGCAGGTGCTGGTGATTGCGCATGTCACTCCGGTGCTCGGTGCCCGTGTCACCTCGCCGCACAATGCTGCGGTCATTTGTGAAGTGCTCTCCGAAATGTTCGGCGGCACTTGGCAAGTGGAGTATCAGGAGGGTGCTCCGACGGTTCATGCTTCCGCTGCGTCGGCGAAGCCTGCCGATGCTCCCGTTCGGGCTGCGGCAGCTCCGCGATTTTCGCGACCCAGTCAGGAGAGGGCGGCGCAGGCACCGGCGTCGACGTCCACGCAACGGGGACCGGATCGCGGTTCCGACGACATTCCACCGCCCGAGGCCCCGGACTATCCGGACGACCCCGAACCGGAGGTCGACTACGAGGCAACACCTGCTGCGGCCACGCCGGAGGAGGAGAAGCAGATGGTTGCCGAGGCTGCGCAGCCTGGCGATCCGAGCACCCGACGCGATCCAGAGGAAGTAGCAAAAGAGCTACTCAAGGATGTTTTGGGAGCCCGCAAGCTCGAATAGTCAAGAGTTCCCCAATATTCGCAAAAGGCCACAAGCTGGACATCTGACCAATACGATCGTGGCGGCGATGGCTTTGCCGTCGACCCTTCGTGTCGAGGTGAGGTGGGTGTTCTGCAGATGCTGTCCAGGCTGCGAAAGAAGACGACTACAGTGCTGGCGACCGCGTGCGTCGCGGCTGTCTGCGCAGGAGTGGTGGGTGTTGGATCCGCCGGTGCGGTCCCGCCGGTTCCGGCGCCGGCCACTTTGTCCACGAGCACGGACGGCTCGTCGCGAATCGTTGATGATCAGGGGCGGACGGTCATCCTGCGCGGCGTCAACGTCAACGGTCTCGGTGAGTACTACCAAGAGTTTCCCGACCTCGACTCGACGATGCCTCTGACGGAAGCCGATTTTGCCGGAATCGCGGCCAAGGGCTTCAACGTGGTCCGGCTGATCATCACGTGGTCATTGATCGAGCCGCAGCGTGGGGTTTTCGACCACGCGTACCTCGACCGGATCGCTGAGGCTGTGAACTGGGCGAAGATTCACGATATCGGTGTCATTCTGGACATGCACCAGGATGCCTGGGGTCCGGCGGTCAACTCGCCCGATGGAACTGTGTGCCCGAGTTTCATGAAGCCGGCAGTCGGCTGGGACGGCGCCCCGGCGTGGGCGACGGCGATCACGGACCCGATGTATACGTGTCGGCTGGAGGACTCTCGTGAGGTATCGGTAGCGGTTCAGACGTCGTTCGAGAACTTCTACAACGATCTGAACGGGATTCAAGGCGAGTTCATCAAATCCTGGGAGTTTGTGGCCCGGCGGTTCGCCACTGATCCGGCCGTCGTCGGATATGACCTGCTCAACGAGCCCAATCCCGGTCTGGCTATCGGTTTCAACGATTACGTTCGCCTGGGTCAGATGTACGACCGACTGGTTCCGGCGATCCGAGCGGCCGAAGCATCGGTTCCGGGCGGATTCAGCCATACGGTGTACTTCGAGCCGGGGGTGATGTCGAGCATCCTGCCGACGCCCGGCCCGTCGACGGGCAGCGTAGGTTCTTCGGGCAGCGGTGGTTCTACGGGTTCGGCGTCTTCGGGTCCGTCCGGATTCACGTCGGATTCCAACCTCGTCTACGCGCCGCACATCTACAACGAGTCGCTGGCGTTGGCGATGGGCACCATCGAGCAAGGCTTTGCCAACGCACAGAAGGCAGCCGACAACTACGGGACGCCGTTCTTCTCGGGTGAATGGGGATTCTTCTCCGATGATCCCGCCGACGACGCGCCCAAGCTGGTCCGATACGCCGCGGCGGAGGATTCCTACCTCATCGGCGGTACGTGGTGGCAGTGGAAGCAGGCCTGCGGTGACCCGCACAATGTTCAGTTGCGTGGCAACCGTCCCGATTGCCAACCCGGAACTTTCGGCGGACTGGCAAGCTTCCCGGCGAACGATCCGCTGCTGCCAATCCTGACGAGGGCGTACCCGCGCGCAGTTCCCGGTGAGCTGACAGCTATCCGGGCAGATGTGCCGAGCGGGGCACTCGAGGTCGAGGGTGTCGCGGACCGGACTGGGGTTTCAGCAGACCTGTGGGTGCCGGAGCGTTGTGGAAGTCCGGCGGTGTCCGGAACCAACGTCGGAGCTGCCGCGGTTCGCTCGGTCGACGGGGGTTATCGGGTTTCCGTACCGGTAACCGCTGCCGGCGCCTACCAGATCGATGTGGTCTGCGCAGGCTGAAGCGCAACTGACAATCGCTTTTCGTGAACAGCAGGCAACTACTGTCCGACGTACCGGCGGCACTCTCGACGCAACGGCGTGGGGGTGTCGCCGGACGCGTTTGTGAGGCAGGATCGGGCAGGTCGGAAGCGGTAGTGACCGCCACCGGCCGACGTCGTGATCACCTCGGTCATGGAGCAGGATCGCTTCAGTCCTTCCCATATTTCTGTAACGCGTTCTAGAGTGGGTGGGCTGAGGTTTGTAGTGGGCTGAGCGCCGTACACACGGGCTCGGCCGAGGCAGACCGGTTCGACGCAAACAGGGTCGACGCATACATGGAAGGAACACCTCACAGTGACCACAGAGGCATTCATTTATGAAGCCATCCGTACCCCGCGAGGCCGCGGCAAGAAGACCGGTTCGTTGCACTCGGTCAAGCCGATCTCGCTGGTCACGGGTCTGATCCAGGAACTGCGCGTGCGCTTCCCTGACCTTGACGAGGATCGGATCTCCGACCTCATCCTGGGCGTCGTCACTCCGGTGGGCGATCAGGGCATGGATATTGCGCGCATCGCAGTCAACGACGCCAAGTTGCCGGACACCGTCGGTGGCGTGCAGCTCAACCGTTTCTGCGCTTCGGGTCTCGAGGCAGTCAACATGGCTGCTCAGAAGATCCGCTCGGGCTGGGACGAGATGGTGATCGCCGGTGGCGTCGAGTCGATGTCCCGCGTTCCGATGGGCAGCGACGGCGGCGCCTGGGCGCTGGATCCCGCGACCAACTACGACAACTACTTCGTTCCTCAGGGCGTCGGCGCAGACCTCATCGCCACCATCGAGGGCTTCTCGCGTGACGACGTCGACGCGTACGCAGTACGTTCGCAGGATCTTGCCGCGAAGGCGTGGACCGGCGGATACTTCGCCAAGTCCGTTGTTCCGGTCAAGGACATGAACGGCATCACGATCCTCGACAACGACGAGCACATGCGTCCCGGAACCACCGTTGAAGGCCTCGCTGGCCTGGCGTCGGCGTTCGGTGTTGTCGGTGAAATCGGCGGCTTCGACGCCGTAGCGCTGCAGAAGTACCACTGGATCGAAAAGATCAACCACATTCACCACGGTGGAAACAGTTCGGGAATCGTCGACGGCGCGGCACTCGTGCTCGTCGGCAGCGAGCAAGCCGGCAAGGACATGGGTCTGACCCCGCGCGCCCGCGTCGTTGCTACCGCCACCAGCGGTGCCGACTCCACGATCATGCTGACCGGCCCCACCCCGGCATCGAAGAAGGTTCTGGCCGCGGCCGGCCTGACGGTCGACGACATCGACCTCTTCGAGATCAACGAGGCCTTCGCCTCCGTCGTCCTGAAGTTCCAGAAGGACATGAACATCCCGGACGAGAAGCTCAACGTCAACGGCGGCGCTATCGCCATGGGTCATCCGCTCGGTGCTACCGGCGCAATGATTCTCGGCACGATGGTCGACGAACTCGAGCGTCGCGGCGGCAAGCGCGCACTCATCACGCTGTGCATCGGTGGCGGCATGGGCGTTGCCACCATCATCGAACGCGTCTAAGAGACCTGCCCCCTTCTTCACTCGGACTTACCAGGAGACGAATCAGCGTGACCGAGAACAACATGATCAATTGGGAGCAGGACTCCGACGGCATCGTCGTGCTCACCATGGACGACCCCAACCAGGGCGCCAACACCATGAACAACCTGTACAAGCAGTCGATGGGCGCAACCGTCGACCGCCTGTACGCCGAGAAGGACTCCATCACCGGAGTTGTCCTCACCTCTGCCAAGAAGACCTTCTTCGCCGGTGGTGACCTCAAGAACATGATCAAGATCGGCCCCGACCAGGCTCCCGAAATCTTCGAAGAGGTCGGTGTCATCCGGGCCGCTCTGCGACGCCTCGAGACCCTCGGCAAGCCGGTTGTCACGGCCATCAACGGCGCGGCGCTGGGCGGCGGGCTCGAAATCGCTCTGGCAACCCACTACCGCATCGCAGCCGACGTCAAGGGCGTCAAGATCGGCCTGCCCGAGGTCACCCTCGGTCTGCTCCCCGGCGGCGGCGGCATCGTCCGCACCGTTCGTATGCTCGGCCTGCAGAACGCGCTCATGGGCGTCCTGCTCCAGGGTCAGCAGCGCGGACCGGTCGAGGCCAAGGAAGTCGGCCTCGTCGACGAGGTTGTCGGTTCGATCGAAGAACTGGTTCCCGCCGCGAAGGCATGGATCAAGGCCAATCCCGAAGGCGGCGTACAGCCTTGGGACAAGAAGGGTTACAAGATCCCGGGCGGCACTCCGGCCACTCCGGCGTTTGCAGCCAACCTTCCGGCATTCCCGGCGAACCTGCGCAAGACCCTCAAGGGCGCTCCCATGCCGGCTCCGCGCGCCATCATGGCCGCAGCTGTCGAGGGTTCGCAGGTCGACATCGACAACGCACTGATCATCGAGGCACGGTACTTCACGTCTCTCGTCACCGGGCGTACCGCGAAGAACATGATTCAGGCATTCTTCTTCGACATGCAGGCGATCGGCTCCGGCGCCTCGCGTCCGAAGGACATCGCCAAGACCCCGATCACCAAGATCGGTGTCCTCGGCGCCGGCATGATGGGCGCCGGCATCGCGTACGTTTCCGCGAAGGCAGGCTACGAGGTCGTCCTCAAGGACGTCACCATCGAGGCTGCAAACAAGGGCAAGGCGTACTCCGAAGGCATTGAAGCCAAGGCACTCTCGCGTGGCAAGACGACGCAGGAGAAGTCCGACGCACTGCTCGCCAAGATCACCCCGACGGCTGACCCGGCAGATTTTGCCGGCGTCGACTTCGTCATCGAGGCAGTCTTCGAGAGCCAGGAACTCAAGCACAAGGTCTTCCAGGAGATCGAGGACATCGTCGAGCCCAACGCATTGCTCGGCTCCAACACCTCGACGCTGCCCATCACGGGCCTCGCCACCGGCGTGAAGCGTCCGGAAGATTTCATCGGAATCCACTTCTTCTCTCCCGTCGACAAGATGCCGCTGGTGGAGATCATCCGCGGTGAGAAGACGTCCGACGAGGCTCTGGCTCGCGTATTCGACTACGTCCAGGCAATTCGTAAGACGCCGATCGTCGTCAACGATTCGCGTGGCTTCTTCACCTCGCGCGTCATCGGCACGTTCATCAACGAGGCCATCGGTATGGTTGCCGAGGGCATCGACCCGGCCACCGTTGAGCAGGCCGGCATGCAGGCCGGCTACCCGGCTGCGCCGCTGCAGCTTTCGGATGAGCTCAACCTCACCCTGATGCAGAAGATCCGCAAGGAAAACGCGGATGCAGCCAAGGCTGAAGGCCGGGAGCTTCCGGCAGATCCGGCCGGCGGAGTTATCAACTTCATCGTCGACGCGGGCCGCACCGGCCGTCTCGGCGGAGCCGGGTTCTACGACTACGCCGAAGGCAAGCGCGTCGGCCTCTGGTCCGGATTGCGGGAGAACTTCAAGTCCGGAACCTCGGATGCTCCGATCCAGGATCTCATCGATCGCATGCTGTTCATCGAGGCCATCGAGACGCAGAAGTGCTTCGACGAGGGTGTTCTCATGACCACCGCCGACGCCAACATCGGCTCCATCATGGGTATCGGCTACCCGGCCTGGACGGGTGGCGTCAGCCAGTTCGTCACCGGCTACGAGGGTGGCAAGGCCGGCTTCGTCGCTCGGGCTGAGGAATTGGCTGCCAAGTACGGTGAGCGGTTCACCCCGCCGGCGTCACTGAAGGACTAGTCTTTACCGACCCATTCTGAGCGAACGTACCTTTCGGCGCATCTAACGCGCCGAAAGGTACGTTCGCTCAGTTGGTGGGGGTGGTACTACCCCTTCCACCACGGGCGCAGCGGCACATGCGCTTCACCCTTGGGGCCGAGTTTGACGGCCAGAACCTGGTGCAGCTGAACTACATTGCGCTCGAAGCCCAAGCGCGAGCCGGCCATGTAGAGGCCCCACACGCGAGCGGTGCCTTCGCCGACCTCCGCGACGCAGGCGTCCCAGTTGTCGACGAGGTTCTGGCACCAGCCGGCGAGGGTCAATGCGTAGTGTTCGCGGAGGTTTTCCTCATGCCGCACTTCGAGTCCCACGTTCTGGATCTCGGAGATGATGCGGCCCGAGCCCGTGAGCTCCCCGTCGGGGAAGACGTACCGGTCGATGAATCCGCCGGCCTTGGCGCTGCCGCGGTTGTCCGGACGCGTGATGCAGTGGTTGAGCAGGCGCCCACCTTCACGCAGTTTGTCCTTGAGGAATTCGAAGTACGCCGGGTAGTTTCCGACGCCGATGTGTTCGGTCAGGCCGATGGAAGATATTGCGTCAAAGCCTGTTTCGGCTACATCGCGGTAGTCGGAGAAGCGGACCTGGGCGAGATCCGCGAGCCCCTCGTCTTCGATGGCTTTTTGTGCCCAGTCTGCCTGTTCGCGTGAGAGGGTTACGCCGATAACTTTGACACCCCGACGTGCCGCGTAGCGGACCATCGAGCCCCAGCCGCAGCCGATGTCGAGGAGGCGGTCACCCTCGCGGAGTCCGAGTTTCTCGAACACCAATCGGTACTTGTTTTCCTGGGCCGCTTCCAGTGACTGTTCGGTGTTCTCGTAGGTAGCGCACGTGTAGGTCATGGAGGGGCCGAGTACGTACTCGTAGAAGGTGTTCGAGACGTCGTAGTGATGGTGGATTACTTCGGCGTCGCGAGTCTTGGAGTGGCGCAACCCTTCTGCGACGCGACGCCAGCGCGGGAGATGTTCCTGCGGCGGCGGAGCGATGGGGCGCAACAAATCCCATCCGAGAGAGCGCGTGATGCTGGCCAACGTCAATGCCGACGGTCGCTTCAGGTGAAGTTCGTCGCCCATGACGCGCAGGATCTCGTAGGGGTCGCCGGGATGAACGCCCTCGGCTTCGAGGTCGCCGGAGACGTAGGCCCTGGCCATGCCGAGGTCGCCGGGAGCCGTTGCGAGATAAGTAGTTCCGCGGGTGGACTTGAGGTGAAGCCCGTAGTCGGCGTCTTCCGGTCCTGCGACGGACCCGTCGTACGCGGTAAATCGTAGCGGCAACATGCCGTCGGAAAGTGTCTCTAGTATCTCCGCGATGGAGAGTTTCTCTTGGTTTTTGGAGTCCTTGAACGTGGTCATTTACGTTGCACCGCCTTAGAAAATAGATCCAATAAACGGGAATTCGGGTCGTAGTGTTCCTTGAGATGGGTGTATCGGTCGCCGCCGTAGTACTGGGCTTCGAAATCTTCTCTCGAGTAGTACGAGTCGGAGTACAGCGACTTGTGTCCGTCGAAGTCGCTGACCTTTTCTTCGATCAGTCGGTTGGCGGCGCCTTCGCGCTCGCCCGGAATGATGGGTACCGAGGACCAGAAGCCGATGTTGACGTAGGTGCGCTTGGGTTCCAACGGATAGAGGGGCCAAGGTCGAGAAGCCGAGGCCGCGGCCGGGCTGGGTTCACGAAGGCGTAACGGACACAACCACAATGGTTCGATCGGGATTTCCTGGAGGAACCAGGAAACAAAATCAGCTGTTCGTTCGATCGGGACCTCGACGTCTTGGACGACGCGCTCGCGCGGGGGATTGCCCTTGCGCTTTTCGAGGCGATCGCCGACGTCGTACTTGTGGTCGAGGGCGATCAGCTTCCAGTAGAAGCTACTGCGGAGGTACTGCTTGGGCCAGAAGCGCCGGATCTTGGGGTTTTGGGCACCGAAGGCCCTCGAGCACCAGAACCAGTCGGTGTCCCAGCGCCACAGGTAATCCCGGGTCGTGAGGCGATCGGTCTTGGGATGTATCAGCGATGGGTGCTGGATGGAGCGGTAGAAGATGTTCTCGTTGGTGTAGTCGCTGACCGGGCCGTCGTCGTCGGTTTGTACACCGAGAATGAGGTAGCTCTCGGTATCGGTAAAGACGACTCCGTCGAGGTAGTCGACTGCGACGCCGTCGTATTCACGGTCCGTGACGATGCGGTCCATCGTCGTTTCGAGTGCCTTCAGTGAATCGAAACGCAGATGGCGCAGCGCCACATACTTTTTGACCGGCTCCAAGGAAATCTTCAGCCGTGTCGAGTAGCCGAGAGTGCCGTAGGAGTTGGGGAAACCGAAGAACAGTTCGGCATGTTCACCGTCGGGGGTGGCGGTGATGATGTCGCCGCTTCCGGTGAGGATGTCGATCTCGAGGACGGACTCGTGCGGCAGTCCGTTTCGGAAGGACGTGGATTCGATTCCCAGGCCGGTGACGGCGCCGCCGAGGGTGATGGTCTTGAGCTGCGGCACGACAAGCGGCGCAAGCCCGTACGGGAGAGTGGCATCCACCAGATCCTCGTAGGTACACATGCCGGCGACATCCGCTGTCCGTGCCACTGGATCGACGGCAATCACGCCGGTGAGGCCGCTGACGTCGAGTCCGGGGGTTGACGTCTTGGCTCGGGTGCGGAAGAGGTTGGACGTCTTCTTTGCGAGTCTGACGGACCCGTCGGGAGGGATCGCGTGATACGACGCAAGGAGTCGTTTCACGCCTTCCCGGTGCTGCGCAAAACCTGTTTCGCGCGCGCCACCGGAACCCGGACGCTGACCTGTCCGGATTCGAGAGATCTTCGGAACTACCCCATTGAAAGAGAGAGTCACACCCCCGACGCTATCCCGCGCGTTCGGCGGAGGCCATCGGGAGGGGTCGAATTGGGTGAATTTGATCGAGTTGTTGCAAACGGGCACAGGTTTCCCATACCCATTGGTGAACCAGCTCACACGATCGGGGCAGATGGTCGAGATACCGGGCCGCAGCAGGCACTATTGAGAGAAGTGTCTGTGCGGAGCGGCAGGTAATCCACTTGTACGTATTCCGCGGTAATCGAGTCGCGGTAGTTGATAAAGGGAGACGCAGGGTAAATGGGTCAGGTCAGCGCACATAGTTCGATCGTCGTCGCTACGGCACCGGAGAAGGTGCTTGCGGCACTGACGGATTACGAGACGGTTCGCCCGCGCATTCTGTCGGAGCAGTACCTCGACTACAAGGTCGTGGAAGGCGGACAGGGCGACGGAACAGTTGTCCAGTGGACGCTCAAGGCAACTGAGAAGCGTTCACGCAACGTCGAGTCGACCGTCACGGTCGACGGCAACGTCATCACCGAGAAGGACGCCAACTCCAGTTTGGTGACCACGTGGACGGTTGCTCCCAACGGAGCCGGTACCACGGTGACGACGTTGACGCAGTGGAAGGGCGCGACGGGTATCGGCGGCTTTTTCGAGCGGACGTTTGCACCCAAGGGCTTGCAGAGCATCCAGAAGAAGGTGCTCGACAACCTCAAGCGTGAACTGGGCTAAGTAGTCCCGCTGATGATCCGGCCCAGAGTATTCAGGGCCGGATTTTCTGCATTCCAGTACTCGCCGTGGACGGCCAACCCTGGTGAACCGGGCGCGCTCTCGAAGACCTGAGCGCCGAATGCCGGGTCGGATGGATCGAATCCGTGTGTTCCGAGGACCTTCGGTACCAGTTGTACCGGATCCCAGAATGCTGTTGTCGCATAGACATGTTCACCCATGTCTGCAGCGGACGTCGAGTCGAGTCTCAAGTCACTGACGCGGTCCGCGTCGACGCCGGGGCTGGCGACGAAGACAAGATCGTCGACATCGAGTGAGGCGCCGCCGGTAGTGGCGGCGCCGATGACGGTACTGCCGTAGGAATGTCCGATCATCACGTTGTGGGAGGCCGGGCCGTCGTGTGAAGCGCGTAGTCCGTCCTGAAACTTGTCGAGTGCGGGTGCGGCGCCGTCGGCAAAGCTGTCGAAGCCTGCATCGGGAAGGCTTGGGGGAGCGTCATATCCGGACCAGAGTATGACCGAATTGGCAGACCCGGGCGAGGCTGCTCGCGCGGAGTTGAACATGGCGGTGGTCCGCGCAAGGTCTCCGTCGATTCCGCCGAGGCTGGTTCCGGTTCCGGGAACGAGAGTCGCGACATTGTCTGCGGTATCCGGGTTTCCGAGAGCAATCACGGCGTGCCCGTCGGTGCTGATGGACAGTAGAAACATGTCGGGCCGAAGTTCCGATGCGACGGCGGCATACGTGCGATCCGGGGATGTGCTCAATGAGTCCAGGTAGCGGCGGTTGTAGTAGTCGCGGTCCAGGGCGGGGAGTCCGTCACGGTTCCCGATTGTCGGATAGCGCGTCGCCAGGGAATCTTTTTCGCTGGGGGAGAGGGTATTCCAATAGGTGCTCAGTTCAGTGGGGTTGTCCGGCAATATGATCGGGCCACTGACCAAGGCGGACGGTGCCTCGAGCAGTTCGGAGAGTTGACGAAATGCGATCGCCAAGGCCGCATCGGAGTCGAGTTCGACGCGTTCCACGGTGTCGAGTGCTGCCGATAGGTTCCGGCCGAAAGTTACTGCCGTCTCTGCGTATTGGTTGTTCTGCAGAATATCTGCCACATTGATCGGCGAGAGTGGGGCGGGTGGGAAGACCTCGCCGATGTCGGTGACAGTCATCCCCGAGAATGTGGCCTCGTTGGCGATTGTTCTGGCCTCGCGGTATGCGTGTCCGAGCGTATTTGCTGCTCCGGCATGGAGATCCGCGATCGATCGCACGGCAATGGATATGCGGCTGGACGCACGGAGAGTGGTGGACAGGTGGGCGCCGGCAGCAGTTGCGGCTACACCTTTCCACGTAGCGAATTGGGCATCAGCCCGCTGTCGGCTCTCGTCGAGAATGTCTTCAACCCGCCGATCCGCCTCGATCAGTTGCGAACTCACCGTTCGCAGTGGTTCCGGCGACCACGCGCGAACTTCGGAGATGGTGGGACGCATTAGAACTGAATTCTGTGCAAGGCGTCTGTGAAGTCACGCTCCGCGGCCTCGAGCAGTCGGGAAGTGGCGGCAACACCGGACGCAAACCCGCTGATCCGTCCGGACAGAAACCGGTAGGCATCGGCAACCTCGTCGAGGGTATCGACGGTGATGATCGCGTCGGACTGGCTGTATAGATCGGCCGAAAACTGTTGTAGTGCTTCGAGATCTGCTTGAAGGATCGGGGCCATGTCAGAACGGTATCGGGCCGCACCCGATGTAACCGGACTGAATTCGAGCCTGTGGATAACCGTGAGTTATCCACAGGTCGCGCACTACGGGGTTGTGAGAAAAGCCTGCACACCGTTCGATACTGCCGACGCGTATTCGGCCTGTCCGGCGGGGCTACTCATGCGGGCTGCCTCGTCGGCGTTGCGCATGTTTCCGAGCTCCACGAGGATGGACGGCCGCTCCGAGAGATTGAGTCCGGTGAGATCGGCGCGCGGTGCCAGGCCGTCTTCACCGATATAGGTGGATGGCGTGAGGCCGGCATCGGTGAGGGAGTCGCGCATGGTCTCCGCGAATGCCACCGCAGGCCCGGCTTGGACGGGGTTGAGCGGCGGGGCGGAATAGCAGACGTGGAAGCCTTCGGCACTCGCCGTGGCTCCGTCGGCGTGGATGCTGACCACGACGTCGGCATCGGACGCGTTGGCCGAGTTGGCCCGGGCGTCGACGCATGGTCCGACGCTCGAATCATCGGGTCGGCTCAGGAGGACTGTGGCACCTTCGGCTTCGAGTTCGTTCTTCACCAGGCTCGCGACTTCCCAGTTGAAGGTGTGCTCGGGGAACCCTGCATCGGTGTTGGTGCCGGTGGTTTGGCAGTTCTTGCTTCCGCCGCGCCCGGTGGGTACCTGGGTGTTGATGGATGCGTCGTTCGAGCCACTGTGTCCGGGGTCGAGGAAGACGACCTTGCCGACAAGAGTCTCGGGAACGGTGTTGGCTGCGGGAACGGTAGTGGTCTCGGGAAGGCTGACGGCGACAGCAGCGGCCGCAGTGCTGACCGGGCCTGCCTCGGCGGTCTCGGTGGGGATCGTGCAGCCCGCGGTGGCGAGTGCGGCAGCGAGGCCGATCGAGAGGGCAGCGCAACGCAATATCGTTGACGAGAGTTGACGGTGATTTGACTGGTTCCGGCGCACCCGCTCACGGTAGCGCGCACCGACTACCCTGGTGTGGATAACTCTGTAGAAAGGACCGCTAGTGCAACCAGGTGAAATGCCAGATATGTCCGCATTGTTGGCTCAGGCTCAGCAGATGCAGCAGCAGTTGATGGCTGCGCAGCAGGAAATGGCACAGGCGGAGGTCACCGGCCAGGCCGGTGGCGGACTCGTCATTGCCACAGTCAAGGGCACCGGTGAGGTGGTCGGTCTGCAGATCGATCCCAAGGTCGTGGACCCTGACGACGTCGAAACTCTTCAGGATCTTGTGATCGGTGCCATCGAAGACGCGTCGCGCAAGGCTCAGGAAGTGGCAGCGGAGAAGCTCGGCCCCTTGGCCGGCGGACTCGGCGGAGGCCTCCCCGGCCTCCCCGGTTTCTAGAGACGAGACCACGTGTACGAAGGTCCGGTTCAGGATCTGATCGACGAACTCGGGAAACTTCCCGGGGTCGGGCCCAAGAGTGCTCAGCGCATCGCTTTTCATCTTCTCTCGGTCGAGCCGACTGCGATCGACCGTTTGACGAACGCCCTGGCGCGCATCCGCGACGGAGTCCAGTTCTGCACGGTGTGCGGAACTGTCTCCGATCAGGAGAAGTGCAGAATTTGTGCTGATTCTCGTCGGGACCGAACGATCATCTGCGTCGTCGAGGAACCCAAAGACGTTCAGGCTGTGGAGCGTACGAGGGAATTCAAGGGGCGCTACCACGTTCTCGGTGGCGCACTCAATCCGTTGTCCGGCATCGGACCCGATCAGCTTCGCATACGGGAGTTGTTGGCTCGCATCGCAAATCAGGAGGACGGTGTCGACGTGGCCGAGGTGATCATTGCCACCGACCCCAACACCGAGGGTGAGGCGACGGCAACGTACCTTGTCCGCATGATGCGAGATATTCCGGGCTTGACGGTGTCGCGCTTGGCTTCCGGGCTTCCCATGGGCGGCGATCTCGAGTTCGCGGACGAGTTGACGTTGGGCAGGGCACTGTCCGGGCGCCGTGAATTGTCCAGGAACGCCTGATGAGTGGTGCGCACACTGGGCGTCGTAGCTCGGAAGAGACGCGGGCCCAGATCGTCACGTCCGCCGGCAAGGCATTTGCCACGCGTCCGTACCGCGAGATCACGCTCAAGGACATTGCCGAGGACGCCGGCGTCAGCGCGCCGCTGATTATCAAGTACTTCGGCTCGAAAGAGCAGTTGTACGACGAGTTGGTCGACTTCCGGGCTGCGGCAATCACGGCCTTCGACGCGCCCGACGAGGCACTTGGCGAGCGGTTGGTGTCGCTGTTCACCAAGCCGCTCGAATCGTACAAGCCACTGTCCATGAGCTTGCTGTTCATGAGCGGCGTCAGCGAGGAGAGCAACCGCAAGCTGCGCGAGAACTATTCGACGCAGATGATCGACACCTTGGCGGCGCGGTTGTCGGGCCCGAATGTGCGGCTCCGTGCCGAGTTGGCGATGTCGATGGTGGCGGGGGTGGCCATCATGCGTCGGCGGATGCTGGCGGGTCATGCGACGGGCACTCAGGACGAGGTTGTGGCGATGTATGCGCCGCTCGTGCAACAACTTCTCGATGGGTGATCGTCGCCACACTACTTGCTGGTAAATGTCCGTTCACCTACATTAGGTGAACGGATATTTACCTTCTGAGGCAGGCGGTGAGGGTTTGACGACGCTCGACCGTGCGCCAGTTCCATCGACTGTCTCAGCCCGCTCACGTTTTCTTTTTCCGATTGTTGTCGCAGCGGCCGTTTTTCAAGCCGTGCTGCAGACGGTCATCGTCCCGCTGCTTCCCGAACTTCCGCACTTCACCGGTGCCAGTCGCACGGCAGTGTCCTGGCTTGTCACCGTCACTCTGTTGGTCGGTGCCGTTGTCACGCCCATTTTCGGGCGTCTGGCCGACATGTTCGGCAAGAAGAAAATGCTGTTGGTCGCGTTCTCCTTGATGACGCTGGGTTCGATGTTGTGCGCGATCTCCTCGGATATTGCGGTTTTGATCTTTGCGCGAGCACTTCAGGGCGCCGGATCTGCAGTGATCCCCATCGGAATTTCGCTCCTGCGCGACGAACTTCCGCGCAACAAGGTCAACGGTGCTGTCGCCATGATGAGTTCAACGCTGGGAGTCGGTACAGCGCTGGGCATTCCGTTCTCCGCGATGATCGCTCAGTATTCGAACTGGCACGTGCTGTTCTGGATAACCACGGGGATCGGATTGTCGGTGACACTCGCCGCAGTGGTGTTCATTCGCGAGTCGGAAGCCAATCCGTCGGGCAGATTCGACGGCGTTGGCGCCGTGGGACTGAGTGCGGCGCTCATCCTGTTGCTGGTACCCATCACTCAGGGCAGTAGCTGGGGGTGGGCCAGCGGTTCGGTGATCTCGATGCTGTCCACGTCGCTGGTTCTCTTTACACTCTGGGTATTTCAGCAGCGACGCAACGTCAACCCCCTTGTCGATGTCCGGGCGTTGGTGAAGCGTGCCGTGCTGATCCCGCATATCGCGGCGTTGCTCGTCGGCTTCGCCTTCTTTGGAAACACCTTGATCACAACACAATTGCTGCAGGGTGCGAAAGGGCCGGGCGCAGGCTACGGACTGACCATCATCTCCGCCGCGCTCTGTCAGATTCCCGCCAGTATCGCGATGGTGTTGTTCTCTCCGGTGGCAGTACGGATCACGGACCGCTACGGTTCCCGGACGGCAATGTTGGCTGGTGCAGTTTTTCTGGCCGGCGGCTACGGCATCCACGCCGTTGCCGGTAAGCCCCTCTGGGGAGTGGTTGCGGCATTGGGTATTACGGCTGTCGGAACGGCAATCGTCTACAGCACACTGTCGCTGCTCATTCTTGTTGCGGTGCCGCGTCAGCGACTCGCTGCCGCGAACGGCGTCAACTCGCTCCTGCGAACGTCCGGAAGCACCCTTTGCAGTGCGACGGTCGCGACGGTTCTGGCTGCTTTTGTCGTCAGCGGCAGTGAGCATTCCACGTCGTGGACGGGTTTTGCTGTTGCCTATCTGGTGTGTGCGGGCTGCGCCGTGGTTGTCTTTGCCGTGTCCCTGTTACTTCCGCAGGGCCGAACCCCCAAGGATCTCGAGTTACCGGAACTCACTCGCGCACGGTGATGCGGAATCCGGAGAGGAAGAGCGTGATCATCAGGTCCGCGAATTCCTCGGTTGTGTATCTCTGACGGTCCGGCCAGTGCGTAGTCGACCACAAGGTGTCTCGCACGGATCGGTAGAAGATCTCGGGAGCGACGTCCTTGCGGAAGATGCCTTGATCGACGCCGGCCGCGATGGCTTTCAGCCAGTGCTCGCGAACTTGCCGTGACGGGATGTCGACGGACTGCAGCAGATCGTTGTCGCGAAGATAGGCGCGATCGTTCTGATAGATGGCTGTCGGGAAGGGGTGGAGTTCGATGACGAGCAGCGTTTCCCGGATCAGGCCTCGTAGGACATCTTCGGGACCTTCGGCAGTCTTCGCCACCTGGTCGAAGCGCTCTTGGATGTCGGTCATGAATCCGCGAAGTAGCTCCGCGACAATCGCGTTCTTGGATTTGAAGTAGTGGTAGAGGCTGCCGGAGAAGACGCCGGCAGCCTCTCCGATGTCGCGAACAGTTGTGGACGCGACGCCTTTCTGTGCGAACAATTCCGCTGAGCTTTCGAGGATTTTCTCTCGACGATCCGGTGTGGCTGCCACGTGGTCTCCGCTGGTGAAGGTCCTGCTCCGAGCAGGCGTTTTCTTAATTCTCGACGTACCGCAATCCTGCCTGATGGCTCGGGTTCGGAACCGACCAGGTGTGTCCCGACGTGGAGACCCTTGTCCTTGCTCGCCAATGTGCCGGTGGGATCGCGTATTTCAACTTTCGTGATCCTATGCTACTTTCGAGATCAAGCGCTTGGTCAACTCTTGCCGAGAGGGTGGGCTCAGTTGGATTGTGCTTATCCAGTGGCCGATCGGCCCGCGTAGCGCTTCCTGCGCGAACCGCCACAAATCCTTGTTCGTCTGCGCGACAGATATCAGTCGAGGAGCTCCTATGTCACCGCTGTACACAGTTCGCGGCCCCATAGACACCGCCGAACTCGGACGAACATACATGCACGAACATGTATTCGTTCTGAGCGCCGATACGCAGCAGAATTATCCAGAAGAGTGGGGTGATGAGGACGTGCGGGTCGCTGACGCGATCTCGAAGCTATCGGCACTAGTAGCACAGGGGGTTCGAACAATTGTCGACCCGACAGTGGTCGGTTTGGGTCGATACATCCCGAGGATTCAACGAATCGCGGAACAAGTACCCGGATTGAACATCATTGTGGCTACTGGCCTGTACACCCAAGACGAAGTTCCGTACTTCTTTCGACACCGCGGACCAGGCATCGGGGAGGGAATCCCGGACCCGATGGTGGACCTCTTCGTCAAAGACATCGAAGAGGGAATTGCAGATACCGGCGTACATGCTGGTCTACTCAAATGTGCGATTGATCAACTTGGACTGACGTCCGGAGTAGAGCGGGTCATGCGTGCGGTGGCGAAAGCGCACCACCGAACTGGAGTTCCCATCATGGTGCACACGCACCCCGAAACTCGTTCTGGCCGACACATCCAGAAGATCCTGTGTGAACAAGAAGGCGTTCAGCCACACCGGATCGTCCTTAGTCACAGCGGTGACACTGATGACGTCGAGCATTTGACGGAACTCGCGGAGGCGGGGTTCATCCTTGGCATGGATCGATTCGGCATCAATGTCGAGACGACATTCGAAACCCGCGCCGACACCCTGATCGAGATGTGCCGTCGGGGATTTGCTGACCAAATGGTGCTGTCCCATGACGCGGCATGCTACGCGGATTGGTCTGAGCCCTCGGCGTTAGCCGCGTTTCCTCAGTGGAACTACCTGCACCTCGCGAACGATGTGCTGCCTTACGTGCGGAAACGGGGAGTTACAGAGGAGCAGATCACGGCAATGCTCGTTGATACACCGCGGCGGTACTTCGAAGGTGTAGCTCGTTCATGACTACTGACGGTATGACTAGGGAGATTGAACTTCCACATTGAATATCGTCCACATCATCAACAATTCCATTTCCGCAAAGGTCGCAACCGATAGAAAGATGGAAATTATGAGTCAGAAGTTGCCTCTCGAAGGTCGCGTGGCCCTGGTTACGGGCGCAGGCCGAGGTGTTGGAGCTGGAATTGCAATGTCTCTGGCGTCGGCAGGTGCACAAGTTATCGTAAATGACCTCTATCAAGAACGGGCAGAATCGGTCGCAGAATCGATTACCGCAGCGGGTTTCAGTGGCACTGCCTATGCTTTCGATGTCATGGGACCGGACCTAGTTGAGTCTGCCGTATCCAACATCGCAAAGGAGTTTGGGGGCATCGACATACTTGTTCATAACGCTGGAATAATTGAAGGAGGTGGCCGACCAAATAAACTTGCGGACATGCCGGTCGAAGATTGGCAACTACAAATCGAACTAAACTTGGTTGCCATGATTCGTCTTGTGCAACTTGTTATTCCACTGCAAATTGACCGGGGATGGGGGCGCCTTATCCAAATTTCTTCCGGAGCCTCATCCCGTGGTCTTTCGATTGGCGTCTCGGCTTACGGTGCGGCGAAGGCAGGTACAGAGTCTCTTATCAGGCATATTGGCGTTGAATACGGCGCAGAGGGAATAACTGCAAACGCTTTGGCTTTGGGATTAATGGAAGGGATCCACCAAAACCAAGACTCGGGCGTACAAAAGCTAATCAAGAATATTCCCGTAGGACGGCTTGGAAGGCCTTCCGACGTTGGAGCTGCTGCAGTTTGGTTATGTAGCGAGGGTGGAGGCTTTGTGAACTCCCAAGTCATTCATCTTAACGGCGGGACCGTCTTCGGTCGTTGAAATTTTACGTCGGGTGGTGTGGGTCATGTAGAGCTGACCCACACCACTCGACGTTTACGCGAGTGCTCCGAATGATTCGCGTGCTACAGGGTGACCGCGAAATGCGATCGCGCCGGAGCCATTGGCAGTGGGTACGCCAGCAGAAAAGTTGAAGCATTTGCTGCTGGGGTGGCCCTGAATGCCGAGAGGACGAGCGTAATCATCAGATCCGCACACTCGTCGGTGGTGTACTTCTGGCGGTCCGGCCAATACGTCGTCGACCAGAGGGTATCGCGCACCGTTCGATAGAAGATCTCGGGGGCAATGCCCTTGCGGAAGATACCTTGATCGATGCCCTCGGCGGTCGCTTTCATCCAATGCTCGCGGACTTCGCGGGACGGGCCGTCGACGGATTGCGGGAGATCGTTGTCGCGCCGGTATGGCTGTCTCGTGCACTTGGTCGAAGCGCAGCTGAATGTCGGTGATGAAGTTTCGCACGAGCTTGGCGACTATCGCGTTCTTCGACTTGAAGTAATGGTAGGGGGCTGCCGGAGAACACGCCGGCCGACTCTCCGATCTGACGAACGGGATCACGTATTTCAGCTCTCGGGTTCCTATGCTAACTTCAGCATCAAGCGCTTGCTCAACTCTCGTGAACGTGGAGGATTTTTCAGTGGAGAACCTGGAGAAACAGTTTCCGCAATTCATCGGCACGGAGGCCGAACCGCCGCGTGTCGCGCGCTACGCCGTCAACGAGGCGATGATCCGAAACTGGGTCGAAGCGCACGACGACAACAACCCCATCTACGTCGACGCCGACGCTGCCCGCGCTACCGGTAGGCGCGGTGTCGTCTGCCCGCCCGCGATGATCTCGACCTGGGTGATGTCCGGATATCGCCGTTACCGGGAAGTTCAACAACTTCGGAAAGACGGCGCCGTCGAGGACTTTTCCTACTCGAGGCTGCTGGCACTGCTCGACGGGGCGGGCTACACCTCGGTAGTCGCGACGAACGTGGAGCAGGAGTACTTCGCGGAACTGAGTCCCGGCGATCAGGTCACCGCGCACTTCACCATCGAGTCCATCTCACCGTTCAAGCAGACCGGCCTCGGGCACGGGTGCTTCATCACTCTCTTCAAGAACTACGTCGACGCAGCCGGAAAGACTCTGGTGGAAGAGCGATTTCGACTGCTCCGATTCAACCCTGACACGCAGGAGGTGCCCGCATGAGCGAGGCCGCAGTACCGACCAGCCCAGCACCGGTTCCCCGGACCTCGGTGCCCGGACTTACCGTCACCGGAGACAATTCTTTCTTCTTCGAAGCTGCGAAGGAGGGCCGTCTGGAAATCCAGCGCTGTGCGGATTGCAAGACCTTGCGGCACCCGCCGGCACCGGCGTGCCCGTCGTGCCGCTCGTTCAGTTGGGACACAGTCGAATCGACGCGACGCTGCACCCTGCACAGTTTCACCGTCCTGCACCACCCCAAGGATCCGGCGTTCGACTACCCACTGGCGGTCGGACTGGTCGATCTCGAAGAAGGCACCCGCCTGGTCGCGGACATCGCCGGAATCGACCACGACGAACTGGAATTCGGCATGGAACTCGAAGTCGGCTTCTCCGAGCACGCGCATGGCGAGATCTTGCCGCAGCTCCGTCGTCGCGGGCAGAGTCCGTCATGAGCTTTCTCGACTGCGTAGTCGGCACTGGTCTGCCTGCACTCGAACTACCGCTGGACCGCACGCTCATCGTGGCAGCCGCGATCTCTTCGCAGGACTTCGAGGACGTCCATCACGATCCGGGCAAGGCTCAGGAACGTGGAACGCCGGACGTCTTCATGAGCATCAACTCCACCAACGGGTTCATCGACCGGTACGTCACCGACTGGTCCGGCCCGGCGTCGCGGATTGTCAAAATCGCACTGAGGCTTGGTGTTCCGAACTTCGCCGGCGACACGATGACCTTCACCGGCGAGGTAGTGGAGAAGGACGGTTCAACCGTGACCGTCGCCGTGCAGGGGCGCAACGAACGAGGAACGCACGTCACCGCCACGGTGACGGTGACGTCTGTGGAAGGGGCAACGGCATGAGTCGAGGATTTTCCGGAGCAGCAGCGATCGCCGGAATCGGAGCCACGGAATTCTCCAAGAACTCCGGGCGCAGTGAATGGCAGTTGGCCTGCGAATCCGTCATGGCGGCACTCGACGACGCGCAGATCGAAGCCGAAGAAGTGAACGGTTTTGCGCTGTTCACCATGGAGAACAACCCGGAGATCGCCGTCGCCCGGGCCCTCGGTATCCCCGAACTGACGTTTTTCAGTCGCATCCCGCACGGCGGCGGTGGTGCGTGCGCACCCGTTCAGCAGGCCGCGCTGGCCGTCTCGAGTGGAGTCGCCGACGTCGTTGTCGTCTACCGGGCATTCAACGAACGATCAGGTCACCGATTCGGTTCCGGCCCACCGCCTTTCGCGTACAACCAGTCGACTGATCAGGAATACCGCAACTGGATCAACCCCTACGGACTTCTTACTCCGGCTCAGCAGGAAGCGTTCCTGGCCAAGCTCTACATGCACAAATACGGCGCCACCAGTGCCGATTTCGGGCAGATCTCGGTTCTCTCACGCAAGCATGCTGCCAACAACCCCAAGGCCTGGTTCTACGATCGTCCCATCACCATCGAGGATCATCAGAACTCGCGCATGATCGCCGACCCGATTCGTCTGCTGGACTGCTGCCAGGAAAGTGACGGCGGGCAGGCGCTGGTCATCGTGAGTGCAGAGCGGGCGCGGGATCTGCCGCACAAGCCGGCAATCATCACGGGTGCAGCTCAAGGTGTTGGTCCCCAACAGATTTCGATGAGTAGTTACTATCGTGACGACATCGACAGCATGCCCGAGGTCGAGCTTGTCGCACGTCAGTTGTGGAACCAGGCCGGAATCGGTGTAGACGACATCGATGCTGCCATCCTCTACGACGCATTCACTCCGATGGTGCTGCTCCAACTCGAGGAATACGGGTTCTGTGGACGCGGCGAGGCCAAAGACTTCATTGCGGACGGCAATCTCGAACTGGGAGGCCGACTTCCGATCAACACCAACGGTGGTCAGCTTGGTGAAGGCTACATCCACGGGGTCAACGGAATCGCCGAAGGCGTCCGGCTGATCCGCGGCACCTCCACCAACCAACCTCCGAAGACCCTGAACAACGTCCTGGTGACCGGCGGCTCGCCCGTCCCGCACAGTGCGCTTGTTCTCTCCGCGGATCACTGATTTTCATCGATCACTGAATCTGCACTCCACGTTGAAAGAAAGCAGGAACTATGAACGAGCGGATCACCTATGCGCGGGCTACCCACGGCGAAGAGGAAATTCAGGCGGTAGTCGACGTCCTGCGCAGCGGAAATCAAGGACTGCGTATCGGCAAGAACGTGTTCGAGATGGAAGAACGCATTGCAGCCTTGGCGGGCAAGAAGTTCGGTGTCATGTGCAACTCCGGTTCCTCCGGGTTGTACCTGGCGGTCGAGCTTCTCGGCCTGCCTGCGGGCAGTGAGGTCATCACCTCACCGCTGACGTTCTCCACCGACATCGCACCGATCGTGCGTGCCGGCCTCGTGCCGGTGTTCGTGGACGTCGAGCCCAACACGTTCAACGTCGACGTCACCAAGATCGAGGCCATGGTCACCGAGAAGACCGGTGCCATCCTGATGCCGAACCTGGCCGGCAACTGCCCCGACTGGGACGTCATCCGCGACATCGCGGATCGCCACGGGCTCAAGGTCATCGAGGATTCCTGCGACGCGATCGGCGCCACCCTCCGCGGTACACCCACCGGTTCGCGCGCGGATATCGTCGTTACCAGCTTCTCGATGGCACACATCATCACGTGCGCCGGCACCGGCGGCATGGTGTTGGTCGACGACGAAGCGAGTCGCGACAAAGCGCTGCTGCTTCGCCGTTGGGGCCGACGTAGCGAGCCGAACCTGTTCGGTAGCACGAAGACCGGTCGCGTGTTCCGGGAAGAGCTCGACGGCGTCGACTACGACAACGATTTCATTTTCGAGCTTATGTCGTGGAATTTCGAACCATCCGAACTCGGTGCCGCCTACGGCGTCGTGCAGCTCGACAAGCTCGAACAGAACTACAAGACACGTAAGGCCACGTTCGCGGCCTTCACTGCGGCATACAGTGCGCATCCCGAATTCTTCACACCCCCAGTCGAACTGGACGGTCTGGATACGGCCTGGTTGTGCTACCCGGTGATGATCAACGAGGACGCTCCCTTCACGCGTAGCGATATGCAGGAAGCCATCGAAGCCGACGGTATCGATACGCGAACTGTGTGGAGTGGCAACGTCACTCGCCATCCGATGATGAACAACATCGAATACCGTCAGCCGGCCGAAGGATTGCCGGAAGCTGACGCAGTTTTCGAGCGCGGTATGACTCTCGGTATGAGTCACGGCTTGCGCGAAGACGAGGTCGTTCGGATTGCGGAGAGCATCAACCGCTTTGCTTCGAGGTGGAAGTAGCATGACGAGACGTTTCGAAGGTCGCCGGGCGCTGGTCACCGGTTCAAGTCGTGGAATCGGTGCGGGTGTCGCGGAGCGACTGGCAGCGGAGGGCGCCGACGTCGTTTTGGTGGCTCGAACGCTCGGCGCACACGCAACCCTGCTGGGCAGCCTCGAGGAAACCGCTGCTCGAATTGCGAAGTACGGAACCAAGGTTGAGATTGTCGTCGCGGATCTGACGGACGAACAGCAGCGTGACACCGTTGTGCCGCAGGCGATCGAGAAGATCGGCGGGACTATCGACATCCTGGTGAACAACGCGGCAGCAGCGATCTACGCGCCGTTGTCCGAATACCCGCTCCGTCGGCGGCGTGTGGTCTTCGAGGCAAACGTCCACGCGCCACTCGATCTGATGCAGGCAGTAATACCCGGCATGGTGGCACAGGGTTTCGGCTGGATCGTCAATGTGTCCAGTGGAACCACGAAGCAGTGGCAAGGTCCGCCGTTCACGTTGATCGAACCGGGAACAGCGATGACCGTGTACGGAGCCTCCAAGTCGGCGCTGAACCGCATCAGTAACGGCATGGGTGCCGAACTTTACGGCGCGGGTGTGCGCGTCAACACGATCGAACCGCGGGCAGCAGTGCTCAGTGAGGGCGCAAGAGTCCTGGTCGGTGAGACTATCCGTCCGGATCAGGTCGAATCTATGGAACAAATGGTGGAAGCGGTCACAGCGCTGTGTGATTGCGACACCGAGTTCACCGCACAATCATGCGTCAGCCTGGACCTGATCGACGATTGGTCATTGATCGTCCGCGGTCTCGACGCAGCAGAACTTCGAACCGAGGAAATGACATGAACCCCGTCATCGTCGACGCAGCACGCACGCCGTTCGGGAAGCGGGACGGCTGGCTGTCCGGAGTCCACGCGGCCGAACTGTTGGGATATGCGCAGTCCGGTGTGCTCGATCGGGTGGGAGTAGATCCGAATACCGTCGACCAGGTGATCGGCGGCTGCGTGACGCCGCTCGGGGAGCAGTTCGGCAACATCGTTCGTACGTCCTGGATGCACGCGGGTCTTCCGCTGAAGGCGGGTTGCACCACCATCGACGCGCAGTGCGGCACGGCGCAGCAGTCGGTGCAGTTGCTGGCCGGTCAGATCGCCATCGGCGCCGTCGACGTCGGCATTGCCTGTGGGGTGGAACTGATGTCGCGGGCTCCGCTCACCTACAAGGTGGGCACGGGCCTCGGAACACCCCGACCCGAGTCGTGGTCACTCGACACCGTGGATCAGTACACGGCCGCCGACCGGATCGCCGTCAAGCGCGGTTTCTCGCGCGCAGATATTGACGCCTTCGGGCTTCGCTCGCAACAGCGTGCCGCTGCCGCCTGGGATGCCGGACGATTCGACAAGCACATTATCGACGTGTCGGTTCCGGAGTCCGATGTTCCGATTCACCGCGATCAGGGGCTTCGGGAGTCGAGTTTGGAAGGCCTCGCGAAACTGCGCACCGTCCAGGAAGGCGGATTGCATACAGCCGGAACATCTTCGCAGGTGTCGGATGGGGCGAGTGCTGCCGTGCTGATGTCGGAGAACCGTGCTGCTGCGTTGGGCGTGCGTCCGCGGGCGAAGATATTGGCGCAGTGCGTTATCGGTGGTGACACGGAGTTCATGCTCGACGGTCCTGTGGACGCAGCGTCCATAGTGCTGGAACGGACGGGCCTGACGATTGCCGACATCGATCTGTTCGAGGTCAACGAGGCGTTTGCCTCGGTGCCCATGTCGTTTGCGCAGGTGCACGGCGTCGACCAGGATCTGCTGAACGTCAACGGTGGTGCCATTGCGCTGGGGCACCCGGCCGGAGCAACCGGTATTCGACTGTTGGCCAATGCGATCGACGAACTGGAACGACGCGACAAGTCCATCGCCCTCATCGCGATCTGCGCGTCAGCCGCAACCACCTGCCTGATTCTCGAACGTATCTGACGCCCCAGTAGAACCGAAGATTGAGGAACCAGCCATGGCCCTGCCCCTGCTCGAAGACCACCGTGATCTCGCCGAAGCGGTAGCCGCATTCGCGGCCCGCGGCGGTGTAATTGCCGACACCCGAGCCAATTTCAAGCGGTACGCCGCCGGTGATCGTCCGGATTCCTGGGATTCGCTGGTAAACCAGGGATTGCACGCCGTGCATCTGCCGGAGGTATACGGCGGCGACGGTGCCTCGCTCGCAGAACTTGCGGTGGTTGTCGAACAGTTGGGCATGGCTCTCTATCCCGGATCGTACGTCCCGACCGTTGTCACCGGCGGAATTCTCGCGACCGGTTCCGGTAGCGCGGCAGCAACAATGTTGAGTGAGTTGGGCGCTGGAGCTACCGGAGCTGTGTCCACGGGTGTCGGGGTAGAGGCAGTCCGCACCGAAACCGGCTGGAGCGTCACCGGTACATCGGATCCGGCCCTGGGTCTACCGGGCGCGGATGTTGTTCTTGTACAGGCCCAGAGCAGCGAAGGTGAACTGTGGTTCCGGCTCACCCCGGCTGCCACAGCGGTAGTCGAGGTCGAGGACGGTATTGACCTGACACGGGCGATCGGCACGTTGACGCTGACCGGTCACCCGGTATCGGACGCGGAGATCGTAGATGGTCTGCTGCCGCAGCGTGTCGAGCTGATCGTCAATACCGTGTACGCCGCGGAGGCGAGTGGACTTGCGGCTTGGGCGCTGCGCACCGCTGTCGACTACGTCAAGACGCGAGAGCAGTTCGGTCGCCCCGTCGGCAGTTTCCAGGCAGTTCAGCACAAAGCTGCCATGATGCTCGTGCGCTCCGAAATTGCCTGTGCAGCAGCCTGGGATGCAGCACGGTCGGAAGACCACGACGTGGATCAGCAGCAGCTCGTTTCCGCTCAGGCGGCGCTGGCGGCGTTGCCCATCGGGATCGAGAACGCGCTCGAATGTGTCACATTGCTTGGCGGTGTCGGCTTCACCTGGGAGCACGATGCGCACTTGTATTGGCGTCGTGCACTGAGCATTGCGGCCGTTGTCGGTTCGGAGGAGAGGTGGGCGCACACACTGGGGGAACGCTCCGCCGATGCTGTTCGCGACTTCTCGTTCGTTGATCCCGACCTGTTGCCGGAATTGCGCGCCGATGTGCGCCGCGTCTTCGCTGACGTCGAGTTGCTGCCTGATGACGGAACCACCGCCGCAAGTTGGGCTCCGGCGAAGGGGAGTGCTCGGCGCGCACGTTTTGCCGAGGCGAAACTTGTTGCACCGCACTATCGAGCCCCGTATGGGCTGGGAGCGGGACCCAAGGAACAGGCTGTCATCGCCCATGAGTTCGCCACGCGCGGATGGGCGCAACCGTCCACTGTGATCGGTGAGTGGGTGCTTCCGACGATCCTCGAACACGGCAATGCCGAGCAGCACGACAGGTTCGTCGATCCCACGCTGCGCGCCGACATCATCTGGTGCCAACTCTTCAGCGAACCCGGCGCAGGCTCCGATCTCGCTGGGCTGAGCACCAAAGCACGTAAGGTCGACGGCGGCTGGATCATTTCGGGGCAGAAAGTCTGGAACTCGGGTGCACACGAGGCGGATTGGGGCGTCTGCCTCGCCCGCACCGACGCGGATGCACCGAAACACCGGGGACTGTCCTACTTCTTGGTCGATATGACATCGAAGGGCGTCGACGTCCGGCCGCTCAAGCAGTCGACAGGCAAGTCGGAGTTCAACGAGGTGTTCCTCGACGAGGTGTTCATTCCGGACGACTGCCTTGTCTCCGAACCGGGCCAAGGTTGGAAGCTTGCCGCGACAACATTGTCGAACGAGCGCCTGAGTATGGGCAGCACATTGCATCATGGTTCGAGCGATCAGTTCCGAACCGTCATCGCCGACGGTAGTCACGATTGCTCGAGGGAAGACGCCGTAGAAGGATTGGGTCACAGCATCTCTCGTGAGCTGGCACTATCTGCCATGAACCTGCGCGGCGTCTCGGCCCGCCTGGCCGATCAAGAACCCGGCGCCGAGATCAGCGTCTCGAAGGTGTACAACGCGCTGGCTCAGCGCGAAGGGTCGCGAGATTTGCTCCGTTTGTTGGGACCCCGTGCGGCAGTGGTTGATCCGAAGGCAAACTACGCCATCGACCACATCGGATTGCCCTCCATTCTGTTCGGCGGCGGAACCGTCGAAATTCAACTTAACGTCATCGCGCAGCGCGTTCTCGGCCTGCCGCGCTCCTAGCTCTCACTCTCGAGGAGTTTCACCATGTACCTGGATTTGTCCGAGGAGTCGAAGACTCTGCGCAAGGAATTGCGCGCGTACTTCGCCGAGATCATCAACGAAGACGACCGCCGCGCGTTGGTCGACCAAACCGAAGGCGGCCCCGTCTTCGACCGCATACTGCGTCAGATGGGTAAGGACGGCTGGTTGGGCCTGGGCTGGCCGGAGGAATTCGGTGGCCGGGGTGAGAACCCCGAAGCTCTGTACGTGTTCTACGACGAGGTTATCCGTGCGAATGCGCCACTGTCCCTGGTCACGCTCAACACCGTCGGCCCCGCACTGATCAAGCACGGAACGCAGGCGCAGAAAGACTTCTTCCTGCGGCCGATCCTGGCCGGCGAGTTGATCTTCGCTATCGGATACACCGAGCCGAACGCCGGTACCGATCTCGCTGCCCTCGAAACCCGCGCGCGTATCGACGGTGACGATCTGGTCATCAACGGCAACAAGATCTTCACCAGCGCCGGTGTTTTCGCAGACTGGGTGTGGCTGGCCGTCCGCACCGATCCGGATGCGCCGACCCACGAAGGTATTTCTGTGGTGCTGGTGCCGACCAGTGCTCCCGGTTTCTCAGTGACCGAAATTCACACCATCGGCGGAATTAGCACCTCGGCAACATATTATGAGGATGTTCGTGTGCCACTCTCCAATGTTGTCGGTGAACTCAATCAGGGCTGGAAGCTCATCACCAACCAGCTCAACCACGAACGTGTGGCATTGGCAGCTCGCGGCGGTGTCGCCAACGAACTCTTTGCCGAGGTAGTCGAGTGGGCGAAGGCCGAGCCGGCCGGTGACGGCTGTGTCTACGACATCGGCTGGGTGCGCGAGAAACTGGCCGAGATCTACGCCCTGCTCAGTGCTGCCGATCTGATGAACCTCCGACTGGTCGCGGATGTCGCGGCGAACACCTTGGGTGGTGGAGACTCTGCTGCCGCCAAGATCTTCGGCACCGAAGCAGTGGTGAGCGCGTACGGAATGCTGCAAGAAATCCTGGGAGCCAAGGGGCTGTTGCGTCCGGGAACGCCAGGAGCGGCGCTCGAAGGCCGCGTCGAAAACCTGGGCCGGCGCGCCCAGAACAACACCTTCGGCGGTGGCACCAACGAAGTGATGCGTGAAATCGTCGCCGCCAAATGTCTGGGTATGAGGCTCGCCGCGCGTCGTCGACCTGTTGTCGTATCGAAAGACACTGCCGTACCAAACGAGAAGAGCTGACATGGAATTCGAATTCGACGACAACCTGTCCGCAGTGCGGGATCTGGGTGAGTCGATCTTTTCCGCCAAGTCTACCGTCGATCGATTGCGTGAGGTCGAGAAGTCGGGTGGTTTCGACGCGGAATTGTGGAAGGTACTCGCCGATTCCGACCTTCTCGGAATCGCCCTGCCTGAAGAGGCTGGTGGTGCAGGTCTCGGAATGCTCGGTCTCGCTGCAGTTCTCGAGCAGCAGGGCCGACGCGTCGCTCAGGTCCCACTGTGGTCGGTTGTAGCCACCGCAGCCTTGCCGATTGCCGAGTTCGGCAGTCCGGAGCAGAAAGCGTCGTGGCTTCCAGGCCTGCTCGACGGTTCCGTGATCGTCGCGGGTGCTTTCGAGACTGGTCACGGCGCTGATCTGCCGGTCCGGGCGGAGGCGTCGGGTGATGGTTGGACTCTCTACGGAACTGTCGAATCGGTGGCTGCTGCCGATGTTGCTGTGGCACTGGTTGTTCCGGTAGGAATGCCCGGCGGTGGCACGAGCGTGATGATCGTGCCCGCCGAACGTCTCGTCCGTACCACGCTGAACGTGACCAATCACGAGAGCAACAGTGCGGTGAGCTTCGACGGAGCAGTCGTCACAGCTGCCGACGTTCTTCCGGGTGACGGAACAGCTATTTTCGATTGGACGCTGCGACGAGCACGGGTTGCGCTGGCAGCCTTGGCTGTTGGTGTGTGCGAAGAAGCACTGGCCATGACCGCGAAGTACACGTCCGAGCGCATCCAGTTCGGTCGACCGATCTCCACCAACCAGGCGGTGTCGGTGCGCGCTGCCGATGCGTATCTCGACACCGAGAGCATTCGCTTGACCGCGCAACGCGCAGCGTGGCTGATGGACACGGGAGCGGAGGGCGAAGCGGAAGCTGCTGCACTCGTAGCCAAGTGGTGGGCGTCGCGTGGTGGACTGCGAGTCGTCCACGCTACCCAGCACCTGCACGGCGGAATCGGCGCTGACATCGACTACCCGATCCACCGCTACTTCCTGTGGGGTCGTCAAATCGCGTTCTCCCTGGGGAGCGCGGGCGCGGTCGGCATGGAACTGGCCAATGTTCTGGAGAAGGGCGCGTCGATCGGCGCACCTGTATGACCACGGGGGAGAACTTGGCGGTGCGCGTGCTTCGCGCACCGCAGGGACTTCCACGTGCAGAGGACTTTGCGATCGCCGCAGCCGAGATTCGGCAACCGCAAGACGGCGAGGTGCTGTTCCGGGCCTGCTATCTTGCGATCGATCCCAGTGCCCGTCGGCGGCTGCCTGCCTCCGACGGGCGTCCGGGTCCACTCGGCGCGGTGGCCGGGATCGGCGATATCGTTCTGGCCGGGGTGAGCCCACCGCAGGCAGGCCTCGATGGTGCGTTGGTGGGTGAGGTTGTCGCGTCGCGGCATCCGGATTTTGCGCCGGGCGACTTGGTCCGTGGCGGGAATACCTGGCAGGTGTTTCACACGGTTCGCGGCGAGTATCTGGACTTGTTGGAACCCCGTCCGGGATTTCAGTTGGAAGCGGAGCTGGGAGTGCTCGGTAGGCCGGGGTTTGTGGCGTACTGCGGACTGAACTTCGCGGCAAAGCTCGAAGCCGGTATGACGGTGGTGATCTCGGCTGCCGGCGGCGCCGTCGGGATGGTGGCAGGACAAATGGCTGCGCTGGCCGGCGCCCGCGTTGTCGGAATTGCAAGTGGCGACAAGGTCGCCTATGTCGTGAATGAACTCGGTTTTGCAGAATGCATCGATCGGACGAACGAGACGATCTCTGCGGGATTGGCGAGGACCTGTCCGGAAGGTGTCGACGTCTACTTCGACAACGTGGGCGGTGAGACGTTGGCCGCGGTGTTCGAGCAGCTCAACGACTTCGGTCAGGTTGTCGTGTGCGGGATGGCAAGTGAGTACAACGGAGCCGAAGCCGACTTCGGCCCACCTTTGCGCCCTGTACTTCGTAAGCGACTGAAAATTCAGGGCTTTGTGGTCTACGACCACTACAAGCATTATCCGCGTTACCGCGAGTGGGCGCTCGAACAACTCGATGCGGGACGGCTGCGTTACCGCGTGGACGTCGTAGACGGGTTGGAGAATGCCCCGCGGGCGTTGGCAAACGTTCTGACCGGCCGGAACCGAGGCCGTCAGCTTGTACAACTTGGTCCGTTACCACACGTCTTGGGTTAGCGGACACGCCAAGGAACACAGCCCGACACGGTGGTCGGGGAAACGGAAGGTGTATCGGCATGACGAATGACAGCACCACAGCCGCAGGCCTTGCGGTCGTCACGGGTGCGAGCCGAGGAATCGGGCGGGCGATAGCGAGACGTATTGCAGCAGAGGGAATACCCGTTGCGGCAGTCTCTCGCACGTTGCGTTCGGGTGATGGCAATCTTCAGGGCTCGCTCGAGGAAACCGTCGAATTGATTACGGCGGCAGGTGGAACCGCGCAGAGCTTTGCCGTCGATCTGGGTGAACCCGATCTCGATCGCGGCGCTCTGATCGCCCGAATCGAGGAAAGCTTCGGGCGCCCGGTGAGCATCCTCGTCAACAACGTTGCCGCGTCCCGGCGCTACGAGAGACTCTTTGCGGACATGCCGAGAGAGTGGTTCTACGACTCCGTCGAAACGAACGTGTGGAACACCTGGGACCTGATGAAGGCGGTCATCCCGAGCATGCGCGCGAACGGTGCGGGATGGATCGTCAATATTTCGTCCCGGCAGGCCGGTCCGCGCGTCGGTCCGCCGTTTGCGCCGCATCCGCTGGCCGGTTCTGTCTTGTACGGCGGAACGAAGGCGATGATCGACCGCATCAGCACGGGATCCGCGATGGAACTGTACGGCGATAACATCGCTGTGAATTCGCTTGCGCCCAACCGTGGCGTCGCGACCGAGCACGCTGCCGCAGCGGTTCCGGGATGGCCGTCCGAGCCCGAGGACACGATGGCCGAGGCGGCGCTGCTGCTCTGCACTGCCGAACCGTCCGAGGTAACCGGCCGAGTGGCGTTCAGCCTGCCACTACTGAAGGAATTCCGACGCTCGGTTCATGCACTCGATGGCAGCGGACTGTTGGAGGGCTGGCAACCCGACGATCTCGACGAGAACGGTTTTCCGGGGCACTACCTCACCTTCAATCCGCCGGCGCCGGTGCCGGCAGAACTGCTGAAGTAGGGAGCTAGATATGGACACGTATGCAGAGATAATTCGAAGCCGCGCTGGGGACGACGGAGGTGGTCTTCGGTACGAGGACAGCTCCTGGTCCTGGCGTGAGGTTGTTCAGGAAAGTGCTGATCGCGCAGCGGCATTGACCGCGTTGATTCCCAAGCCGGACGGCCGTCAGATCCACGTGGGCGTCCTGCTCGAGAATGTTCCGGACTTCGTATTCTGGCTCGCCGCCGGACCTTTGGCCGGGGCAGCGGTTGTCGGCATCAACGCGAGCCGTAACGGCCTGGAGCTGGCCAACGACATCAGCCACGGTGACGTAGACATCGTGATCACCGAGAACGCGCTGGCGCATCTGGTGGAGGGAACGGCTCACGGCCTACCGCCGGAACGGATTCTCAACATCGACAGCGTCGAGTATGCCGAATTCCTGGCACCATTCCGTGGAGCGTCGCTCCCGGAGACCGGACCGACCCCGGAAGATAAGGCGTTGCTGCTTTTCAGCTCCGGATCGACAGGGGCACCGAAGGCTGTGATCGTCGGGCAGGGTCGTTTGGCGCGACTCACCGCAGCCATGGTCGATCGGGTCTCGATGCGACGGGATTCGGTGACGTATCTGTGCATGCCGTTGTTCCACGGTAATGCCGTGATGTTGAATCTCGCTCCCGCGATGTACGCCGGTGCAACGGTCGCGATGACGAGGAAGTTCTCGGCAAGCAAGTTCGGGCCCGACATCCATCGTTACGGCGTCACCTACGTCAATTACGTCGGTCGAGCCCTCTCCTATGTGCTGAGTCAGCCCGAGGACGAGAGAGACGCCCACAGCGCCCTGGAATTGGCCTTCGGTACCGAGGCGTCGGAAACCGACGTGCGGCGATTCTCCGAACGTTACGGCTGCACGGTGATGGAGGGCTACGGACTGAGCGAAGGCGTGTTCCGGATCGGGCGAACACCGGAGACCCCGAAGGATTCGCTGGGCGTTCCACAGAATGGACTCGACATCAGAGTCCTCGACGAGGAGACCGGCCTCGAATGTCCACCTGCGGAATTCGACAGTGACGGACGGCTGATCAATGCCGAAGCCACCGGTGAGATGGTGGCGATCGGCCTCGCCCATACCTTCGAGGGGTACTACAAGAACCCCGGAGCGATGGCGGATCGTGTCAAGGGCGCCGACTTCTGGTCCGGAGACCTCGCTTACCGCGACTCGGACGGATACTTCTATTTCGCCGGGCGCTCGTCCGACTGGTTGCGGGTGGACAGCGAAAACTTCTCGGCTGCACCGGTGGAGCGAGTGTTGCAACGCGCGCCGGGAATTGCCGCTGCACCGATCTTCGCCGTTCCGGATCCTCGGACCGGTGATCAGGTGATGGCGGTTGTGGAGATGGAAGATGGAAAAGGATTCGACGCCAAAGCTTTCGGAGAGTTCCTCGGCGAACAGCCGGACATGGGTGCAAAGTGGTGGCCGCGATTCGTCCGAGTCATCGACCGAATTCCCTTGACCGGCAGCAACAAGGTCAACAAGAATCCGTTGCGTCGCGCAGCCTGGGTGAGTACAGATGCCGTGTACCTGCGTGTGGGTAAGACGAACGAGTATGTACCCCTCGATGATGCGGGCCGCGAAGCCATAGAATCGGAATTTCGTGCGCACGGCCGGTCGGCGATGTTGCCGACAGCCTGAGCTGTGCGCCTCTATTAACCGCGGGCGGTTAATAGAGGCGCACAGTGGTTAGGTCCCCGTCGTATCGAGCGCGACGATGCTGGTCGCGGAGTAAGTCTGTCCTGCTGGTAGTTCCGCGATGTACGGAACCAGTTGATCGGCGAATTCCTCCACCGTGAAGGTCCCGTCTGAGGCCACGAATTTCTGCTGCACCGTGGGCGGGGCCATCAAGGCAACCATGTCGCCGTAGACGACGAACACCTGGCCGTTGATCGTCTGCGCTGCTGGCGTAGCCAGGAACGAGACGAAGGTGGCGACGCGCTCGGGCGCCATGATGTCCAGCCCCGTCGCGGGTTCTCCGCCGGCGAATACTCCGGCAGTCATTTCCGTCCGGGCGCGTGGGCAGATGGCGTTGGCGGTAACGCCGTATTTCGCCAGACCACGTGAGGTAGAGAGCGTAAGCGCGACGATTCCGGCCTTGGCCGCAGCGTAATTGGCCTGACCCGCACCGCCGAGCAGGAATGCCTCGGAGGCGGTGTTGATTACGCGCCCGTATACCGGGCCACCCGCCGCCTTGCCTGCTGCGCGCCAATGGATCGCAGCCGAGCGTGACAGTGCCGCATGCCCTTTGAGATGGATCGCGATGACGTCGTCCCATTGCTTCTCGGACATGTTGAATAGCATTGCGTCTCGGGTTATTCCGGCGTTGTTGACAACGATGTCGAGGCTGCCGAATGAATCGACTGCCGCTTCGACCAGGTGATCTCCCAGCGACCAGTCGCTGACGTCGCCGGTCACGGCTACCCCGCGGGATCCGAGAGCCTCGATCTCGCGGACGACATCCTGCGCCGCGGAGCCGATGTCGTTGACAACGACAGATGCACCACGAGCGGCCAGGGCCAGTGCTTCCGCACGGCCCAAGCCGGCGCCTGCACCGGTGACGATCGCGGTGCGGCCGGTAAGATCGGTAAGGCCGGTGAGTGAAGGGTCGAGTGAATCAGGCAAGAGCCGGCTCCCTTGGTAGTCCGAGAATGAGCTCGCCGATCTGGTTGCGGAGGATTTCCGATGTCCCGCCGGCAATGGTCTGGAAGCGAACCTCCAGAAAGCTGTGATGGACAGGCTTTTTCGATTCGCTGTCGCTCGGGAGGAATCCGGAGAGCAGCAGTCCGGCGTCGGCGAGCCTTTGTCCGTGCTCACTGCCGACCAGCTTCAACACCGCGCCTTCGGGTCCCGGGCCGGCGCCGAGTACAGCCATTTCTGCGATGCGAGTGGTGAGTGCCCGCAGGGAAAGATCCTCAGCCACAAGGTCGGCCACAGCATCGTCCATCCCGGAGTTCGTAGTGCGCACCACGGTGAACAGATCGTGGATGCTGTACGTGACGCCCAGGCCCAGTCGTTCACGGCCGATCGTCACGCGTTCGTTTCCGAGAGCAGAGCGTGCAACGCCCCACCCGCCGTTGACGTCGCCGAGTACATCGGCGTCGGGAACGAAGACGTCGTCGAGGAAAACCTCGGAGAAGTGTGAGTCGCCGGTGATCTGCTTGATCGGGCGCACCTGCACTCCGGGAGCAGCCATGTCGATGAGCATCATGGTGATGCCCTTGTGCTTTCGTGCCTCGGGGTCGGTGCGGACAGTCGCCATGCCGTGCGTCGACGTCACGCCGCCGCTGGTCCACGTCTTCTGGCCGTTGACAATCCAGCCGCCGTCGACGCGCCGAGCTTTGGTAGTGATTCCCGCGGCATCGGAACCGGCGCCGGGCTCACTGAACAACTGGCACCATTTCACGGTGCCCATGAGACTGGCGTCGACAAAGCGCTCGTGCTGTTCGGCGGTACCGTGCCCGACAACGGTGAGCAGCACCCATTCGCCGATTCCGTACTGCGGCAGATCAACTGTCGACAGTTCCTCTTCCAGTACCAACTGCTCGACGGCACCGGCGCCGCGGCCCCACGGCGCCGGCCAATGCGGAACGGCGTAGCCGGAATCAACCAGTAGGCGACGCAGTTGATCGGCGGGAGCAGCAGCGGCATTCTTCACGAATTCACGCGCCTGCTCGCGGTATTCGTCAGCCTCGGCCGGCAGTTCGATGGTCGATTCGCGCCGGATCCCAGCTGCGGTGGCGTCGGCGATATCAGCGCGGGCGAGGACGGGGGAGAATGCGGCATTCAGAGCCCCGGCACGACGCAGATACAGGTGGGCATCGTGCTCCCAGGTGTACCCGATTCCGCCGTGGATCTGGATGCACTTCTGGGTAACCCGCATGGCCGCGGGTAGAGCTGTCACAACTGCGACTGCTGCTGCCAACGAGCTCTGATCCTCGTTGTCGGATGCTGCCTGCGCTGCGTCCCAGGCAGCCGCGGTGGACATTTCGCGGTCTACCAGCATGTTCGCGAGGATGTGTTTGACCGACTGGAACGAGCCGATCGCGCGGCCGAACGCAAAGCGGTCCTTTGCATATTCGACGGCCAGTTTTGTGGCCGCAGTAATCACTCCGGCGGCTTCGGCGGCAGCCAGGGTGCGGCCGATCGAGACGGCGTGTGCACCCGCGCCCGCCAGAACTGCGACGGCGTCGACGCGGCCGTTGGTGGTCACTGCCGAGACGGTGCGCGTCGGATCAAGAGTCGGCGAGTCCGTTACCTGCACCTGCTCGCGTCGCAAAACGACGACGTCCTCACCGATCGAGACGAGGAGGATATCTGCCGTTGCCGCACAGAGCATCTCTACGGGCGCAGTCAGCTCGACCGTCGAACCTGACAGCGTGGCAGTGGTGCTGATCCCGACCGTCGCGACGACGGTTCCGTCGATCAGGCCCGGAATCAGCGCTTCCTGTTGCTCGCTGGTGCCCGCTGCCGCGATGACAGCCGACGCCCACACCGTCGGCAGCAGTGGCCCGGGCGCCATTGCCGCGCCCAATTCCTCCACGATTACCGTCAATTCCGGCAGGCCGAATCCGGCGCCACCGTACTCTTCCGGTAGATGGACGCCCAGCCAGCCGAGTTCCGCGAAAGTCGACCATCCTGAGGGCAATTCGTTTGTCGGCTTGTCGAGGCATTCGCGAGCTTCGATGAGCGGTTCTGCCCGCAAGATGTAATCGCGAACCGACTGTGCGAGGGCGCGCTGGTCTTCGGAAAGTGCAATGGACATAGAGAATTACCTCGCTACAAGACTGAGCCCGCAGGCTGATTTCCCCGGTCCGGGATTACCGCAGACAGGAGTTGTTCCCTCTACTCGTATCACGACAATCCTGGCCGTAGCGGTGAATCCCGCTAAGTGGGTAGTCGAGTGGTCCAGCGCATCGGCACTCGGCGCGCTACTGTGCGAACCGTGAATCGTGTCAGTTCGTTCATCCGTCCGTTGGTTCCTCGCGATCCGAACGAGGAACACCGAGTAGCCACACCACTCGAACTACTGACGGACCTGTGCTTTGTCGTGGCAGTTGCCCAGGCCGCCACCGGACTTCACCACGCCATCAGTGACGGTCATTGGGCCTTGGGCGTCGGCCACTTTGTGATGGCCTTCTTCGCGATCTGGTGGACGTGGCTCAACTTCACGTGGTTCGCTTCCGCCTTCGACAACGACGACGGTATCGCGCGGTTGCTGACGATCTTTCAAATCCTGGGCTCGTTGGTACTCGCCGCCGGGATTGTGCGATTCTTCGACGACGACGCCCTACTGATCATCGTCGGATACGTCATCATGCGAATAGCGTTGGTGATTCAGTGGATTCGAGTCTCGAGAAACTGTCCCGAATATGCGCTCACCGCACGGAGATACGCACTCGGTGTCGTTCTGGTTCAGGCCGGGTGGATCGGCTTCTACTTCGTTCCGTCGGCACTCTACGTGCCGACATTCCTGTTCCTGGTTCTCTGCGAATTCGCGGTGCCGGTCATCTCGGAGAAGCCGGGGATGACGCCGTGGCATCCGCACCACATTGCCGAGCGGTACTCGCTGTTTTTCATCATTGTCCTGGGCGAAACAATCCTGTCGACGACGGTGGCGATTCAGGACGCGGTGGCCGGCGAACACCCGGCGGCCAAGGTCGCGTACGTCGTGATCGGCGGCATCCTCATCGTTTTCAGCCTGTGGTGGTTGTACTTACTTCCAGCGAAACGCGGGCGATGCCCTCGGCGGTGACGATGCGTCACCGTTCGTCTGGGGTTTCGGGCACTACTTCATCTTTGCGGCAGCAGCGGCCATCGGCGCCGGATTGGCTGCGCGCGTCGACTATTGGACCGCCCACGGGGACGGTAGCGCCCTGGTGACCGGGGCTGCCGTCACCATTCCTGTCGCGGTCATCCTTGCGGCGTTGTGGTTCATTCACATTCGGCTGCATGATTCGTCGACGCGAACGTTGGCTCCGTTCGCAATCGCCGTCGTCGTCGTTCTGGGTGGCACCTTCACCGCCGTGCCGGAACTTGTCGCCGGCTTGGCGTGCGCGGCGCTCCTCGCAGTGGAGTTGATTCTCACCGAAGGCACCAAGTCCGAAGGCTCCACGGCCGAAGGCTAGCGAGCGGAGAGACGTTCCTTGCGCAGTTGATCCACCTCGGGGAGATGAAGCGGTGCAAGTTCGTCTACGCCCAGAGCGCGCTTGAGCAGTAGATCAGCCAGTTCAGGATTGCGGGCCAATGCCGGTCCGTGCATGTAGGTGCCGATCACGGAACCCTGGACGACGCCCTCGAGGCCGTCGCCGACACCGTTGCCGACGCCATGGGTGACACGCGCAAATCCTGAGGCGGCGGTACCCAGAGTTGTTCCACCACGATGGTTTTCGAAACCTGAGAGTGGGGCACTGAGTCCGTCGATCAGAGGCTTGGTGATCACTTCGCCGATGGATCGCTTTTCCTGCGGTGAGGTGGTGACGTCCAGCATGGAGACGCCGTCGACGCGCTCGCCACTGGAGGTTTCGTACCAGTTGCCCAGAACTTGGATGGCCGCGCAGATAGCCAGCACGGGTGCGCCGCGCTCGGCCGCGCGCTGCAGGCCCGGGTACTTGGTGAGGTGCCGGGTAGCGAGTCGCTGAGCGGAATCCTCGGCGCCGCCGAGGGTGTAGACGTCGAGTGAGTCCGGGACCGGGTCATTGAGTGTGATGTCGATGATTTCGGCGTCGTACCCGCGCATCCGCAGACGCTGACGCAGGATCAGAGCATTGCCGCCGTCGCCGTAGGTGCCCATGACGTCGGGGAGGACCAGGCCGATACGCACTGTCGAGTCAGACATCGCGGGTCTCCTTGGCGATAGCAGTGTTCAAGTCGCGAAATGCCGTGTAGTTGGCGAGCACTTCCACGCGTCCGGGCGGGCAGGAAGCGATGGCGCGCAAGGGGTCCGGATCAAGCGTGTGCTCGACACCGGCGTAGGTGAGGCGGACGGCCAGGTCGGTTCCGCGCTCGCCGGCAGCGATCACTTTGACGCCTTCGAAGTGCTCGAATTTCACGTCCCACAGCCATGAGAGGTCTTCGCCGTCCGGGACCTGCCCGTTGACAGCGATAACGAGGCCGTCGACGCTCGGATCGATCATGGACAGGGCTTCCTGCCAGCCGGCAGGATTCTTTGCCAGCAGCATGTGGACGGAGTGGGCTCCGACCTGGACGGTGCTGTAGCGCCCGGCAACTTCTTGGACTGTGGACGCTGCGGCAACGGCATCTGCCGCGTCTGCGCCCAAGGTGACCGCTGCGGCAACAGCCTGAGCGGCGTTGCCGCGGTTGGCTTTTCCGGGCAGAGTCAGTGTCATCGGGATGGTCAGGCCGTCCGGGCCGTACAGGTTGTTGTCGTCGAGCCACCATGACGGCTCAGGCCGCGCGAAGTCCGAACCCGTACTGCGCCAGTGCTTTCCCTCCCACACGATGGGCTCGCCGGTGCGCGGGCAGCTGACCGAATCTCCGGCCCAGCCGCCGCCGGCGGCAACCCACACGACATTGGGTGCGTCGTAGGCAATCGACGTGATCAATACGTCGTCGCAGTTCGCGATGATGACCGCATTCGGGTGCGCATCAACGCATGCCCGCAACCTGCGTTCGATCATGTTGATCTCGCCGACTCGGTCGAGCTGATCGCGGCTCAGGTTCAGCAGCACGATCACTTCGGGGTTCACGGCGTCGGCAACGTGAGGGACGTGCAGTTCGTCAACTTCCAGCACGGCGATGGGAGCGTTCAAGCGGGTTGCCAGGGCTGCGACGATGCCGGCGTCCATGTTGGCACCGTCCGCTTGCGTCGCCACCTCGCCGACGGTGGCGAGAGCCGCTGCGGTCATGCGCGTCGTCGTGGACTTGCCGTTGGTTCCGGTGACTACGACGGTGCGTTTTCCGCGTCCGAGCTGTGTCATGAGCGTCGGGTCGATCTTGAGGGCTATCAGCCCGCCGATCATCGACCCTTTGCCTCGGCCGGCTTTCTGCGATGCCCAGGATGCTGCTGCGGCAGCGCGCAGGGCGAGCTTTCCGCGCGCCGTGATCGTTAGTCCAGTTCCCACGGCCCGAGTTTTGCACAGCGCGCGCTCAGACGCCGAGTCGCGCAGGTGGTTCGAGTGGAGTTGTGCTCGAGGGAACAGTCGCCGCCGGTGCTGGGCGCCTCTGGGTGGCGATCGCCCCCGCGATGACGATAACGGCTCCCACCAGTGACAACGGGCTGGGTGTCTCATGCAGGAACAGCCAGGACGCGCCGATTCCGACAATCGGGACCAGGAGGGAGAGGGGAGCCACTTTGCCGGCGGGGTAGCGACTCATCAGTGTGGTCCAGATGCCCGTTCCGACGATGGTGCCCAGCAGAACGATGTAAGCGAGGCCGATCAGTGACGGCAGGCCGTCGATGCTCAATGCCGTCGAGAGTGCACGCCAGCCCGCGGTGGGGCCTTCGACCGCCGCCGACAACGCCAGCATCGGCAGCGGGGGAATGACGCACATCCACAACATCAGGCGCATCGGCTGCGGATCGCCGACGGTATTCGCGGCGGCAAGACGGCTACCGAGGTTGCCGAATGCCCAGGACAAGCCCGCCAGAAGTGTCAGGATCACGGGCAGCAATGCCGCATGATGCGAGCGATCCCAGCCGATCAGCGCCATGCCGGCCACCGCGACGCCGATCCCGGAAACCTGCCACACGCTGAGTTTTTCTCGAAGCAGGACGGCGCCCAACAGAACCGTGAACGGTGCAGATGACTGCAGCACCAGCGACGCCAACCCGGTCGGCATTCCGGTGTGCATCGCCCAGAACAGAAACGCGAATTGGCCGAAGCCGAAACCGAAACCGTAGAGCAGCAACCATCGCATCGGAACCTGCGGCCGGGGCACGAAAATCACCACCGGAATCGCGATGAGCAGAAAGCGCAGTGCGGCAAAGAAGAACGGCGGAAAATGGTCGAGGCCTACGCGAATCGCCAGGAAATTGAGTCCCCACAAGACGATGACGGTCAATCCGAGCAGCCGGTCGCGGGGAGTCATGGCACTTATCGTGAGCCGTTCAAAGCATCAGCACAAGCGAATAAAGATGCACCATTGATGTAGTTTTGCTACATGGATGCGACCCGGTTGAGAGTTCTTCGAGAACTGGCCGACAGGGGAACCGTCGCAGCTGCCGCAGCAGCACTTTCGATGACGCCGTCCGCGGTCTCACAGCAGCTCAAGATCCTCGCCCGTGAGGCCGGCGTGCCCCTCCTGGAGCCTGACGGCCGCAAGCTTCGACTCACCGACGCGGGTCGCGCATTGGTCCGGCGGGCGGACGACGTCGTGGCCGCTCTCGAGCGTGCCGACGCGGAGATGGCGTTGTATCGGGGTTCGCCCCGGGGCAAAGTGCGCGTCGCGTTCTTCCCGTCAGGCGCCGCGCTACTACTGCCCGGGGTACTGACGGCGCTGCAAGGGTCGGGCGTGGACATCGATGCCTGCGACGTCGATCAACCGGCGTCGGCGGTCCCGGGATTGTTGGCTGATCACGATGTGATTCTCACGCACCGCGACGAGCGCGCCGTCGGAACATCATTTCCGCGCGTCACCGTGCAGACTCTGATGCGCGAACCGATCGACTTGGTGTTGCGGCCGGATCATCCCTTGGCCAAGCAAGATTCGGTTCGGTTGGAACAATTAGCCGACGAGAATTGGATTAGCGTGCGTGGCGGGTTTCCGGTCGACGACGTACTGCTTTCGGTTGCGGCTGTTACCGGGGTGCAACCGCGAGTCGGGCATCGGATAAACGATTTCCGTGTCATCGAGGAGTTGGTGGCGGCCGGGCACGGAGTGGCATTGATGCCCCGGCATGCGGTCACTCATTCCGGGGTATCGAGGAAACCGTTGGCCGGTGTGCGGGCGGCCCGTATCTATGAATTGGCAACGCGATTACAGGCTGAGCGAAGTCCGGCGATCGGACTGGTGCTCGACGCTTTCCGCGATGTCGTGAGAGCAGTCGCAGAATGAACGCAAAAACGGGAGCGACACGATTAGTGTCGCTCCCGTTTCGGTAGTGCATCCCCACACTAATCGTGGGGAAGGTATCAGGCGAGGGCCTTAGCCTTCAGCGCTGCGAATTCATCTTGCGTGATGGTGCCGGCGTCGAGAAGTGCCTTGGCATCAGCAATTGATTCGGCCGGAGACTTACCGGCAACCTCGCGAATGTAGCTCTCCTGTGCCTGCTGAACATGCTTGGCAGCTTCCATGGAGCGCTGCGCCATTCCGTCACTCTTCACGATGAGGTACACCAGCGCGGTGAGCCACGGGATGACGAAGAGGAAGAAAATCCAGATCGCTTTCTTCCATCCGGAAGTCTTGTGATCGCGGAACAGGTCCGTAATGATCGAGAACAGCAGAATCAGGTACGCGACGAACGCGAACGTGATGACGATCAGCCAGAGGAAATCCCAGAAGGAATCCATTGTCGAGCTCCATTTCGCAAGGTGGATTAATCTGAGCTGACTATCTCACGCGCAAGCAGTGTCTGCATCATCCTTGATGGGTGATTCGCGATGAATAATTAGTTTTGAGGCGGCCACCGGAAACTCGGGGCGCGGACGAAATGACTGTGGCTCCCATCCGAATCGGATAGGAGCCACAGTTGAGAGAACTGGTGAAATTAGCTCGCGCGGTTTACCGCCGACACCACGGCGCGCAGTGACGCGGTCGTGATCGAGGTAGCAATTCCGACGCCCCAGACGACGGTGCTCTGACCGTCCGGACCGGTCACGGCGCACTCGACGTAGGCCGCAGCCTGCGCGTCGTCACCAGCGGACATGGCGTGCTCGGAGTAGTCGAGAACCCGAACATCGAAGTTGATGCTGCCCAAAGCGTCGACAAAGGCTGCGAGCGGACCGTTGCCGGTGCCCGAGATCTCCTGCTCCTTGCCGTTCACCTTCACGATTGCGGTGATGGAGTCGGTGCCGCCGTCCTCTTCGGAAGCGGTGACCTTCTGCTTCATGCGCTCGAGCGGCATGACGGGAGCCAGGTACTCCTCGTGGAAGACGTCCCACATTTCCTTCGGCGAGACCTCGCCGCCCTCACCGTCGGTGATCTTCTGGACCGACTGTGAGAACTCGACCTGCAGACGACGCGGCAGCACCAGACCGTGATCGGCCTTCATGATGTACGCGACGCCACCCTTGCCGGACTGCGAGTTGACGCGGATGACGGCCTCGTAGCTGCGGCCGACGTCCTTGGGATCGATGGGCAGGTACGGAACCTGCCACAGGATGTCGTCGATGTCGGCGTTCTGACTGTCGGCGTCGACCTTCATGGCGTCGAGGCCCTTGTTGATGGCGTCCTGGTGGCTGCCGGAGAACGCGGTGTAGACCAGGTCGCCGCCATACGGGTGACGCTCGTGGACGGGCAGCTGGTTGCAGTACTCGACCGTGCGACGGATTTCGTCGATGTTGGAGAAGTCGATCTGTGGGTCGACGCCGCGCGTGAACATGTTCAGGCCCAAGGTGACCAGGCAGACGTTTCCGGTGCGCTCACCGTTGCCGAACAGGCAGCCTTCGATGCGGTCGGCGCCGGCCTGGTAGCCCAGTTCGGCTGCAGCGACGCCTGTTCCGCGGTCGTTGTGCGGGTGCAGCGACAGGATGACGGAGTCGCGACGGGCCAGGTTGCGGTGCATCCACTCGATGGAGTCGGCGTACACGTTGGGGGTGGCCATCTCGACGGTTGCCGGCAGGTTCAGGATGACCCGGTTGTCCGGCGTCGCACCCAAGGTTTCGGTGACGGCGTCGCATACTTCCTTGGCGTACTCGAGCTCGGTGCCGGTGTAGGACTCGGGGGAGTACTCCCAGCGCCAGTTGGTGTCCGGGTACTTCTTCGACTCGGCGAGTACCAGCTCGGCGGCGTCGGTGGCGATCTTCTTGATCGTGGTCTTGTCGGCGCGGAAGACGACGCGGCGCTGCAGGATCGAGGTGGAGTTGTAGAAGTGCACGATCGCGTTCTCGGCACCTTCACACGCCTCGAACGTGCGCTTGATCAGCTCGGGACGCGACTGCGTCAGCACCTGAATCGTGACGTCGGACGGGATTGCTCCGTCTTCGATAATCTCGCGGACGAAGTCGAAGTCCGTCTGGCTTGCGGACGGGAAACCGACCTCGATCTCCTTGTAGCCCATGCGGACCAGCAGGTCGAACATGCGACGCTTACGCGCCGGGCTCATCGGATCGATCAGGGCCTGGTTGCCGTCACGCAGGTCCACGGCACACCACTGCGGTGCACGATCGATGATCTTGTCGGGCCACGTGCGGTCAGGCAGCGAGACCGTCTCTACTTCTTCGGAGAAGGAGCGGTAGCGGAACGTCGGCATCGACGAGTTCTTCTGCGTGTTCCACGCAGGCTGGTCGGCGGGCGCCGGCTTCGTGGGAGGGGTGATGGTGCGAGAGCCGGTGGTGAATGCGTCAGCGGGGGACATTGGTGTGATCTCCAGGATTGTGGACCCGGCCTGATGACCTGTTGGTCATGACCGAATGTCCGGAAGGCTTGGTCGACCGGCGCACACAAAACCCCGCGACGGGAGGCCAGTCTGGATCAGACCCCGTCGCGGCAACCAAGGAGGAGTGCGCGCTGCATGCTGTGCACTCTACTCCTGAGATGTGGAAGAAGGTGGTGGGGTTGCGCGACATGCCGAATTTGTCGGGCGTTCGGTGCTGTTGTTTCGCACTTCGAAGTGATCGACTGACCACATGGATCCCCGAATCGACGTGGCACGCGCCTATCTCGACGCTTTGCTCAGCCACGATGGCAGTTCCGTTCCGTTGGCCCCGGACGCAGTTCGGCACGAAGTCGGGCTGAAGACAGGATTTTCGGGAAATCATTTGCGGCGCAGCCTCTCTGGAGGTCCACAGTATCGTCTCGTGCGCGCGATTCGCGACATCGACTGGACGGTGGACGGTGACGACGTGATTGCCGAGTACCTCCTCGATGCGGGCCTGTTCGGGCGCAATCTGATGACGGTGCGAGTCACCGAGACCTTCCGGATACCCACAGACGACCTCCGTATTCACCGCATCACGGCGAAGATTCGGCCCTATCGCGCCACTTCCGCGTGACGCGAGCGTTGCGCTGGATCGTCTGTTCGTTGTTGATCGTTCTCGCAGCACTGACCGCAGCAGCATCAGTGGTCGCTCTGTTCGTCCACACCCAGGTCAATGACACCGACAGTTATGTCGAGACCGTGGCGCCCTTGGCGGCGGATCCCGCAGTACAAGCAGCAGTGGCCGATCGACTGACCGAAGAGCTGACTCGGCGGCTGGACGGGTTTCCGCAGGTGCTGACACGTCCGGCCGAGAACCTCGTTCGCGAGGTGGCATTCACGCTGGTTTCGAGCGATCAATTCGCGACGCTCTGGACCGGCGTCAACCGTCAAGCCCACGCACAACTGGCCGCTGCCGTCACCGGCCAGGCAACCGACGGCATAGTGCGCGCCGACGATACGGGAACCGTCACCGTGTCCCTGGAGCCGGTCATGACCGAACTGCGGACGCGTCTACGCGATCGCGGCTTCACCCTCGTCGACAGGCTCCCGGCATTCGATCCGCAGTTCGACATCCTGCAATCCGACGAACTGGTGCAAGCGCAGCGGTGGTCGAATGCACTCGACCGCGCCGCAGTGTGGTTGCCCTGGGCCGCAGCGATCTGTGCCGTCGCAGCTGTCGCGATCGCACCCCAGCGAATGCGGGCGTTGTCACTGGTCGGCCTCGCCACTGCGATAGCGATGATCGCGCTGTTGGCGACACAGACCGTCGTACGGCGCATCTATTTACAAGATCAAGACATCCCGTCGCCCGCAGCGGCCGTTGCGGTGTACGACACTCTCGCAACGTCGCTGGTCAGCAGCATTCGTGTCCTTCTTGCCTGCGGAGTTGCCGTTGCAGTGGTGGGTTACGTGGCGGGTAGTTCTCATTCCGCGACGTCGATGCGAAGCAGGATCTCAGGACGCGTCGGGAAGTCCCAGGACCACCTCGGTAAGCTCGACCTCTGATATCTGTAATCAATTTCGACCTGGAGGTAGAAACGCGTGGCTCTCGTCGTCCAGAAGTACGGCGGATCCTCGGTGTCATCCGCCGAGCGCATCCGACGAGTCGCTGAACGGATCGTCGAGACCAAGAGGGCCGGCAATGATGTCGTCGTCGTGGTGTCAGCGATGGGCGATACCACCGATGAGCTGCTCGACCTGGCTCAGCAGGTGTGCCCTTCACCGCCGGCCCGTGAAATGGACATGCTGCTGACTGCTGGTGAGCGCATCTCCAACTCCTTGGTCGCGATGGCAATTCATTCACTCGGTGCCGAGGCCCGCTCGTTCTCGGGCTCGCAAGCCGGAGTCATCACCACCGGCAGCCACGGCAACGCCAAGATCATCGACGTCACACCCGGCCGCGTGCGCACTGCGCTGGACGAGGGATCGATTGTTCTCGTTGCCGGGTTCCAAGGCGTCAGCCAGGACAGCAAAGACATCACGACGCTCGGACGTGGTGGCTCGGACACCACTGCTGTTGCCTTGGCAGCTGCACTGAATGCCGACGTCTGCGAGATCTACACCGACGTCGACGGCGTCTTCTCCGCTGATCCGCGCATCGTCCCGGACGCTCATCGCCTCGAGACCGTTTCCTTCGAGGAAATGCTCGAACTAGCAGCGAGTGGCGCCAAGGTGCTCATGCTCCGCTGCGTCGAATACGCCCGTCGTTACAACGTGCCCGTGCACGTCCGTTCGTCATACACCACCAAGCCCGGAACAATCGTGTCCGGATCGATGGAGGACATTCCTGTGGAAGAGGCCCTGCTCACCGGAGTCGCGCACGATCGCGGCGAAGCCAAGGTCACCGTTGTCGGATTGCCGGATACACCGGGACATGCCGCCAAGGTGTTCCGCGCAGTTTCCGATGCCGAGATCAACATCGACATGGTGCTGCAGAACATCTCCAAGGTGGAGACCAACAAGACGGACATCACCTTCACGCTCCCGACGGCCGACGGCCCCAAGGCAGTCGAGATGCTGACCAAGCGTCAGGACGAGATCGGCTTCACACAGATCTTGTTCGACGACCACATCGGAAAGCTCTCCCTCGTCGGAGCCGGCATGCGTAGCCACCCGGGCGTCACGGCAACGTTCTGCGAGGCACTGGCGGAAGCGAACATCAATATCGACCTCATCTCCACCTCCGAGATCCGCATTTCCGTGCTGGTCAAGGACACCGAATTGGACGACGCCGTGCGGGTTATCCACGCCGCGTTCGGACTTGGTGGAGACGAAGTAGCGGTAGTACACGCAGGAACAGGACGGTAGTTTCCAGATGACAACCATTGCTGTAGTCGGCGCGACCGGTCAGGTCGGCATCGTTATGCGCACACTGCTCGAAGAGCGAAACTTCCCCGCAGACAAGGTGCGGTTCTTCGCATCGGCTCGTTCTGCCGGTAAGAAGCTGACGTTCCGCGGCGAAGAGATCGTCGTCGAGGATGCTGCTGCAACCTCCGACGAGGACCTCAAGGGCATCGACATCGCCCTCTTCTCCGCAGGCGCGACGCTCTCGCGCGTGCAGGCTCCGCGGTTCGCCGCTGCCGGCGCCACGGTTGTCGACAACTCCTCCGCGTGGCGCAAGGATCCCGACGTTCCTCTCGTGGTCAGCGAAGTCAACCCGCAGGACGCGAAGAACCTGGTCAAGGGCATCATCGCGAACCCCAACTGCACCACCATGGCAGCAATGCCGGTGCTGAAGGTGCTGCACGACGAAGCCGGCCTGCAGCGTCTCATCGTCTCGAGCTACCAGGCTGTTTCCGGTAGCGGCATCGCCGGCGTCGAGGAACTCCTCGGCCAGGTGCGCGCAGTTGTCGGTGACGCCGAGAAGCTGGTCCACAGCGGCAGCGCTGTCGATTTCCCGGCCCCGAACAACTACGTTGCTCCCATCGCGTTCAACGTCCTGCCCCTCGCAGGTTCGCTGGTCGACGACGGCAGCGGCGAGACCGACGAGGATCAGAAGCTCCGCAACGAGAGCCGCAAGATCCTGGGCCTTCCGGGCCTCCTGGTTTCCGGTACCTGCGTGCGCGTTCCGGTGATCACGGGCCACTCCCTCGCGATCAACGCCGAGTTCGCCAACCCGATCTCTGTCGCTCGCGCGAAGGAAATCCTTGCCGACGCTCCCGGTGTCGAACTCGTCGAGGTTCCGACGCCGTTGGCTGCTGCCGGTAGCGATGTTTCGCTGGTCGGACGTATCCGTCAGGACGAGGGTGTTCCCGAGGGCCGCGGACTCGCGCTCTTCGTTTCGGGCGACAACCTGCGTAAGGGTGCTGCGCTCAACACCATTCAGATCGCGGAGCTGCTGGTCGGCTGAGCGTCATCTGTAGGTGGCCCCGTACCTTCTGGTGCGGGGTCACTTCCGTTTGTGCCCGGAGTGAGCACCCTTTGTGCACGGTGAGCACCGTTTCCAGCGCGCTGGAATGGGTGCTCACTAGAGGAAAAGGGTGCCAGCTTCGCGGCCTGGACCGTTCGATACCGACTGGGCGAGAGCACCGGCAAAGGCCGAGAGTCGTTCCCGGGTGTAGGTTTCGGGATCGCTGACTGCCAACCGCCCGAGCATTTCCGCGAATGACAGCATGGTGTGGGCAAGTAGAGCCGGGTCCAGGCCTTCGAGTTTCGGCTCGAGTGCGATACCGGCGCGCGCGAGGTCTTCGGCCCGGGTAAGGATAGAGCCGCGGGCGAGCTTCAGGAGGCCGTGATACTCGCTCGGTGCATTTTCCGCCGGCGTGAGGATCAAACGCCAACGAGTCGGATTCTCCAGTACTGCTTCGACGAATGCGCCGACGGTTCCGGCGTACGACGCAGCCGGGCCGATGTCACTCATATCGGTGGGCATGGTGGAAAGAACCTGAGTGACTGCTCGCTCGTGTTCGCGTCGTAGGAGAGCTTCGACCAGGTCGGTTCTTGTGCCGAAGACCGTGTAGAGGACTGGCTTGCCGACGCCGGCCTCTGCGGCAACGGCTTCCATGCTGAGATTGTGGAGTCCCATGCGGCCGGTGATCGTGAACGCGGCGTCGAGTAGTTGTTCCCGCCGCTGCTCCGGCGCCATTCGGGGAGCGTACTTGCGCCGCGGCGCGTCCGTCGTACGGGTCTGCGAGCTGGCCATCTGCGCCTCACTTCCCAGTCTCACCTGTATCTGCCTGCCACTTTCCATTGAATCATACGCAACCGTTGTATTCGAAGGGGTCCATTGCTACGGTGGCGTTGTATTCAAAGGTGGCTCAATCCGGCACTCGAATGGGGACCCGAAAATGTCAGAATTGACGATGGATCGGCCGCGTGAGGATTACGGCTTCTTCGGTCCAGGTTCACCGAGTTGGAAGATCTGGGCTGCGCCGACGGCATTGATCGGGTTCCAGCGATCGGTGGTACTCGAACACTTCGACCCATTCCTGGCTGCTGCCGTGGCCGACATGAACGGGATCTACAGCGATCCGGCGGGGCGACTCGACCGAACGTTGGCGTATTTCCTCACCGTGGCAACCGCAGACGGGCGGACCGCGACGGCGTTGTCCGACCACCTGATGGCTGTTCATGCGCAGGCCACGGGAATCGAGCCGATAACCGGATCTCGTTACAGCGCAAACAATCCGGCTTCGCAGCTCTGGATTCACGTGACGGGTTGGCATTCAGTGCTCAAGTGCTACGAGATGTACGGTCCAGGTCCGTTGTCTGCTCTCGAAGAGCAGCGGTACTGGGAGGAATGCGTGATCGCCGCAGAACTACAGACCTGTAAGGCGTCGGATGTTCCGCGTTCCCGAGATGAGGTGCGCGAGTACTTTGCCGAAGTTCGACCCAGGCTGTGTACTTCCGAGCGTGCCAACCGTGCGATGCACTATCTGCTGAGAACGCCTCGCGCGGAAGGGCGGACGAAGTTCGCGGCATTCAGTCGGCTGGTGGCGCCGGCGACAATCGCAACCCTGCCCGGGTGGATGCGGACCATGGGTGGGTTCGATCAACCGGCGCTGGTGGACAAAGCAATTACACCGGCGGTGAGAATTGCCGTGCGCGTGGGTAGTTCGCCCACAGCAATGAAAGCTGCGCTGAAAGTTGTTGCACCGATGACCGGTAAGGTTTTGGAGCGCCACTTGCGCGATGATCAGCCCCTCGATCCGAGGGTTGTGACACCAGCGGAGATTCGGGAACGCTACCCACGAAACGCCGAGGCGCATCAGAGCGTTTGACGTAGGAACCGGGGTTTCACCCGACGATGAGGTGCGTTCGTCGGGGTGGAGCGTCGAAATCTGGCTGTTTGGTGCAGCGCGGTCCTGGGTAACCCGGTTCGGATGCCATCAGCGATAAGGGGCCTGCAGTGGATGAGTCTGTCGTGGACAAGCCGCACAAGATCCGTCGACGATCATTTGTTCAAGGTTTGGGGTTAGTGGCAGGACTCGGCGCATTGTCGGTGGGATCGGCTGCTGCAGACCTACCCACGTTGCCGAACATCGATCCGTTGAGGCCGCTTCAGTTGCCGTCGCCGAGGCTGGAACCTTTCCGTCAGACTCTCGCTGTTCCACCGATCGTGACGGGCAGCGGGATCGACCTCGGAGCGGCGTCGTCGATGCATCGTTTTCATCCCGATCTCCCGTACTCACCGTCGCTCGGGTACGGGGGAATGGACTATCTGGGGCCGACGATCGAGGCTCATATCGACCAAGCCGTGCAGGTGCGATACACCAATAACATTGGTGCACATCCATTTGCAGCTGATGTCGACCCGGGTCTGCATGGCGTCAGCGACCTCGATCGCACTCAGGTTCCCACGTCGCTGCACCTGCACGGCGGAGTGACCGCGCCGCAGTACGACGGTCATCCCGAGCTGATTCAGCGGCCGGGTGAAGGACTGACACACGAGTACACGCCGGGTCGAGTGGCCGGAAACCACTGGTACCACGATCATGCGATGGGAATGACGCGGCTCAATGTGTCCGCGGGGCTCGCCGGCATGTACTTGTTGCGTGACGATGCGGATAGTGGGACGTCGTCCAATTCGCTCGGTCTGCCGTCTGGCGAGTTCGAGATCCCGATGATCTTGCAGGACAAGATCTTCACCTCGGACGGACACCAGAGCGTTCGTTCGATCTGGACGACACCGCAGGGGCAGTGGGATCCGGCAACCCCGGGCGATGTGGGGGTGGTCAATGGCGTCGTGTGGCCGAAGATCGAGGTGGCGCGGGGCATGTATCGCCTGCGGCTGCTCAATGCGGCGTCGTACTCGACCTTCAGCCTGTATTTCGCAAATCGTATGCGGTTCTGGGTGATTGGTACCGAAGGTGGGCTTCTTGCCTCTCCGGCGCCTACCGATCGCATTCGGCTGAGTCCGGGGGAGAGGGCAGATATCCTGGTCGATTTCAGTCTGCTCGAGGCTGGCACGGCGATCGAGTTGCGCAACGACGAACCGGTACCTCTTGCTGTGGCGCAACGCGGTACGGTGCTGATGCCGGTGTTCTGCAGGTTCGTGGTGGGCAACAGCACGGGATTCAACGGATCGGTTCCCCAGCAGATGGGGCTGGTAGAGGCTCCTCTGGGGAAGCCGGATGTGGTTCGTGATCTCACGATCATGCAGATTTCACGCCCGGCCGACTATCCGTCGATGATCATGTCGCTCAACAACTTGCGGTATACGTCCGATGATCTGGAAATGCCACGGCAGGGGACAACCGAGCAATGGAACCTGATAAATGTCACCACAGAACCGCATCCGATTCACCTGCACCTGGTGACTTTTCAGGTCCTGGGCCGGCAGAGTATCGATGCCTCGGCGCTCATGGCGAAGTATCCGGTGCCGGATATCGGTGCGAGGTGGACTCCGTCGGCCGACGCCTTCGTGACCTCGCCGATGCGACCGCCCGAAGTCTGGGAAACGGGGGCGAAGGACACCGTGATCGTGGACGCCAACTCGATAACTCGTGTAACGATGCGCTTTCCGACGGCTGACGAATTGGGTTTCGATCCGGATGCGACGTTCCCAAGGGGCGGGATGACAGATCACAGCGGGCACGCCGGCACCGGTATGGACGACCTGCAGGGGTACGTCTGGCATTGCCACATGCTTGATCACGAGGACCACGACATGATGTTGCGGTACCGCCTGGTGACGTAACCTCGCATAGGGAGAGACGTTCCCCTGAGGAGGCTGCTGTGTCGGAAGGTTCGCCCACCGGGCCCCTGGACGGATATCGGGTGATCGAACTCGGGACATTGATCGCGGGACCGTTCGCCGGAAAACTGCTTGGCGACATGGGCGCCGACGTCATCAAGATCGAATCTCCCGATCGTCCTGACCCGCTCCGCACGTGGGGACAAGCCGAGCAGGACGGCCACCGATTCTTCTGGACGGTTCACGCACGCAACAAGCGGTGTGTCACGTTGGATCTACGGGTCGCCGCCGGCCGCGATCTGTTTCTCGATCTGATCGAACACGCCGATGTCGTCGTCGAGAACTTTCGACCGGGCACTCTCGAAAAGTGGGGCCTGGGCTTCGACGTACTGAGTGAGCGCAACCCGAAGCTGGTGTTGGCCCGAGTGTCCGGGTACGGGCAGACGGGACCGAAGGCGAAGAGTGCGGGTTACGCCTCGGTGGCCGAAGCTGTCAGTGGCTTTCGGCATTTGAACGGTTATCCCGGGCAGGCGCCGCCGCGGATTGCGCTGTCCCTCGGCGACTCCCTCGGTGGAATGTTTGCCGTGCAGGGAGTACTGGCGGCTCTGCTGTCCCGTGAGCGAACCGGACGTGGGCAGGTAGTCGATGTGGCGCTGACCGAATCGTGTCTTGCAGTGCAGGAATCGACAATTCCGGATTACGACCGCGGTGGCATCATCCGGCAACCCTCGGGCACTCGGTTGGAAGGGATTGCGCCGTCCAACATCTATCAGACCTCCGAGGGAAACTGGGTTGTCATCGCGGCAAATCAGGACACGCTCTTCGTGCGTCTGTGCGCCATCATGGACAGACCGGAGTTGGCGCAGGATGATCGGTTCTCGAATCACGTTGCGCGAGGAAAACATCAGGACGAACTCGACGATTTGATCGCCGAATGGGTCAAGGATCAGGATCCCGTGACACTTGTCGATCGGTTGACTGATGTGGGAGTTGTTGCCGGGCCGATCAATACGGTGGAAGACGTGGTCAAGGATCCGCAGTTGATCGAGCGCGGAATGTTGGTCGATCACTTCGACGAGCGAATTGGCGAGAACGTCCTCGGGCTCGGAATCGTGCCTACGTTCAGTGAAACGCCAGGGTCGGTTCGTTATGCCGGAGCGTCGTCGCCAGGCGTCGACAACGACGCGATCTGGGGTGGACTTCTGGGTATCTCTACCGAAGACCAGGCTGCGTTGCACAAGGAGGGCGTGATCTGACATGACGGTGACCAGTGTGAGTATCCGTGAAGTCGGACCACGTGACGGCCTGCAAATCGAAGACCCCGTGCCGTTGGCGGAAAAGCTGCGACTCATCGAAGCCCTTGCCGCGACGGGTGTTCCGCGTATCGAGGCGACGTCGTTCGTCTCGCCCCGCGCAGTGCCGGCACTGGCCGACGCGGAGCAGTTGGCGGCAGAATTGCATCGCTGGCCCGGTATCGAATTCTCGGCATTGGTCGCCGGAATCGGTGGAGCGAAGCGCGCTGTTGCCGCCGGGATGAAGACCGTCGAATACGTCGTATCGGCTTCGAATGGTCACAGCGAGGCCAATGTTCGTTCCACAACGGAGCAGGCCACTGAGCGGATCGGGGAGGTTACCCAGATCGTTCACGACGCCGGCGGACGCGTCGAGGTCATAGTCGCGACAGCCTGGGACTGCCCGTTCGACGGTCCCACCGATCCTGATCGTGTTCTGCGAATTGCGGAGCAGGCCAAATCTTTCGGGGCCGATCAGTTTTCGATAGCCGATACCATCGGCACCGCCACCCCGGGGCGCGTCGGACGTCTGATCGAGGCGATCAATGCCAGAGTGGGAGATTTCGTCCTCGGCGCTCATTTCCACAACACCCGCGGTAGTGGTCTGGCCTGCGCTTTGGCCGCTGTTCAGCATGGGGTGCAAAATCTTGACGCGTCCACGGGTGGGCTCGGTGGTTGCCCGTTCGCGCCTGGTGCCAGTGGCAACATCGCCACCGAAGAGTTGGTCTACATGCTCGCAGATATGGGAATCACGACGGGAATTGACCTGGACGCATCCATTCGCGCCGCCGCAATCGCGGAAGAAATTGTGGGACACGCTGTTCCCAGCAATCTCCTCCGCGCAGGCGATCGGATCAGATAGTTCGTATTACCGAGCTTCGGCGCGTATGACCTGCTCGGCGTTGTGATCGAATTCGATGCGTCGAACGTCTTCGGCGTCGATCAGGACTGTGGCCATCGCAGTCCTTCGTGGGGGAAGAATGCGAATGGTCACCGTTCCGGAAGTGATTGTTGCGAGTTCGTCAACCACAGCTCGGTGCAGGCGTTCACGTACCTCCGGATCCGCATCGTCCATCCCGTGATCGTCGAGCATCACTACCTCGACACCTCGGCTTCGGGCGGCATGTACAGCGTCGACAACGCTTGTCTTCTGTAAACCTGGGGCGCGCAGGGAGTCTCGCAACTTTGCTTCGAGCAATTCGCAGTCCTGACGTTCTGTGGGACTCAGCGGTATGCCGGACGCCACTCGTTCGAGGAGAGGGCGGGCAAGGCGATCCAATCGATTCAGTTGTTCGTCGCGTTCCTCCAGGGCCGCTGATGCTGCGGATTCGGCGGCAATGCGCTGGGTAGATTGTTCACGAAGCTGATAAATGATCTTCGCCTGCGGCCGGATCGTGTACGCGAAGAACGTGGACATGAGGACCGGACCCGCGTTGATGGCTGTCATGGACAACCCGACCAGGCTGCCCTGGTCGGTGACGGCGGACCAGATCATGGTCGTGGCGATCATCAGAACAAGACCGAACCACGCGAACCCGGTCCGGCCCCGGACACACATGAATGTGAAGACGGCCGTCGACATACCGAATTGCCACAGCTGAGCTTGATCATTCAGCGGTACCGGAACCACCGCCAGGACCGCAGCGCTCGATACCACGCCGGTCAGTGAAAGGGCGATGCTCTGCCCGAGCGGCAGGGGATCGCCGTCGCTGAGGACAAGAGTGAAAGCTGAGGCCGAACAGACCAGGGCAGCCAACCACAGGGGCCAGACCGCGCTGACGTCGGAACTGGTGTACAGCACAGAGATTGCACAGGTAACGGCAAAGAGTGTGGCCATGGCGCGTGCGGCCACGCTGTGCATTCCGAGGAGGTCACGGACATCTCGTCCGTCCGGGCGGATCACGAGTGCGCCTCAGCGGTGGATTTCAGATCCAGTACGACGGTGGTTCCCCGTCCCGGCGCTGACTGCACACGTGCAGATCCACCTTCGAGTTGACGCATTCTCCCGCGAATGCTGACTGCGATTCCAAGTCGATGTGTGCTGACCGTCGTCGGGTCGAATCCGACGCCGTTGTCTGCGACGAGCACTTCGAGTTGGGTGCCCGTTACCGTGACGGAAACTCGGCGATGAGCAGTCGGGCCGGCATGTTTCATGCTGTTGCGCAACGCTTCCGCGAGGGCTGCGGACATGGCTCGAATCGAGTCTGTCGGGTACACGTCCACGGCGGATGGGCCGGTGTTGTCGACGTCGAAAGTAATATTCTCGTCCAGTTCCGAAGCTGCCGAACGAAATTGAGCAAGAACTCCATCGATGTCGAAATTGGTTTCGTGATCGGTGCCGGAGCGCAGATCGTCGAGCCTGGCGACGGTTCGGCGAGCTTGTTCGATCACCGTCGGATCGCTGTTGTTTCGTGACGCCGAGAGAAGAGTGGACATCACGGTGTCGTGAATGAGTGCGTCGAATCGTTCGCGTTCGACGGATTTTGCCTCGGCCGCTGCAGCGCTCGCAGCGGCAGCATGGGTACGGGCGATAGTGGCGTCGAGTTCTTGTCCCGTCCGCAATGCCATGACTGCTGCTGCCACGAATACTGCGCAGAAGGTGAACGCAAAGAGCAGGTCGGGCACTAGAAGGTGCATCGTCGGACTGACCCGGATGATGTGATTGGTCAACTGCGAGATGACAACCGCGATGAGGAGGTGCGCGAAAGCTGCCGTCGGTCGCCAGGCGGCTGCTGCGGCGAGACTGGCGACTCCGGGGAAGTTGGTGGTCCACAGACCGTAGTCGGAGATGTGTTCGCCGTTCCAGGCAGGCCACCACAGCAACTCGACGACGATGAATACGATTGCATTGACCGCGGCCATACGGCTGACCCAGATGACATCTCGATGGAACGTCGAAAGTCCCAGTGCGAGTGCGGCACCGAAAATGGTGACAACTGCGAGCGGATTCCACCACCAATCGGACAGCGTCGACGCCTCGTGAATATCCGGGATGAGCAATATCAGATAAAGAAAGTACCCGACGCAGATGAACCTGCCGAAGAGTCGCCGGATGTTGTCCCCGGCCGTTGTCACGGCTGTGTCGTCTGATGCGACTCTCGTGTCGACGTCAGGCATCACCATGCTCGCCCCTGAACTGTCAGAGTTCTTCGATAGCGACGATCCGATCTTGGATTGCACGTACGAGGAGTTCGCATTTGGTGGACGCGGGCCTTTCTGCAAGTACGTACTTGTCTCGGATGCGTGAGAGATGGGTGTTGACGGTGCCGGTGCTGATGAAGAGTCTTTGCGCTACAGATGATTTGGAGTCACTCATGAGCCATTCGCGGAGGACTTCGATTTCTCGATCAGACAGGTTCGGCCTGACGAGTTCAAGTATGGCGGGGCGTGCGGTCGTGATCGACTGATTATCCGAAGGGATTGTGAGACTGTCCAAAGTGATTGTCATCGGTGTGTCCTTCGTTTGTAGCGCAGAAGGGTTGTACTCGATTGATTGCACCACCCATTACTTACAGTGAATGTAGTTCGGGCTTTCGCGGCAAAACAGACAATACTTCTACTGCCCATAGAGTCTGGGGCATCGTTAGCGAAGTTCATCGACCCGCTCCGGAGGCGTGGATCTTTCCGGGATAGGCAATACGCCGTCCTCGACTGCTCTCTTGTACAAATCGGTTTTTGTCGGTGCCGGACGCCCAACGGCGGCATACTTCATTCGGATGCGCTGGAGGTAGTCGTTGACTGTCTGTGGCGCCAGTCCCGTGAGTCGCGCGACGCGATCGGCCTTCTCGCCGGAGGCATACAGTTCGAGGACGTCGAGTTGGCGGGGACTCAGGCCGACCTCGTCCAGTCCAGGGTCTCCGTCGATAGCGGCAGCCCACTCGGTGGTCACCACCTGGATGCCGGAGGCGGCAGTTCGAATTGCGTCGATCACAACGGCAGCGGGTTCGGACTTGCGAACCACGCCGAGAACACCCGCTCTTGCTGCCGATCGCACCAGATACGGGTTCTCGGCTCCGGTGAAGATCAGGGTTTCGAGTCCGGATGCGCGGAGTTGCTCGACATTGCTTTTGGGCGACGATCCGTCTGCCAGTCTGAGATCGAGAATTGCCAAGTCGAGGGGAATCTTCTGGGCGAGCAATTCGGAGACGGTCGTTGCAATACATACGAGTTCCAGATCGGGTTCGTCTTTCAACATGACAGACAGGCCGATCGCGACCGATTCGTGGTCCTCCACTAGCCCCACGCGACGATTCGGAAATGCAGACTGTACCGGCATATTGGACTAATCCCCTTCTGGCGTTGCGACGACGTTATCAGGCAAATCGGCTCGGTTGGTATGGGTTGCGCTATCCGCTGGCTAAGATTTGGAGTCAGTCTGGACTGTTTTCTGTTTTCCATTTACAGTCATGGTGTGATCGAGCCCACGTCCGATGTGAAAGTGACCCGTACGCAGGTGGAACGCACCGCTTCGATGCGAGGACGGCTGCTCGACGCGGCAGTCGAATCGCTGGTCGAGTTGGGCTATGCGAGGACGAGCACCCAGGAGATCGCTCGCCGTGCCGGCGTCTCGCGGGGGACCCAGCTGCATCACTTCCCGACGAAGGAATCTCTGGTGGTTGCGGCTGTCGAGTATCTGGTGGACAAGCGGTTGGCAGAAATTCTCACGGCTGAGGTCGGCAGTGGACGCGGTCTGGAGATTCTCGCGGATGCGTTTTCCGGTCCACTGTTCTACGCGGCGTTGGAATTGTGGGTCGCAGCCCGAACGGATCCCGTGCTACATGCCGCGACAGTGCCCCTCGAGCGCAAGGTGAGTGAGGCTCTCGAACTCGGCAGCGCCGAGGTGTTCGGGGATCGGTTCGATGCCGAATCCGTAGAACTCACTATCGAACTTGTTCGTGGGCTTGCAGTCTCTGCCCTTTTTCGTACCCCTGAAACCGATCGCGCGCTCAGATCGCGCTTGTTGCCGGCCTGGCAATCCCGAGTGGAGAAGAAGTGAAACTTCCCGAACATGTCGAAACATTAATCGTCGGTGCAGGATTCGCCGGTCTGGGATTGGCGGCGAGGCTGCTCCGCGAGGATCTTGGAGCGGATGTCGTGCTGATCGAGCGCGGCGCCGACATCGGCGGAACATGGCGAGACAACACATATCCCGGTTGCGCGTGCGACGTTCCGACGGCGCTGTACTCGTATTCTTTTGCGCCGAGCGCGGATTGGAGTCATACCTTTGCCCGGCAGCCCGAAATCTACGCCTACCTGAAGAAGGTGGCCACCGACTCCGGAATCGAGCGTCGAGTAGTGCTCAACTGTGAGCTCGAAGCAGCGGTGTGGGATGACGAGCTGGCAGTGTGGCATGTGCAGACGTCGGTCGGTTCCTTGACGGCCAAGATTCTGGTTGCAGCAACAGGGGCCTTGTCGACACCGAAGACTCCGGATTTCCCGGGTCTGGAACAGTTTTCCGGGACTACCTTCCATTCGGCCACCTGGAATCACGAGCACGACCTGCGCAGCGAGCGGGTCGCGGTGATCGGGACCGGGGCGTCGGCAGTACAGTTTGTTCCCGAGATTGTTGATTCTGCGGCGCATGTGACCGTCTTTCAGCGAACCCCGGCTTGGGTGATTCCGCGCGGTGATCGAACACTCTCATCGGCACAGAAGACCTTGTACGCAAGGATTCCCGCGACGCAGAAGGCAATTCGCGGTGTGGTCTACGGGTTCAGGGAGTTGCTCGGTGCGGCTATGTCGCATGCCACGTGGGTGCTTCCGGCTTTCGAAAAGGTGGCAAAGGCGCATCTGCGTCGGCAAGTGAAGGATCCGGAGTTGCGCCGAAAACTGACGCCTGACTTCACTATCGGCTGCAAGCGGATGCTGCTGTCCAATGACTGGTTGCGCACGCTGGACCGACCGGATGTGGGCCTGGTCGACAGTGGGTTGGTGTCGGTCACCGAACATGGCGTTGTCGACGGAGACGGTGTTGAACACGAGGTTGACACGATCATTTTCGCCACCGGGTTTACACCGACGGAACCGCCTGTCGCACATGCAATCAGAGGTATATCAGGGGAGACGCTGGCATCACACTGGAACCGAAGTCCGAGCGCGTACAAGGGTACGACGGTCAGTGGATTTCCGAATCTTTTTCTCATGTACGGGCCCAACACCAATCTTGGGCACAGTTCCATTGTCTACATGCTGGAATCACAGGCGGAATACATCAACGACGCCCTGCGCATCATGAAGAGCGAGGGTATTGATTCTCTGGATGTCGAAGACTCTGTACAGGTGCGCTACAACCAGGATATTCAGCACGATTTGCAGCGCACAGTCTGGAACAAGGGAGGATGTTCGAGTTGGTACATCGATTCCGAGGGTCGAAACTCGGTGCAATGGCCCACTTTCACCTTCACGTTCCGTTCCAGACTGAGCCGTTTCGATCGCGAGAACTATGCGGTTCGCACAGTCGGGAGGGTCGCTGATGTGGAGCGTTCCTGAATCTGACACTGAGAGAACCGAATGGCCTGTGAGTAGTCCGCCGCCGTGGCCGGCACGGGTGGCGGCCACGTTGTGGTGGCATCGCAGCACGTCGGCGGGTCGCGACCTCGGGCAACGCGGTCAGACCATTCCGATCACGGTGGCGATGATGGTCGACTATCTCGATTCGCCGGTCGGCCCGTACCGAGAAATATTGGCCAGTCCGGTGCTGCAGATGCCGAGCAGGCGGCTCGGACCGATGCCGCGGATGTCGGTGCCCTTCATTGCGGTGGATTCGGAAGCTTCCGTTCACGGCGGACGAACCCATTGGCAACTCCCGAAGGTTCTTGCCCGTTTCGACGGGATGGTCCTCGGAAACATGACCGCGCAGGGTGACGGTTGGAAAGTTACCACCGACGCGCGGGCAAAGGGCCCGCGGTTACCCATCGCCGGTGCGTTGGGATTTGCGCAGCCCGAGCGAGGCAGAGGGTTGGCGATTGCGTCGGCGAGGCTCACCGGCAGGTTCCGCTACGCCCGCATCGACGTGGAACCCGAAGGTCCTACTCTGCCGAACTGGCTGGTGGCAGGCTCGCATCGAGGGATCGTGATCACGGACGGAAAGATGAGGACCGGCCCGGCCAAGCATCGATAGCTTGAAAAGGGTGAAGGCCGCTCAGCGTAATTGCCGGGCGGCCTTCGGTGTCGACGTCCCACAGGCGCCTCTCGGCGGATGGTCGCTCGCAGCGACAATGGGGTGGGGCCCGGGGCTTGTTCGGACGCCAACGAGGGTTTCAACGGCGGACTCGGCTGATTTGTTCCCCGGCCGGCAGTGTGATGCCAGTCTCCCTTTAACTTAGGCAATCCTTTTCTTGACTAATTCCAGAAAAGGCGCATACTGGGTGTCATGCAAGACGACGGGCAGGATTTCGACCCCCGGGCGCAACTGCGCGCAGCCGGGTTGCGAGTCACTGCGCCGCGGCTTGCCGTTCTGAATGCAGTTACAGCCCAACCGCATTCGGATGCAGATACTGTTGCCGCACAGGTGCGGGAACAGCTGGGATCCGTATCCACCCAGGCCGTTTACGACGTGCTGAAGGCATGTGTGAGCGCAGGGTTGCTACGACGCATCGAGCCGGCGGGTTCGCCGGCACGGTTCGAGACGAGGACCGGGGATAACCATCACCATCTCGTCTGTCGTAGCTGCGGCAAGGTCGTCGACGTCGATTGTGTTGTCGGCCAAGCTCCCTGCCTTGAACCTTCCGATTATCACGGCTTCGAGATCGATGAAGCCGAGGTCGTGTTCTGGGGCCGTTGCAAAGATTGTCTGACGATTTCTACTGAATCCACCCCCGAACTTGGCGCCGTCTCCCAGAATCAAGATGCAGACCGCGCGCTAAAGCACACAGCCCGTTAAACGCACAGCCCACTACACGCAGGAGGCTTCGCCATGACCAAGCCCACTACCAACAACTTCGGTATCGCGGTAGCCAGCGACGACGAGTCGTTGACCGCAGGTATTCAGGGACCGGTTCTGCTTCACGACCATTACCTGATCGAGAAGCTGGCCCAGTTCAATCGTGAGCGTGTCCCGGAGCGCATCGTGCATGCCAAGGGCGGCGGTGCATTTGGCGAACTCGTCATCACCCACGATGTCAGCAAGTACACCAAGGCAAATTTCCTGCAGCCCGGCAAGAAGACCGAGTCCTTGGTGCGTTTCTCGACCGTCGCTGGTGAGCAGGGTTCCCCCGATACCTGGCGTGACCCGCGTGGTTTCGCGATGAAGTTCTACACCGAGGAGGGCAATTACGACCTCGTCGGCAACAACACCCCGGTGTTCTTCATCAAGGACGCCATCAAGTTCCCCGACTTCATTCGATCGCAGAAACGTCTGCCGGGTTCGGGTCTGCGCGATCACGACATGCAGTGGGATTTCTGGACTTTGCGTCCCGAGACCGCACACCAGGTGACGTGGCTGATGGGTGACCGCGGTATCCCGAAGACGTGGCGCAACATGGACGGCTTCGGTTCGCACACGTACCAGTGGGTTAACGCTGCGGGCGAACGTTTCTGGGTGAAGTACCACTTCAAGACCGATCAGGGTATCGAGTTCCTGACCCAGGCCGAGGCCGACACTCTTGCGGGTACGGATCCCGATTACCACCGCGCAGATCTGTACAACGAGATCGAGGCCGGGAACTTCCCGAGCTGGACTCTCAAGGTCCAGGTCATGCCCGCCGACGAAGCCGAGGGCTACCGCTTCAACCCCTTCGACCTCACGAAGGTGTGGTCACAGCAGGACTACCCGCTGATCGAGGTCGGCAAGTGGACCCTCAACCGCAACCCGGAAAACTTCTTCGCGCAGATCGAGCAGGCGTCGTTCGAACCGTCGAATGTGGTGCCGGGCATCGGTTTCAGCCCCGACAAGATGCTGCTCGGCCGAGTGTTTTCCTACGCCGACGCGCACCGTTACCGCATCGGCACGAATTACGCAGACCTGCCGGTCAATGCTCCGAAGAACGAGGTGAACTCCTACTCGAAGGAGGGCGCCATGCGCTACAGCTTCAACTCTCCGACGACGCCGGTGTACGCACCCAACTCGTACGGCGGACCGCACGCCGATCCGTCGGTTGCCGGTGACGAAGGTCTGTGGTCGTTCGACGGCGAAGCAATTCGCGCCGGATACATCCAGCACGCCGAGGACGGAGACTTCACGCAGGCCGGAACACTCGTCCGCGAGGTTCTCGACGACGCCTCGCGTGAACGACTGGTCGGCAATATCGTCGGCCATGCGCTGGGCGGTGTCAGCGAGGAAATTCTGCTGCGCGTCTTCGAGTACTGGAAGAACGTCGACGCCGATCTCGGTAAGCGCGTCGAAGAGGGTGTACGCGCAGGTCAGTAGACCTGCTTGAAGATTCGGCTGTTGCGGGCCGCTGCAGAGGAAGTCCCTTTGCAGCGGTCCGTTTTTTCGTGTCCTACAGCAGTCCCCACCAATAAACCAGGCACGCGAGAATGAATTCGACAACGGTGTCCACGACGGTCCTCCTTCGCCACGACGTGCATTCCATGATCCGCGTCGACCGAAACTGTTTCGAGTGAGGCGCTGGCGGGCAGTCGATTCATACGAGTGTTCTTTTCGAGGTCAGGAGTTGGTCAGTCATGACGAGATTCGGCTACACGTTGATGACCGAGCAGGCCGGCCCGAAGGAATTGGTTCGGTATGCGGTGAGGGCCGAGACCATCGGCTTCGATTTCGAGGTTATGAGTGATCACTATTCCCCGTGGCTGAGCGCGCAGGGACATGCGCCGTATGCCTGGTCGGTTCTCGGTGCAGTCGCCTACGCCACCGAGTCGGTTGGGTTGATGACGTATGTGACATGCCCGACGGTTCGCTATCACCCGGCGGTCATCGCGCAGAAGGCCGCCACGATGCAGATTCTCGCCGACGGAAGATTCACCCTCGGGGTCGGGAGCGGCGAGAGCCTGAACGAGCATGTGGTGGGTGACGGGTGGCCATCCATCGACACGAGGCAAGACATGTTGCAGGAGGCCGTTGCGATCATTCGGGCGTTGCACTCCGGGGACGTGGTGAGTTGGAAGGGTGAGTATTTTGATGTGCAATCCGCTCGGATCTGGGATCTGCCCGAGATTCCCGTCCCGATCGCCGTGGCGATGTCAGGGGAGGAATCGGTTGAGAAGTTCGGGCCCATGGCGGATTGCCTCATTGGGGTGCAACCGGATTCGGATCTGATTCGACAGTGGAAGCACCTCCACAGTCGAGCTTTCGGGCTGGAGCCGGCACGACGATCCATCGCGCAGATTCCGATAGCGTGGGACTTCGACCGAGACGCCGCGATCACCCGAGCCTATGAGCAGTTCCGCTGGTTCGGCGGCGGTTGGTCCGTCAATTCGGAACTGCCGACTCCGGCAAGCTTTGCTGCGGCCACCCAGTTTGTTCGCAAAGAGGATGTGGCAGAGAGTATTCCGTGTGGTCCGGATCTGGATGCGATTGTGGATGCGGTGAGCAAATACGCCGATGCCGGCTTTACCGACATTGCCCTGCTTCAGATCGGCGGCGATACCCAGGATCGATTCTTCGACGAGGCTGCGAAGCCGCTATTGGAGGCGTTGCACGTCAGATTGGGTTGACGGTGAAGGTCAGTCGGGTGCCGCCGAGGGGGCTCTCATCGAGACGGGCCTGCCCGCGGTGCAGACCGGCTTGCTGTGCGACCAACGCCAATCCCAACCCGCTGCCGGTGTCGGCGGCGCCGGGTCCGCGTACGAAACGTTCGAACATCGACTCCCGGATGGATTCGTCTATGACAGTGCCGTTGTCGTCGACGATGATGACAGCCGAACCGGCACCTGTGCCGGAACTTACGGCGATATCGACCCGAGTGGCCCGTCCGTGCCTGACAGAGTTGGTAATGGCGTTGGTCAGGACCAACCGGATTCCGGCCGGGAACGCTTGAACCGTCAGATCTTCGGGACCGTCCAACGTAATCGCCGTCCCGCTGTGTAGTCGCCGGGCTTCATCGACGACGCGGTCGGCAAGCTCCACTAGATCGACCTGCTCGTATTCCGAGGTGTCCGCGACCTCCCCGAGTGCGAGCGTTTCCAGATCAGTGAGAGTGCGTTCGATCTGTCGTTGTGACACCAGCAGTTCGGCCGCGAGTTCGTTGCGCTGATTTTCGGTGAGTTCCAGCGTCGCAAGGACTTCCAGGTCGGTACGCATCGACGTCATGGGTGTGCGAAGTTCGTGAGCTGACACGCGGGCGAAATCTCGAGCCGATTCGAGAGCCTGCTTTGTTCGGCTGCGATCGAGTTCGATTCGACTGAGCATGCTGTGTATCGCTTCGGAGAGTTCTTCTGCCTCGCGGGTGCCCCGGACAGACGGCGCACGACGCGCAAGTTCCTCGGCATCGAGGTTGTTGCCGATCAAACTGGTCGTCTTCGTCAGTTCTTGGAGTGGACGCACGGCGCGGCCGGCGAGTACCCACCCGAGCCCTGCCGCAACAAGTATCGCGATAACAGCTGCGGCCGCGACTTGGAATGTTTGTTCTCGAATTGCCTGTGTCAGTGGATCTTCGGGAATGCTGACCGCCAGGGCGGCTCCACTGTCTCCGGGGAGGGGGATATCGCGAGTGCGGAAATCGGCAAGTGGTGCTGCGGGAATGGGAGTGGCGTCTGTGCCGGGTTCGGTGACGGCAGGGTCGGATATGGACGTCGCCGGTTCGGTTCGGATCGCGTATTCCGAGTTAGTGGCCATTTCAAGCGTAACGGAATCGAGAGTGCGATCCAGTTGGGCAGACCCATTGACGCGCAAGAAAACTACGAACGCAATACACACCGCGGCGATGACGATTGCAGCGGCCAGTCCGGAGGCGATCGCCACTCTCGACTGTAATGACAACGAACGCTTCATCGTTCGGCCCGCAAGACAAAGCCGACTCCGCGGACGGTATGGATCAGTCGAGGCGCGCCGTCAGCCTCGAGTTTCTTACGTAGATAGGTGACAAAGACGTCCACGACGTTGGTGTCGGCATCGAAGTCGTAGCCCCACACGAGGCGGAGGAGTTGAGGCCGGCTGAGCACGACCCCGGCATGTTCGGCGAGAACTGCGAGGAGATCGAATTCCCTTTTTGTCAGTTCGATTCGAGCGCCGTTCACATACGCGCGATGGCCGGGAAGGTCGACAGTGAGCGGGCCCACGGATATCGGACGTTCCGTCTGCGTCGCGGCATTTCCGGTGCGTCGCAACAACGCCCGTAGCCTGGCAACAAGCTCCGCCAACTCGAACGGTTTGGTGAGGTAATCGTCGGCGCCGGCTTCGAGTCCGGCAATGCGATCACCGACTGAACTTTGAGCGCTCAGAACACAAATCGGGACCTCGTTGCCGATGGCGCGCAAGGCAGTGACCACGCCGACGCCGTCGAGGCCGGGCATATTGACGTCGAGGACGATTGCCGACGGACAGCGCTTGCTCACGGCGGTAAGCGCAGATCGACCGTCGACTGCGGTGTCGGTCTCGAATCCCGAGAGGCGCAGTCCGCGTTCGAGGGAGGTCAGAACCTTGGCGTCGTCGTCCACGATCAGGATGCGTTCGGGTGTGCTCACCATAGCTATAGTGCCACCGGATTCTGCGCGACCTGCTCTCCGGTGACGATGCTCTCGCATTCTCATGAATCCCTAAGAGTTCGCTAACGAGCGCCGAGTTTTCCGCCAATAGGTTCGTTGGTGTCGAGGCAATCCGAGCCGCGACACCTGAACGAGGAGATCGCCATGGGCAAGACCATCATCACCACCACCCGCCGTCGAGTGGCCGTCGCTGCCGCCGGAATCGCCGCTGTCGCAGCGATCGCCGTGCCCGGCATTGCCTGGGCCAACGGCTCCGTCCCCGAGACCACACCGACTGTTGTCTCCACTCCCGCCGTGGAGATGGGCCAGGCTATTGAGACCGACGGGTGTGCCCGCGACCTGACCCCGGAAGATATCGACGCGCTGGTCGCGAAGGGTGAGCTCAGCCTGGCGGACAGCATTCCCGCAACCGCCACCGAAGCCTCGGTGATCGCCCCCGGTGCCGACGAGGGTGACAAGGCCGCGAGCTTTGAAGCGACGGACAGTAGCGTCACACTCGCAGTTTCCTGCTGATGAAAGTAGCTACGTAGCAATTTCTTTGAGTAGGAACGGTACGGCCGTGCCGAAATGAGGAAAGTCTGTCGGTAGCTCTTGCTACGTTCTGGAGCGGCCCCGACGCACGTGTCGGGGCGCGCTTCGGAAGGTGTTGTGCTTCATGGTTATGGGTCCCACCCACGCGATGTCCGGTGCTGCCGTTGGTCTGGTGGTTGCCGAACTCTTGCCGCTCGACTGGGGTGGGCCCACGTCCACTGCCGAGACTCTGACCTTTGCCGGGGTCTGTGCGGGCGCGGCGCTGCTTCCGGATCTGGACACCGGTCAATCGACTGTCGCGCGGTCGTTCGGGCCGATCAGCAAGGCCCTCGCGCAGGGTGTCGACGCAGTATCGGTGGCATTTTACCGCCTCACAAAAGGCAAGAAGGACGGCAAGCGGCGCGGCGGGCACCGGACGCTCACGCACACCGCACTGTTCGCGGCCGGCCTGGGCGCCGGAGTGTCAGCTTTGGTCGTGCAGTTCGGAAAGCCGGCCATCATCATCACTCTGTTCTTCTGTTTAGGGCTCGCGATCCGCGGACTGGCGGGCGACTTCGCGAAGGAGAAGGGCTGGCTGATCGTGTCGGCGATAGCCTTGGCGCTGTCTGCACTGACGTGGCAGTGGTATCCCAGCGAGGCGGGTTCCACCGGATTGGGTGTCGCGGTCGCGTTGGGTTGCGCGACGCATTGTCTCGGTGACGCGATCACCAAGGAAGGCGTGCCGTTTCTTGCGCCGCTCATTCCGTTAGGTGGTAAACGCTGGTGGGAGCAGCGCCTTCCGTCGTTCCTCTCGATTCGGGCCGGCGGCAACTTCGAGAAGATTCTGATCGGCCCGGCGCTCACGCTCTTGACGGTGTGGCTGATCGTCAAAGCTTTCGACGGTGCGCCGGAGGCGATCTACGCGGTGATTGGTTCGTAGGTTCCAGAAACCATTATTACGGAACCACTGGCATCGTAATCAAATCTGTTCTACGTTCGTCCCTGACGGAGACCGATTCGGCAGAGACGAGTGGGCAGTGGATCAAGACGCAAAGTTCGGTTCGGTAAGCAGACGCGGATTCCTCGCGGCCGGAGCCGGAGCAGTCGCAGTTGCCGGTGTTTCCTGGGCGCCGGCCGGAGCGGTTCCGTGGGGTCCGCAGTCCACGCTCGCCCCTCCGCCCGAGTTTCCGGCCGGCATTCCGCTCTCGCAGCAGGCGTACACCAACTGGTCCAAGGAAATTGTTCTCGACAGCGTCTGGACGGCAACCGCTCGAAGCGCGGATGACGTTGTGATTCTCTCGAACTGGGCGCATCAGCACGGGTACACGGTGCGGGCGCGCGGCACTATGCACGGGTGGAGTCCGCTGACCGTCGTACCCGGAGCATCGGTTGATCGTGTACTGCTCGTGGACACCATGGTCCATCTGAATTCGGTTGTAGTGCAGCATGGCGCGCCGTCTACCGTCACCGCCGGTGCGGGAGCCAGCATCGAGAAAATCCTCTCGGCGCTCCAAGCACAAGGACTCGGATGGGCCAATGCCCCGGCCATCGGGGAACTGTCCATTGCCGGAGCCCTCACGATCGGCGCGCACGGCGCTACCTACCCGGCTGCCGGCGAGACGATTACGCCAGGCCAGTCGTACGGCTCCCTGAGCAATCTCATCACCGCCATCACTGTGGTGGCTTGGGATGAATCCGAGAGCTGCTATCGATTACGCGAATTCACGCGTTCCGACTTCGAAAGCACCGCGTTCCTGACCCACCTCGGACGCACCTTCGTCACGTCCGTGACCTTGCAAGCTGGTGAGAACTACCGGCTGCGCTGCCAGAGTTTCACCGACATCCCCTGGCGGGAACTGTTTGCGCCTCCCGGCTCGCCGGGCCGCACCTACGAGAGTTTTGTCGAAGCCTCCGGGCGCGTCGAGGCAATCTGGTTCCCGTTCACAGAGACTCCCTGGCTGAAGGTCTGGACCCCGGCACCCGTCAAGCCTCCCGAATCGCGAGAAGTGTTCGGGCCGTACAACTATTTCTTCTCCGACGCGATCCCCGAAGAAGTGACCACGCCGCTGGGCATGGTGGCCAAAGGCTTGCAGGGCACTACGCCGGCATTCGGGGCCTCCCAGTTCGGCGCCGTCGCAGCAGGATTGGTGCTCACCGACACCGATGACCTGTGGGGCTGGTCCAAAGACGTCCTGTTCTACCTGCGGCACACGACGTTACGCGTCGTAGCCGGTGGTGGCGCCGTTATCACCAAGCGGTCCAACATCGCCCGCGTCGTCCACGAGATGACGAGTTGGCTGAACGAGCGGATGACGCACTACGCGTCAATGGGGCAGTATCCCGTCAACATGCCGTTCGAAGTGCGGTTGTGTGGTGTCGACGATCAAGGTGAAGTGATGGTCGACAGTGCCGGTGCGCCAGACCTTTCCGCAGTCCGTCCGCGCGCAGACCGCGGCGACTGGGACACTGCCATCTGGATGAACGTGGTGTCGATTCCCGGTACACCGGGACTGTCCGCGTTCCTGCGAGAAATGGAACGGTGGATGGTTGCGAACTACTCCGGCGGCTACGCCACCTTCCGGCCCGAGTGGTCGAAGGGATGGGCATTCACCGAAGATGCGGCGTATCAGGACGGTGAATTCCTCACTCGCACAGTTCCCGCCAGCTTCAGGGCTGGTAACGACGGAAATTGGGACTTCGCCCTCGCGACCCTCGACAAGTACGACCCGCATCGAATCTTCAGTAACTCGTTCATCGACCGGTTCATGCCCTGAAACTGACTGTTGCCCAGCTCGACGACAGAACTGGGCAACAGTCGGAAGAGGTTGTATCAGTTGCTTTCCGCGGCGACTGGCTTCTTGTCGATGACAACGTGGTCGAAACGATTGCCGTCGAAGCTCACGTCGAAAGCCTTACCGAAGCCGACAACGTAGCGCCCCTGTTTCGGTGTGAGGCGGAAGAGGTGGAAGTCCAGGGTGCGAAGGAGATCAACCATCTTGGCGTTTGTACGTGCCCCGAGGTTCTCGAACACGTCATCGTGTCCTTCTTCCACACACTCCGTGACGGTGCAGTCGAAGCGAGCTCGTTCGATGCCGAAGAGATTGGCAGATTCGCTCTCGCCCCCGTGGATCAGGACACAGGCAGTCTCTGCGTTGTGCAGGTAGGTGTAGTGATCCGCGATCTCACTCACGTAGACGTAGAGCGAATCCTGGTGAATGGCAAAAGGAACGATCGACAGGAACGGCTCGCCGTTCTGGTCCTTCGTCGAGATGACTACGGTTTTGCGCTCCGTGAGAAAGGTGCGGTAGGCGTCCAGAGCCTTTTTGTGTTCTGCATCGGACAGCATTAGTTCTCCTCGGGTGTGTACATCGGGATGGCGGGCTCGGCGACATTCCATTGCCGTCGAACCAGATGAATTCGGGGGCGCGCGGTGAGGGGATGCTCCTCCACCTCGGCTTCCATGCCGTACACGTCACGAATCAGATCGGGAGTCAGAACCTCACCGGGAGTTCCCTCGGAGACAACCTGTCCCGCTGAGAGGGCGACTATGCGATCACTGAACGTCGACGCCTGATTGAGGTCGTGCAGCACCATCAACACGGCAATTCCCAACGTGCGGTTCAACGACGTGACTACCTCGAGAACTTCGTGCTGATGAGCAATATCGAGGTACGTGGTTGGTTCGTCGAGGAGCAGAACCTGGGGGCGTTGGGCAAGCACCATCGCGAGCCACGCCCGCTGGGCTTCTCCGCCCGAGAGCTGTGAGACAAGCCGATCCGCCAGCTTCTTGAGCTCGGTATGAGCTAGGGCCCAGTCGACGGCCTCGCTGTCTTCTTCGGTGGGCCGCTGATACCAACGATGATGAGGGTGCCGCCCGTAGCCGACCAGTTCGCGCACCGTCATATCCGTTGGCGCCGTGTTCTTCTGGTTGAGCATTCCGATTGCCCGGGCCCGTCGACGCAAAGACCACGACGACATGTCGGATCCCTCGAGGCGCACAACTCCCGTGCGGGGCGAGAGCTGACCGCTCAGCGCTTTCATGACGGTCGATTTTCCCGACCCGTTGGGCCCGATGAGGGTGACAACCTCGTTTGATCCCACCGTCAGGGAAACGTTGTTCACCACGCGGTTTTCGCCGTAACAAACACTGACGTCGAGAGCTTCGAGCAGTGTCACTGCACTCTCTGACATCAGACGCCCTGCCTACGCATGAGGTAGAGGAAGTAGGGGGCGCCGATCGCCGCCATGATGATTCCGGCGGGAATCTCTGTGGGACTGAAAAGTGTTCGTCCCATCGTGTCGGAGACCAAGACAAGCAGGGCGCCGACCGCAATACTCATCGGGATGAGCACTGCGTGATTCGATCCCACGATCATCCGGGCGATATGCGGAACGACCAAGCCCACAAATCCGATGATCCCGACGGCGGCCACCGCGATCGCGGCCAGGAAGACAGCGACCAACGACAGCAGGATGCGGGTGAGGTTTACCCCTTCGCCCAGGTTGCGCGCGACGTCGTCGCCCAAGCGCATGATGTTCGCCGAACGAATGCAGAGGAGAGAGATCAGCAGCCCAATTATGGTGTAGGGCAGGATCATCCAGACAGAGTTCATACCTTTTGCGGCGAGGCTGCCGTTCATCCACTGGATTGCTGCGGGAAGTCGATCGCTGTAGCGAAGCGACAGGAATGCAATGAACGCACCGGCCAGTGCATTGACCGCGACTCCGGCCAGAATGATGTTCAGCGGCTTGATTCCTTCGCGACGCCACGCCAGTGCGTAAACGATTGTCGCGGCGATAGCGCCGCCGGCAAAGGCTGCAAAGGGAATCATCGAGCTGTAACTCGGTGCGGCCAGCAAAATTACGAGGACCAAGGCTGCGGCACCGCTGGTGACTCCCGTCAGACCGGGATCAGCCAGCGGGTTTCCCATCACTGTCTGAAGCAGCGCGCCCGACACCGCGATGCTCGCTCCCACCAGCAGGGCGAGCAGTACACGCGGCAACCGCACATCCCACAGAATTGTGCTGAGGGACGCGCTGTCGTTGCTGCCCGACAGAACCGCGATGATCTCGGCTGGGGAAATCTGCACACTGCCGAGGCCGAGGCTGACCAGCGCAACTATTCCGAGCAGAATCCAAGCAATGGGAAGTGCCCACTTCGCGCGCTGGCGAGTAGGTGCTGACGGAGAGTTGACGGGTTGCGCAGTCGGGGAGCTCACTGGTGGGGCGGTGGGGGAGCTCACGGGTAGAGGAGTTCGGTGAGCGTGGGGACGGCCTTGTCCAGCTGGCCGACCGAGGTGTAGCCGAAGGTCGAGTAGTCCAGAACGTGAATGCGATCGTTGGCGTAGGCGGGCAGGCTCTTCCAGGCAGCGTTCTTCGCGACCTCGGCGTCGAAGGCCGCTTGTCCCTCGGTGACGTTGCCCGATCGCAGGACGAGCACCACGTCCGGCGCTGCCGCGATGATGTTCTCCAGATTCACGGCGCTGTAGGTTTCCTTCACCCCGAGCGCTGACACCGCAATGTTGTCGGCACCGGACAGCTCGATGAGGCTACCCATGAACGAGTTGTTGTTCATCACCATGAAGGAATCCGTGGCGCCGATCAGAACCAGAACCTTCGGAGCATCGGTCGACGCGCCGGCTGTTGCAAGCGCTGTCTCGTTCGCATTCATCGATGCCAGAATTTTGTCGGCTTCGGTTTGCTTGTCGAAGGCTTCGCCCAACACCTCGACGGCGAGCTTCAGATCACCGAAGCTGTCGGTCTCGAGGAACGCTGCAGGTGTGGTGGTCGAGGCCAAGCTGGCTTCGATCGTGCTGCGCGAGGTTTCCGCCGCAATCACCAGGTCGGGGGAGAGCTTGATGATCTTTTCCACATCGGGAGCCATCGTCGAGCCGATGCGCGGCACGTCGTTGAGAGCGGCGGGAAGCTGCTGCGTCGTTGTCGACGGAACGCCGGCGACCGGAATTTCAAGCAGGGTGAGAACCTCGGCCAGGGGTACAGAGGCCGCTACCACGGTTTTCGGCGGAACTGCGGGGAACTGGGCGACCAATGCGGCAACTGCGGCGGCGCTCGCTGCCGAGGATGTGGTCTCGGAAGCTGCTGTGGTTTCCGCTGAGACGGAAGGGTCTGTGGAGCAAGCGGTTGCGCCGCCGACTAGGGCCAGACTGACAAGTAGTGACGCTATCGACGCGGGACGGTATCGCACAGCAGTGCACTCCTTGGTGAGAAACGAGGCCCGAAATTATGCCAGCCTAACCAAAATGAGGTTAGGCTAAACAGAGCGTCCAGTACTGTGCCTTAAATTGTCAAATCAGAAGTAAAGGGCGACCGGACGCCGGCGCGAGGGGAGTGAGCACCGCCTGTGCATAGTGAGCACCGGTTTCAGCGAACTGGAAGGGGTGCCCACTATGCAGAAACGGTGCTCACTTCGAGAATGAACGGCGGTGGTGCTACTTGCCGAGCATTGCCTGCAGGTCGTCGAGAACCAGGCTTGCACCTGTCGGGCCGAGGCCCATGAACCAGGTTTCGTCGTTGACCTCGGTTGCGCGGCCTTCCTTGACGGCATTCATGCTGGCCCACAGAGGTCCGGCAATCACGGTTGTCTGGCCGGTATCGGCAGGTTTTCCGAAGCTGGAGTAGAAGATTCGATCGCCCTCGGCTTGGGTGATGGTCTCTGGGCTGACCTCGACTGCCAATTCGTCGATGTCCTGGATTTCCGGTCGGGGAAGTCCGACGTCGTTCAGGATCACACCGATGAACGAAAGGTTGCCGTACAGGCGGAGTCTGCTGGACATGAAGCGCACCAGGGAGATGGTCGGTGAACCGTCGATCGACTCACGGACCTGATCGGCGTGTGTCTGGTAGTCGTTGAGGACCTGCTGCGCCTTTGTCTCCTCACCCAATGCGTCGCCGGTAAGGAGGAAGTTCTCCTTCCAGGGGAAGCCGGGGCGGATGCTGAAGACTGTCGGTGCGATCGCGGAAAGCTGCGGGTAGGACTTGTCCTGGCGCAACTTGCTGCCCAGGATCAGGTCGGGCTTGAGTGCGGCGATCGCTTCGAAGTTCAGACTGTTGACGGTGCCCACATCGGGAACTCCCGCCAGTTTGTCGGCGAGGTACGCCGGCTGACCGGTTGTGCTCTCCTGGCTGGCGATGCCGACCGGGGTGATGCCGAGTGTGAGGACTTGATCGAGCTCGCCACTGTCGAGAACGATGACGCGGGTCGGCTTGGCATCGAGGGTGGTCTCACCCAGTGCGTGCTTGACGGTGCGAGGGAACTCCCCGGGTGCAGCGTCACTGCCGAGCTTCGCCGTTTCCGAGTCGGCGGTGCTGAACAGTTTGCCGCCGGTTGCAACGTCGGTATTGCCGGTCGCGTTGCTGCCGGCGTCGGAAGTTCCGCAGGCGGTTGCGGCAAAAACGGTCGCCAGGGCGACCATGGCGATGCGGACCGAACGTCGGTTCCGGAGCGGAGAGCGTAAGTACATTAGGTTAGGGTATCCTTTCGACGAAAGTGGCTCGCAATTGCATCGAGTGCATGATTTCTCCCGTCGTTCGGACATCCTGACGCAATTCACCGTCACTGCGTCAGTGAACGTGTTAGCTTCGCGAAAGACCTGTGCAAGTAAGCGAAGACGCTGTAGTGAGGAATCCGATGACCCTGAACGTGGCCGATCTGTTCGAGGCTGTGGCCGATGCAATTCCTGATCGCACGCCGCTGATTCTCGAGGGTCAACGTTTCACCTATCGAGAACTCGAACTACGGGCCAACCGATTGGCGCATCACCTTCAGTCCGTCGGCGTCGAACCGGGGCAGCACGTCGGAATTCACATGCGGAACTGTGCGGAATACGTTGAGGCGCTGTTGGCTTGCATGAAGATCAGGGCCGTTCCGATCAACGTCAATTTCCGCTACACCGACGTCGAACTCGAGTACGTCTACACCAACTCGAAGATGGTGGCACTGCTGGTCGAGAGCGAGTTCGCACCGCTTGCACGTGCAGTCGTCTCAAAATGCCCAGCGATTCAGAACATTCTTGTCGTGGGGGACGAGTACGAAAGCGCCCTGGCTGCGGCGTCCGACCTACGGGATTTCGGTCCTCGCTCCGGCGACGATCATTTTGTCATCTACACGGGTGGCACGACGGGCATGCCCAAGGGCGTTGTCTGGCGCCAGGAAGATTTCTACCTCGCGGCACTCGGCGGCGCGAACTTCGGTGGTCCGCCGCTTCTCAGTGTCGAAGAAGTGGTTGCTGCAGCCGTTGCGAACACCAACCCTGTTGTGCTCCTGCTCATTCCGCCGCTCATGCACGGCGCCGCCATCTACTCACTTCTTGCCGCATTCCTGATGGCAGCGCCACGAGTGCTGACCCGAGGCTTCGATCCGGCTGACGTACCCCGACTCATTGAAGCTGAGAAGATCTCCGGAATCACGGTTGTCGGCGACGCCATCGCCCGTCCCATCGCCGATGCGATCGCGGCATCGGATGGCAAATACGATCTCTCGACGCTGAAGATGATCGGATCCGGCGGCGCGCTGTTCTCTTTGAACCTCAAGGAAGAATTGAAGGCCCGGTTCCCCGGCTTGGTCATCAAGGACACATTCGGCGCTTCCGAATCCGGCCATGACGGCGTCCTCGAATTCGGTGAGGACGGAATTCGACGAATTCGCTCCAACCCCAACATGATTCTGGTCGACGACGAGTTCCGTCGCATCGAGCCGGGATCCGACACCGTCGGCTACATCGCGAGGGTCGGGCATGTTCCCCTCGCTTACTTCGAAGATCCGGTGAAATCTGCCGCGACATTCCCCGTCGTCGACGGCGTCCGGATGGCTGTGCCCGGAGACATGGGCACGATCGAAGCAGACGGTTCGATCGTGCTGCTGGGCCGCGGTTCCATGTGCATCAACTCCGGCGGGGAGAAGATTTACCCCGAAGAGGTTGAGCAGGCACTGAAAACCCATCCAGCGGTTTTCGACGCTCTGGTTGCAGGGGCTCCCGACGCGCGATTCGGTGAAAAAGTTGCGGCCGTCGTTCAGGTCCGTCCTGGCTTCGAAGACGTCGAGCTCAATGACCTGTCCGAGCATTGCCGTATTCATGTCGCGGGGTACAAGATTCCGCGTTCGATCGTGCTGGTTCCGGAAATTCTGCGCTCCCCGAGCGGTAAAGCCGACTACCGCTGGGCGAAGGAAACCCTCGCGGAGACATCGTCGCTGGCGTGTAGCTGATTCGCGGTAGCAATGGGGAAAGTTTATGGTTGATTTTCCCCATTGCTGTTTACCGTGTCGGAGATGCAACTATGCCCAGGAACCAACTGACTTCGGTTGACTACGAATTGATCGGGGCCAATGTCGAAAACAGATCGACGGATGTTCTGACGATCTTCTTGTTCGATTCGGGTACGTCGATTCCTTTGGGTAAGTCGGAGTTACTGGAATTTCTCGGGGATCGAGCGTCGAAGATACCTGAATTGCGATGGACGCTCACCCGGGTTCCCGGCAGATTGAATTTTCCGTACTGGATCGACACGACACCGTTCGACATCGCCGATCATGTCGAGGATGACACCGAAATATCCTCCTGGGAAGGTGTTTTCCAATACTTCAGCGAGATTGCCGCACAGATCGTCGACCCCTACAAATGCCTCTGGCGACTGCATGTCATTCGAGGGATTCGTGACGCGCCTGGCGTGCAGGGTGAAGCCACCGCAGTGATTTTGAAGGCGTCACATGCGTTGGGTGACGGTCGTGTGTATAAAGCGATTGTTCAGGCTCTGTTCTCGTCGACGCCTCTTCCGGAGTTTGTTCCGGAACTGACAGCGCCCAACCCGTGGAGGTTGTCGCTCACAGGACTTCTCGCCACTCCGCGACAATATGTCCGCGCATTTCGCGCATTGCCGGAGACCAGGAAATACGATGCCCCCAATTCCGGTGGCGGCGCTGTGACGTTTTCGGGCAAGCGGTCAGCCGCCGCAATCAACCTCGACTTGAAGCAGATTCGAGACGTCAAGGGATTCTGGCCGGGAGCGACGGTCACCAGCATCGCCCAGGCAATTATTTCTTTTTCGTTGGAAGAGCGTTTCGGCGACAAGAGTCCGCGGTCCATGCAAGTGATGTCCGGAGCGCCGGCCGACGCCGATGTGCGCGGACAAAACCACATGGGTTGCTATCACATCGATTTGGCGATGGACAAGGAAGATCCCGCGGACCGAATCGTTGCCATCACGGAAAACAATGTGAAGGGCAAAGCCGGATTTCCCGACGCTTACCGAGCAGTGCGTGCGCTGCAAGACGCACTTCCGGCAATCGCAGTCAATCCGAAGCTCGCGAGTGAGCCGAAATTGGGGACTGTCGCGAGCAGTGTCAATCGCGGCCCGGCCACCATGACTCTGGGTGATTCCACAATCGTGCTGACCGCATCATTTCCATACGTGTCACCGCGGAGTCCGTTCAATCACGGAATTTATTCGGTAGGTGATGTGCTCACGATTTCGGTGATGAGCGGCACTCCGGATGCCGGCGATATCCGCGAATACGCGGCGATTCTGGAGGAAAACGCAGCCCGCGTGTTGGCGTGTCTCGAGAAGCAGAAGACTCGCTAAAGCCAGGGCTCGATCGGCTTTTTCACCCACATGATCTTCTCGTCGGGATGCGCTCGCTGCGATTCCGGCCTATCGGGGTGCTTCGACGCCCACTGATCCTTCTCGTTGATGAGCCCTGCCGCAATGGTCCAGGTCTCGCGGGTGCTCGGCGGGTTCGCGTCGGCCGCCCGAGCGAGCTTGCGCAACCGATCGTCGGGCATGTCCAGCAGTTCGGCGCCGGTGATCCCTCGATCCCACGCAAACTTGGCCAGCCCCAACGCCTTTTCTCGGCGACTGCGGCTGGCTATGTCATTGTGTGCGAAGTCCTCGTTCTTGCTCACTGTCACCACCTCCTCGAGTGCACGGTAGCGCACCCGGAAAAGTTCACAATTGAAAGGTCCGCAACAAAAGAAGGCACCTTCTCCTTGCGGAGAAAGTGCCTTCTTCAAGTTCTTCACTGTCGGGGTGGCGGGATTTGAACCCACGACCTCTTCGTCCCGAACGAAGCGCGCTACCAAGCTGCGCCACACCCCGTGTCGAACCTCGGTTAGCTTACAGCACGAAGTTGGCAGGTATTAAATCCGCTGGTCAGTTGCGTAAAACTGGTGCTTGTGACTGCGCATCACTGCGTGCCGACGAGTGTTCCGGTTCACGCCTCGGCGCAGGAATCAACGTCAACAAAGTTGCCTCGGGACGGCAGCAGAATCGCACCGGTGCCCACGGCGACGTTCCGATTCCCGCGGAGACGTGCAATTGGGTGTGAGCGCCCCACTTGGATGGCCCCTTGACCCGTGAGCGGTCCAACTCGCAGTTGGTCACCAATGCGCCGTAGAACGGCAGGCACAGTTGCCCACCGTGCGTATGGCCGGCGAGAACCAAGTCATAACCGTCGTCCGCAAACCGATCGAGTACGCGAGGTTCCGGGGAGTGTGTCAAACCGAGTTTCAAATCAGCCAGCGGATTGGGTGGCCCGGAGATGGTGTCGTAGCGATCACGCTTGAGATGCGGATCGTCGACACCTGCTGTTGCGATTTTGATGCCCGATACTTCGAGTTCGCGTCGTACGTGCGTGACGTCGAGCCAGCCGCGTTCGGTGAAGGCCGCACGCAGGTCTCCCCAGGGCAGGGGATCTCCGGTGATGCGCTTCTTCTTGTCGAAGATGTAGCTCAGCGGGTTCTTCGGCTTCGGAGCGAAGTAATCGTTGCTGCCGAAGACAAATAGGCCGGGACGTGCAAGAAGGTCGCCGAGCGCCTGCACAACTGCGGGGACACTGCGCTGATGCGACAGGTTGTCACCCGTGTTCACGACGAGGTCAGGATCGAGGCTCTCGAGTTCGCGAAGCCAGTTCTGCTTCAACCTCTGGTTCGGCATCATGTGCAGATCGCTGAGGTGGAGAACCCGTAGCGAGGACGAACCCGGTGCGAGTACAGGCATTGTCACCTCACGCAATGCAAAAGCATTGCGTTCGATGCCGGATGCGTACCCGATTCCGAGTGCAGCGACGCCCGCGGCACCAAGTGCGGTGCGGGTCAGATTGGTGCGGAACTGGTCAGACACCAGTCAAGGATATAACTAAGAGGACGGACGGTGCGGTGTGCGCGTAGCGTTTCACCCATGTCCGACACGACAGCAACGCTCAAAGACACCCTCCGTACCGACATGGTCGCATCCATGAAGGCAAAGGATCCGCTCCGCACCGCCACCCTCCGGATGCTCATGGCAGCAGTCCAGACCGAAGAGGTTGCCGGCAAGGAAGCACGGGTTCTCACCGACGAAGAAATCATCAAGGTTCTTGCCAAGGAATCGAAGAAGCGCGGAGAAGCCGCCGAAATTTACACCGAGAACGGCCGCGGTGAACTCGCCGCGAAAGAGCGCGCAGAAGCTCAGATCATCGACGAGTACCTGCCGACGCCGTTGACCGACGCAGAACTCGTCGACGTCGTCGATACCGCGATGGCTCAGGTATCCGAGGAACTCGGTGAGCGTCCGGGGATGCGTCAGATGGGCCAGGTCATCAAGGCGGCCAACGCTTTGGCCAAGGGCAAGGCGGACGGCGCACGTATCTCTTCTGCCGTGAAGTCGCGTCTGTAAACATCACTCGCAATCGAGAACGGCCGCTTTCCTCCTTAGGAGGAAAGCGGCCGTTCTTGTCAGCTGTGACTAGCGAGGTGGTGTCGCTGCCGGTGGCGTCTCGGGTGCCGGCGCATTCGGGGCCGGAGCTCGCACCGATCCGTCACTGATGTAGATCGTGATCGTGGAACCGGGGACTGCCGAACCCGACGGAGATGCGCCGGTTACCGTGCCGATTTGCGCATTGGACGCGGCTGTCACCGGGTTGACGGTGAAGCCTGATTCCTGCAGTCGGGACGTTGCTGCTGACTGGCTCAGCCCGACAACCTCGGGGACCTGACCGTTCTGAGATCCGTGTGCGTACTTCGGATCGATCGGAGGCAAGGCCGTCGGGCCGAAGTTGTTTGCCACCGGCATCATTGCCGCGAACCAACTTCGCGCAGGTTCGGTACCGCCGTACAGGTTGCCGCTGCCGCAGGGACGTAGCGGGCTCGAGCAGATTTCGCCCGGCGTCGGGGAGTCTCCGAAGATATAGACGGCGGCTGCGAGGTTGTTGGTGAATCCGAGGAACGCCGACGACTTGTGCGTCTCGGTCGTACCGGTCTTGCCGGACATCGGCAGGTTCCAGCCGGCGCTGCTCGCAGCACCAGCCGAAGTGCCGGCGCCGACGTCGTCACGGCTCAGGGCATTGGCGAGAGTATCGGCCAGGCCGGGCTCGACTACCTGCTCGCATCCCTGCTCGGTGACAGTGATCGGCTTGCCACTGCGGTCGACGACGGAGTCGATCGGACTGGGCGGGCACCACTTGCCGTGCGACGCCAAAGTTGCTGCGACATTGGACAATTCAAGTGGATTGATCCACGTGGGGCCGAGTGTGAACGAACCGAGATTCTGATCCTTCTGGAAGTCGGCCATGCTGCGTTCGTCGAACCCGGACGTGTTGGGCTCCGCGTACGAGCGCATACCCAGACGCACGGCCATGTCGACGGTCGGTGTCACACCCGTATCCACGATGAGCTTCACGAATGCGGTGTTGGGGACTGCGCAAGAGCATCCGTTACGGACAGCTTCGCCGGATAGTTGCCGACGTTCTCGACGCAGTATGTGGACACCGGGCATCCGGCCGCACCGCCGCTACCGAATCCCTTGGCGTCGAATCGTCGGGGAACGTCGAGGATGGAGTCGATGCCGAGGCCCTTTTCCATCGCTGCCGCAGTGGTGAACACCTTGAATACGGAACCCGCTCCGTCGCCGGAGAGCGAATACGGCTGAGCCTGAACAGTTTCACTGGCATCGGCGTCGAGACCGTAGGTTCGGCTGCTGGCCATCGCGAGAACCTTGTGTGAATCCTGGCCGGGGCGGATCACGCTCATGACATTGGCGATGCCGTCGAGGTTGGCCTTCGCGTTCGCGTTGAGACCGGCTTTCGTGGTCGCCTGAACCGTCGGGTCGAGAGTGGTCTTGATGAGGTAGCCGCCCTCGTTGATCTGGTCGCGGCTGATACCCGAGTCCGAGAGGTACTTGAGCGCGTAGTCGCAGAAGAATCCGCGGTCACCGGCTGCGATGCATCCGCGAGGCAAGCTGTTCGGGGTCTCGAGGACACCCAACGGCTCCGACTTGGCTGCCCGGAATTCGTCGGCGCGATCGGGAATGTTGGTGATCATCGTGTCGAGCACAGTGTTGCGACGCTCGGTGACGCCCTTGACGTTCGTGTACGGGTTCAAAGCCGAACTGGACTGAACCATGCCGGCGAGCATCGCGGCTTGCGGGACAGTCAGATCTGCGGCATTGACTCCGAAGTACGTCTGCGCAGCATCCTGGATTCCGAAGGAACCGTTGCCGAACGGCACCAGGTTCAGATACCGGGTCAGGATCTCGTCTTTCGTGAGTTCCTTGTCCAGGGTGAGGGCCATACGAATTTCACGGATCTTTCGAGCCGGAGTCGTTTCGATCGCGGCGCGGCGTTCGGCATCGGTTTTTGCGACGACCAACAGTTGGTAGTTCTTCACGTACTGCTGATCGAGCGTCGACGCGCCCTGCTGAACTTCACCGGAGGTGGTGTTGGTCAGGAATGCGCGCATGGTTCCCTGCCAGTCGACTCCCTTGTGATCGGGGAATCGCCGGTCCTCGATGGAGACGATCGCCAACTTCATGTTGTTGGAGATCTTGTCGCTCGGGACTTCGAACCGTCGTTGGTCGTACAGCCAGGCGATGGGGTGCCGGCTGAATCGACCATCGTCGAGACCGCGGGAACCGTACCTTCGACCAACTCCGCCGAGACATTGTCGACGGTATCCGCGGCTCGGTTGGATGCGAATCCCATCCCACCTGCTACGGGGAACATGATTCCGGCTAGCAGAACTCCGGCCAAAGCAGAGCTTCCGGCGAGCTTCGCCACTGTTTTTGCAATCGACACGATCTACAGAGTACGTGTGCCCACCTAGTGGACACGGTTCTAGAAATTTTTTTATGCACAAAACGTCCTGAACACCCGGTTTGTACTCCCGTACCAAAAAATGCGGTTGACCGTCTTGCGTCCAGGCGGTTCTTTACCTAAATTGTGTGAACGATGTGATCGACGTAACACTTGATCACGAATGTGTCTCAGCTTTCGTCGTGATAATCGCGAAGTCCGAGATGTTGCGCTGCTCGCCCCACGGCGACGGTCAGACTTTTGTAAAGGGGACCAGAATGTACACAGCCACCCCGAGTAGCCGTTTGGACGTCGAGCAAGCAGAGGCTCGCATTGCCTGGGTAACCCAGGCACGTTGCCGTGAGGTAGACCCCGATCAGCTATTTGTCCGTGGTGCTGCGCAGCGCAAGGCAGCAACTATCTGTCGGCATTGCCCCGTCCTCATGCAGTGCGGCGCCGACGCCCTCGACAATCGCGTCGAATTCGGGGTCTGGGGCGGCATGACTGAGCGTCAGCGACGCGCTCTCCTCAAGCAGCACCCCGACGTCGACTCCTGGTCCGAATTCTTCGAAGGCCAGCGTCAGCAGCATTCCGCAGTCTGAACTAACCCTTGCGGGTGAGCTGATCACCCACAGCGCGCAAGGCTTCGAGGTCGGAAACCTCGAACGGCAACGACGGAACACCGATCAACGGAACCCGTGGATGCGCTGCGGTGAATCGGCTGAGCAACCCCACCTCGCGCTTTGCAATAACCGCGCGATGAGCGTGAATACGCAAGACCGCCGCCGTCAATTCCTCCGCGTCGGTCGGATTCTCCTCGGCCTCGAGCTTGTCGGCAGCCGTCACCGCATGATCTGCTGGTAGAGCCGTCAGGGTCGGGTGCGTTCGGTTCAACACCAACCCCGCCAACGGCATCGAATCACCAGCTAGTCGATCGACAAAGAATGCAGCCTCCCGCAGCGCATCAGGTTCCGCAGCAGCGATCACCAAGAAATGGGTGCCAGGCTGGCGAAGGAGTTCGTAGGTCTTGGTGGCGCGCTCTCGGAAACCGCCGAACATCGAATCCAGCGATTGAACGAACGCCGACGCGTCGGAAAGCATCGCGCTGCCCACAATCGTCGACACACCCTTGAGCGCCAATCCCATGGCACCCGCTACCAGCCTGGTCAGGCCGCGCCCGGGTGCGGAAAGAAGGCGGATCATGCGTCCGTCGAGGAACGTACCGAGCCGCTGCGGCGCGTCGAGGAAATCGAGTGCATTCCGTGACGGAGGTGTATCGACGATAACGAGATCCCATTTGTCGTCCGACGCGAGCTGCCCCAACTTCTCCATTGCCATGTACTCCTGAGTTCCGGAGAACGATGTGGCAACGGTTTGGTAAAAGGGGTTCGCCAGGATCTGCTCGGCCTTTTCCGGGCTGGAATGCTCGATCACCATCTCATCGAAGGTGCGACGCATGTTCAGCATCATCGCGTGTAACTCGCCGGTGGCCTCCGGTCCGAGCTTCACCGGTTGTGGTGTGTTGCCGAGTTCCTCGACGCCGAGTGCTTGCGCCAGACGCCTCGCCGGATCGATCGTGAGGACGACGACGCGTCGACCTTGCTCCGCTGCCCTCAGCGCCAACGACGCCGCCGTCGTGGTCTTCCCGACGCCGCCCGCGCCGCAGCACACCACGATTCGTGACGTCGGATCGTTGATGATCGCGGAAATGTCGAGCACCGGGGCACTGCGACGCCCGGTGCGGCCACTGCTGTTCATGACGTTTTCGGCGGATTCAGTGGTTTCGGTCATCGGACACCTTGTTCCATGAGGTACTCGGCCAACTCGTACAACCCGCCCAAATCGACGCCGTCGGCAAGTGCCGGCAATTGCATACGCGCGCCGTCGATCTCACGCAGTTTCTCCGCACTGGCTTCCTGAGCCTCGAGTACCGAGGCATGCTCGATCGTTTCTGTCAGCAGGCCGGCGAAGTCGTCGTCGGACAGATCCAGACCGACACCGGAGAGCGTCGACCGGATTGCGTCCGCATCGATGTTTCCGGTCGCAGCATCGGCAAGGGTGCCTTCGGGCAGGAAAGTGGGGCTCGCGCGATTGACGATGACGGCCCCGAGATTGAGATCGTCGCGGGCCAGTTCCGCCGCGGCATCTGCAGTTTCCTGCACCGGTAGAGCCTCGAGCAAGGCAACCAGATGCACCACGGTCTCGGGTGAATGCAGCAACCGCACAACGCCCTCGCTCTGCGAATGCACCGGTCCGCCCTTCGCCAGGTCGGCCATCGCCTTCGTGACGTCGAGGAAACTGCCGATCCGGCCCGTCGGCGGAGCGTCGACGACGACGGCGTCGTACACCCGCTTGCCAGTCCGGTCGGTGCGGATCACGCACTCCTTGATCTTGCCGGTGAGCAGCACGTCCCGTAGACCCGGAGCGATGGTGGTGGCGAACTCGATGGCCCCGAACCTACGCATCGCGCGTCCTGCAAAGCCCAGGTTGTAGAACATCTCGAGGTATTCGAGGAACGCGGTCTCGATGTCCACGGCCAGGGCCATTACGACGCCACCGCCCTCGGCGGCAGCGACCTTGGTTTCCTGAGGCGGTAGAGGCGGCACGTCGAAGAGCTGCGCAATTCCCTGGCGACCCTCCACTTCCACCAGCAACACGCGTCGACCGCCTTCGGCCAACGCGAGCGCCAACGCGGCAGCTACCGTCGACTTACCGGTTCCGCCTTTGCCCGACACAAAATGCAAGCGGGCCTTCGATGCAGACTCCGGCCAGGTCTTGCTCAGCTCATCTTGGGATGCAACCACACCGCGAGCCTATAAGTCTGGGACCGAACTTGTGCGCGGGATAGGCTCACCGCATGAGTGAAACGACTTCCTGGGAATACACCGTTACCCCGCTTCTGGTCCACAATCCGAAGGCCATCCTCGACAACTGGGGTGTCGACGGATGGGAACTGGTTACCGTACTGCCGAGCGCGTCGGGCGAGCAGCACGTCGCGTACCTCAAGCGTCCGAAGGGCTGAAGTACATGAGTGAGGCACCACAGACCTGGTCAGCGCGTCTGGCCGAGCTCGGCATCGAGCTTCCCGCAGTTGCCGCACCGGTTGCGGCGTACGTCCCGGCCGTTCGTACGGGCGATCACGTTTACACGTCCGGGCAGTTGCCGTTCGTGGACGGAAAATTGTCGCTGACGGGCAAACTCGGTGCGGGCGTGTCGGAAGCAGATGCGAAGGTTGCCGCGCGTGTCTGCGCGCTCAACGCACTTGCTGCTGTCGACGCGCTGGTGGGCATCGACAATGTCGTTCGAGTCGTCAAGGTCGTCGGCTACGTTGCGTCCGCCGAAGGATTCACCGGTCAGCCCGGCGTGATCAACGGTGCGTCCGAATTCTTCGGTGAGGTCTTCGGTGACGCGGGCATTCACGCCCGTGCTGCTGTCGGTGTTGCAGAACTTCCCCTCGGTGCAGCCGTCGAGGTGGACATGATCGTCGAAGTTCGCTGATGGCAACGGTTCACCCCGCCTACGCGCAGCTTCGCGCCGTCACCGACATTGCGTCGGTCATGCTCGAAAACAACCCGGGCATGATGACGCTCGACGGCACCAACACATGGATTTTGCAGCTACCGGGCAATGCCGACTGTGTTGTCGTCGATCCCGGTGACAATGACGAAGAACATCTGCACCGTGTGGCCGGAACCGGTCGGGTTGTGTTGACGTTGATCACGCACCGGCATTTCGATCACACCGGCGGGGTGGGCCGTTTTCACGAATTAACCTCGGCACCAGTGCGTTCCGTGGATCCGGAGTTTTTGCGCGGTAGCGGTACGACGCTTGTCGACGGCGAAGTCATCGAGGTTGCCGGGCTGAGATTGCGGATCGTCGCAACTCCCGGCCATACTGCCGATTCCGTATCGATCGTGATCGAAAACGATGGCAGCGTGCTTACCGGCGATACAATCCTCGGCCGCGGCACAACGGTTCTCGACGATTCCGACGGCGATCTGGGGGACTACCTCACCTCGCTGCGCGCACTCATCGAACTCGGTGACGGGCGAACGGTATTGCCCGGTCATGGTCCGGAACTGCCTGATTTGCAAGAGATTTCGCAGAAGTATCTTGCTCACCGCGAAGAGCGGCTCGATCAGGTGCGAGCGGCGTTGGTGACGCTCGGTGATTCGGCATCTGTCCGAGATGTTGTCGAACATGTCTATTCGGACGTCGACCCCAAGCTGTGGCCGGTTGCCGAGAAATCCGTGAACGTGCAGTTGGCGTATTTGCGCCGCTGAACCTTTGCAGTAGCCCCTGCCGCCAGCTATGCCTATTAAGGCATGGCTGGCGGCAGTTTTTGCATTTGTTCGACATGGGATGCAGGTCAATAGTTGGTCCATGACCACACACTGCGACGGATGGATCCGCAACTACGTGGATGGCGCGTATGTCGAACCGGACGAGTCATCGAGCTTCGAGCAGGTAGACCCCGCAACGGGCCGTGTTCTCGCCCGGGTCCACGAGGCCGACCGCGCGCTGGTTGATCGGGCTGTGACCTCGGCCAGGCGGGCCTTGGACAACGGCTGGGCGGATACACCGGTGGGGGAGCGAACTGCATTGTTGCGCCGCGCGGCCGACCGGATCGAGGAGCGGTTCGAGGAGTTTGTTGCTGCCGAGATGGCAGATACCGGGAAGCCCATCACACAGGCTCGGTCTTTGGACGTCGCTCGCGCCGTATCGAACTTTCGGGCATTCGCCGACATCGTGGCTGCGGCCGGGCAGGAATCGTTTGTCACGGACCTAGCCGGAGGCAAGCAGGCCCTGAATTATGCGATCCGTAAGCCGCTCGGCGTGGTCGCTGTCATCGTGCCGTGGAACCTGCCGCTGCTTCTTTTGACGTGGAAAGTTGCACCGGCCCTCGCCTGTGGAAACTCCGTGGTGGTCAAGCCGTCCGAAGAAACCCCAGCCACAGCGTCGTTGCTGGCAGAGGTGCTCGAAGAGGTGGGCCTGCCGGCCGGCGTGTACAACGTCGTTCACGGCTTCGGCGCCAACTCGGCCGGCGAGTTCCTCACTACACATCCCGGTATCAACGGTGTCACCTTCACCGGCTCATCGGCAACGGGATCTCACGTCATGAAAACAGTTGCGCCACGGGTTCTCCCGGTCTCCTTCGAACTGGGTGGCAAGAACGCCGCAATCGTGTTCGACGATGTCGACATCGACGAAGCACTGACCGGCCTCACCAAATCGGTATTCACAAATACCGGACAGGTCTGTCTCTGTACTGAGCGAGTCTACGTGCACCGCAACATTTTCGACGATATTGCCGGCGGGCTCGTCGAGCGGGCGCAGGAATTGCGTCTCGGCGATCCGACGCTCGACGCGACCACAACCGGCCCGCTGATCTCGCAGGCTCATCGCAAGAAGGTCCTCGACTACTTCGAGATCGCGCAGCAAGGGGGAGCGAAAGTTCTCACCGGTGGCGGCATTCCAGACCTCGGCGAAGCGCTGGCCGGTGGATCCTGGATCGAACCCACACTGTGGACCGGCCTGACCAACAAGGACCGCGCAGTACGCGAGGAAATCTTCGGACCCGTTGCCGCGCTCATACCGTTCGACACCGAGGCAGAGGCTATTGCTTTGGCCAACGACACCGAATACGGGCTGGCCGCATCCGTGTGGACCAACGATCTGCGCCGCGGACATCGCGTTGCCCAGAAGATGAACGTCGGAATCTCCTGGGTCAATACCTGGTTCACCCGTGAACTGCGTTCTCCGTTCGGCGGATCGGGTCTTTCCGGGATCGGCCGCGAGGGTGGAGAATCCTCGCTGCACTTCTATACCGAACCCACCAACGTGTGCGTGCAGCTGTGAATATCGAAGCCACAACAGATCCACTCGAGTCCCGAGAAATGAGCGAGTCGTAATGACAACCCCAGAAGACACCATAGCTGCGCTCGCGCGTCGTCTCGACGATGCTCAGACCAGTTGCACCGACACACCGAGCCTGGCTGACGATAACAACATCGACATCGACGACGCGTACAAGATTCAGAACGCTCTCCTCGAAAGGCGTGTCGGGCGCGGGGAATCCATTGTCGGCGTCAAACTCGGATTCACGAGCAAAGCCAAGATGGCCCAGATGGGTGTCTCCGAGGTTATCGTCGGCCAACTGACCGACGCGATGACAGTGGAGAACGGCGGCGACGTCGACCTGTCGTCCTTCATTCATCCCAAGATCGAACCTGAAGTGGCGTACCGACTGTCGAAGGACGTCGACCTCGATGATCCGAGTGTCGACATCGAATCATGCGTCGACGCGGTCGCCGCGGCAATGGAGATCATCGATTCGCGATATCGCGATTTTCGCTTCACCTACACCGATGTCGTCGCGGACAACACCAGTGCCGCCGGATATGTGATCGGGCCGTGGCAGCCTTTGCAAGATGTCTCGGATCGAGTTGTCCGTATGAAGGTCGGTAGCGAAGAGGTTGTCGGTTCGACGTCGGCGATCCTTGGCGATCCGGCACAAGCACTCCACGCCTTGCTGGACATTGCCCGTCGACGCAGAATCCCCTTGCGTGCCGGGCAGGTCATTCTGGCCGGCGCGGCAACGGCGGCAATACAGCTTGATGAGGTAACAGCACAGTGCGACGTTGCGGGACTGGGAACCGTTTCGGTGCGAGGTGTTCGATGAGTGGTGCTCAGGTCATCGAGAGGTTGGCCAGGCCTCGCGGTAAGTTCCCGCATGTCAAGGTCGTCGGAGATTTTGTCTACGTATCGGGTACCAGCTCGCGGAGGCCGGACAACACGTTTGTCGGTGTCGAGGTCGATGAAATGGGTACGACGTCGCTCGACATTCGGGCGCAGACGCGTGCCGTTATCGAGAACATTGCCGCGATCCTCGCCGAAGTGGGCGGTGAACTGGGCGATCTGGTCCAGGTCACGTCCTATTTAGTGTCCATGAACGACTTCGGCGGATACAACGAGGTATACGCCGAACTGTTCGACGAAAACGGCCCGACGAGAACGACTGTGGCCGTTCATCAACTGCCGCATCCACATCTGCTCATCGAAATTTCCGGCGTGGCGTACGTGCCCGCCTCCCGACGCTCAGCGTTCGTAGATACGGAGAATGCATCATGACCGTGATTCCGCCCGTCATCGACTTCAAGAAGTGGATCGACGACAACCGGCATCTGCTGCAGCCGCCCGTCAACAACCAGACGATGGCGCTGGGAGACGACTTTATCGTGCAGGTAGTCGGTGGACCCAATCAGCGCACCGACTATCACCTCGATCCGTACGAGGAGTGGTTCTACCAGCTCGAAGGTGACATTCACGTCAACGTCATGACGGAAGACGGACCCCAGCGCGTCGACATCCGGGAGGGTGAAACCTGGCTGCTGCCAGGAAATCTCCCGCATTCGCCGCAGCGCCCGACTGCCGGTTCGATCGGCCTTGTCATCGAGCGCGTCCGTGTCGAGGGAACGCTGGAAAAGTTTCAGTGGTACTGCCTGGAATGTGATCACAAGATTTACGAGGTGGAACTACAGGTGCGCGACATCGTCGCCGACCTCCCACCGGTCTTCGTCACATTTTACGAGAGCGAAGAAGCGCGCACGTGTGAAAACTGCGGCACACTGCATCCAGGCAAGGGCTGAGCGATGAGCGACATGATCGACGTTCATACCCATTACGTGCCCAAGGGGTGGCCGGATCTCTCGGCGGATGCAGGTCCGGAGGCTCCGTGGATGAAGGTGGAGTCAGAGACTGAAGCCATGATCATGATGGGTACCAAGGAGTTTCGACGCGTCCAGTCCGATGCCTGGGATGCCGAGGTGCGCCTTCGGGATATGGATGCGGACGGGGTGCAGACGCAAGTTGTCTCGCCGACACCCGCATTCTTCAATTACGGCCGCACCGGTGAGCAGGCGACCAGAATCTCGAGGATCTTCAACGATCTTGCACTCGAGATCGTAGAACCCGCGAAGGACCGACTTATTCCGTTCTGTCAGGTTCCGTTGCAAGACACCGATGCCGCCTGTCGTGAACTCGAGCGTTGCATTGCGAACGGGCACCGGGGAGTCGAGATCGGCAATCACGTCGGCGATCTCGATCTCGACAGTGAGGGGGTCGTGACATTCCTGCAGCATTGCGCGTCGCTGGACGTACCGGTCTTCGTGCATCCGTGGGATATGGCCAACTCGCCCCGGCTTGATCGTTGGATGGCGCAGTGGCTCACCGCGATGCCGGCCGAGACGCATTTGTCGATACTCGCACTGATCCTCGGCGGCGTCTTCGACAAGATCGATGATCGGCTGAAGATCGGATTTGCACATGGCGGTGGATCTTTCGCATTCTGGCTCGGCCGGATGGAGAACGCCTGGCACGGCCGAAATGACATCATCGGAACGTCGGAGTATCCGCCCTCGCATTACCTGGGCAGGTTCTACGTGGATTCTGTCGTCTTCGATGAGCGTGCGCTGAGATTGCTGGTGGACACGGTGGGGGTGGACCGTGTGATGGTGGGAAGTGATTACCCGTATCCGCTGGGTGAACGACCTGTCGGAAATGTTGTTCGTAAGAGTGAGTTCTTGGATGATGCTGCACGACAGCTAATTTCGCGGGGGAATGCCGAACGGTTCCTCGGTTTGTCGGGTATGCCTGTTTGGGTATAGCTAACGAGTGTTTCGGCATTTGTGAGTCATGTCTCGGGCGCGCACAATTCAACAACAACGATCGACGACGCTCGTGAACCACGGTCGGCGACAGAAGATTCCACCATCCGCCTGCCGCCCATCCAATCGATAGGTATCCGCGATGACCCAAAGCGTAACCAGTGACGGAAAGCCGTTGCCGGAGAAAGCTGCCCGCAGCAGAGTTGCCCTGGCAACCCTCGCCGGCACAACTCTTGAATGGTACGACTTCTTTCTCTACGGAACAGCCGCAGCGCTGATCTTCAACAAGCAATTTTTCCCAAGTCTGAGTCCCACCGCGGGAACTTTGGCTGCGTTCAGCACATTTGCCGTCGGCTTCATCGCTCGACCGGTGGGTGGCCTCGTGTTCGGACACTTCGGTGACCGTATCGGCCGCAAGGCGACACTCGTCGTCTCGCTGGTGATGATGGGCGTCGGCTCCACCCTGATCGGCCTGATCCCGAACTACGATTCCATCGGATTCTGGGCTCCCGTGCTGTTGGTCCTGATGCGAGTCATCCAGGGCATCGGGCTGGGCGGCGAAGGTGCCGGGGCGACACTGATGTCGATGGAACATGCGCCGGCCGGTCAGAAGAACCTGTATGCAGGCTTCCCGCAAATGGGTACACCAGCCGGACTTGTTCTCGCCAACGGACTTTTCCTCAGTATCAGCGCAATGATGTCGGACTCGGCCTTTGCTTCGTGGGGATGGCGTATTCCGTTCCTGCTCAGCTTCGTTCTGGTTGCGATCGGACTGGTGATTCGCCTACGCGTTACCGAGTCACCGTCGTTCGCGGGAATCATGGAAAAGAACGAAATTGTACGCTTCCCGCTGCGTGAGGCGCTCAAGGTCGGTTTCCCTCGTCTCTCGCTCACATTGGCTGCCTGCGTTGCGAACTCGGCAGTGGCGTATGCCTTCATGGTGTTCACCCTTGCATACGGCACCCAACATCTGGGCTACGACAAGCAGTTCCTGGTTCTCAGTGTCACTGCCGCGGCAGCCGTGTGGTTCATTTCGATTCCGATCTGGACCAAGGTGGCAGACAAGTACGGCCGACGGCACATGTTTATCGGTGGATCCGCGGCAATCCTGTTGTGGTGCATTGTTTTCTTCCCGCTTCTGAACACCGAGAACAAAGTTGTCGCCGTCGTCGCCTTTATCGGGATGGGTTTGATCATCCCGGTGACGCACTGCGTCCAGGGTGCCATCATCGCGGATACATTCCCGGCGAAGGTGCGATACTCCGGTTCGTCGCTGATTCTGCAGAGCGGTGCGATTCTGGGTGGCGGATTGGCTCCGATGATCGCAACGGCACTGCTCGACGCCACGGGTTCCTCGGTCGGAGTGACCTGGTACCTGGTGGCAATGTGCTCGATCAGTCTGGCCGGCGCAATCGCACTGTTCCGGGTGGTGCCGGATTCATCGCGTGGGTTGCAGTACGATGAGGTTCGTATGTCCGAGAACGCTTGAGAGACTGCATGATCGAAGGCCCGCTCCCGGGGATGGGAGCGGGCCTTTTATGGATGCATGAGTTCTTTGGCAAAGGCGCCCAACGTGACGATCAGTGCTTCTGCGGACGGACTTGACGTTCTGGTGGCAGAAGTCGTGATACCTACACTGTGGCCGATCGGATCGAGAGTGATCGGAAGCGTGGTCAGACGAGCGTCGTCGCGGGGAATCAGGCTCGGAAGTACGGCAATCATGTCGGTCTCGATCAGCAGTTGTCGAACTGTGAGGAATGATGTTGCCTCGACGCGGTTCTCGGGCATCGGGAGGCCGTTGCGGACAAAGAACTCTTCCAGTTCGCGGCGGAGGACGGTTTCGACGCCGGGCAAGATCCAGGGAAAGTTGCGAAGATCTTCGAGTTGTATGTCTTCGCGCTCGGTCAGCGGATGATCAACGCGGGTAACAAGTTCGACTGATTCGGCGTAGAGATTACGCCTTATTGCGGTGCCGTCGGTCGGTGAGGTGAGCCGGCCGACAATCAGGTCGATTCGGCCGGCTTCGAGATCGGTGAGCAGTTGTTCGGGGGTGCTCTCTCGAACGATCACTGTGAGCAGCGGATGATGAACCTTCAGGCGTGCAATAGCGCCGGGCAACAACACATTTGATCCTGCGAGATGCGTTCCTACGATGACGGTTCCACGGTTTGCGTCGGCAAGTTCCACCACGTGCCGGCCGGCTTCGGTGAGCTGCGCGATGACGGCTCGAGCGTGAGCCGTGAAGGCCTCGCCGAAAATGGTCGGAGTGATGCCGCGTGGCCCGCGATCGAAGAGTGAGACGCCGAGAATCGACTCGATGTCGTGGAGGCTGCGAGTTGCCACAGGTTGCGTGATGTGAAGTGCAGCGGCGGCACCGACCACGCTGCCCTGACGACTCAATGCGTCGACCAGCAAGAGGTGGCGGAGTTTGAGTCGCCCGTCGAGGAGCTTGGGCATGTCCATGTCGGCAATCCTAGCTGGGATTGCCGCTGACGAACAGATGCTCGAAGTTGCTCAGGCGAAGGTGATTCCGATCGGATTCTCCGGTGTGTACGTCTTCCATGATTTTCCGCCGTCCGGACTTCCGTTATGTGCAAACGAAATCCAGAGCTGTCGAATCCGGCGACCCAGCTCGTCGACAGTCGACCACTCGGCGTCGCCCAGCATTGGCGAACCCTGCCAAGCCTTTTGGGATCCCAAGACGAACGGGAGATCAATGCAGTGTGGGGCGCCGAAAGCGTTCTCCTCGGGAGTCCAATCGAAACGATACGTGTACACCGAGGCTCCGGTAGCCGCAAACATATCGGCCAACTCCACAGCGGTATCGGCAAACATGTTCTGCGTCAACGCTTCCTCTTTGTCCCGCGATGGGTCGAGTGTCACGCGCAGAAACGCCGATCCTTCGTCGTGTGTGTAGCCGATGATGGCGTCCGGGGCATCGGTGAAGGTGCCTGATTCCTCGGGGAGCGGCGCTACTCCGGAGACGGGAGCGAACGGTGGTTGAACCACATTGCCTGATCGCTGTCCGAACTCGATCGCTGTTCCACGAAATGCCTCCAGCATATCGGCGAGGGGAGCGGTGTTCGGATTGCCGCCGAGTATCCGCGCAAAAACTTTGCCGTTCTCGACTGCTGTCGAGTGTGAAAAGTTGAAGTCCAGACGTGGACTGCTGTGCAATACGACTCTGCGGATTCCGGCGCGGGAGGCATTGCTGCTCAACAGGTTCACTATCGAATGTGCACCAGCGGATTGGCCGAACAGGGTGATCGAATCAGGGTCGCCGCCGAAAGCATCGATGTTGGTCCGTACCCATTCGATCGCGGCGATCTGATCGTGGACTCCGAGATTGCCTTCGCTGACTCCGTCGAGGAGGAGATATCCGAGAACGCCGACTCGGTAGTTGACCGAGACCACGACGACGTCGCCTTCCGTTGACAAGGCGTCACCGTCGTACCAGGGAAGGGAGCCACCGCCACTGGAGTATCCACCTCCGTGCAGCCACACCATCACAGGTCGTCGCCCGGTCAAGGATGGCGTAGTGACCGTGACCGTGAAACTGTCCTCGCTCTGCTCTGGTTCGGGAACAGGCGGCCCCATGACACGTTCGAGTCGTGAGGGTGGTTGCGGAAATACTGTTCCCGGTGCGGTGGCATCAAAAATTCCGATCTGCGGCTCGGCCGGTTCGGGCCGCTGGAATCTGCCGGCACGCGCATACGGAATTCCGCCGAAGTACAACGAACTTTCGCGTCGGACTCCCCGGAACTGTCCCGAAGTCGTGCCGGCGATTACCTCGGACATGCATCCCCTAGCGTTGTATCTGCGTCTTGTCTGATGTGAGCATGCCACCGCGTGACAGCGACACAAATACCTTTATGGTCGGGCGATATGCACTATTGCGAAAGAGCTTCCAACAGTCGATGTTCGAGGCGCTTCGCTAATCTGGAATACACGGCCTCGTCGGCCAATGCGCGCGACATCATGATCGCGCCTTGGATCCCGGCAACAGCTTCTTCCGCGAGCCCGGTGGGATCGTCCGTGGTCTCGAGTGCGACGGTCAGCGCGTCGATCCACTCGTCGAAGTACGACCGCACTTTCGTCCCGAAGCGCTCGCGTTCCTGGCCGAGCGCAAATGCTCCGAATAGACAGATCCGTTGCCCGGACTGAAAGTAGTCGGCAATCGCGTCGAACATGTCTCGGACGCGATCCGGTGCCGGAACTGCTTCTGCACGAAGAGGGTTGAAGACTTTCGAATCAAACCAGGTGTCTACCTCGTCGAGTACGGCCTCGGCCATCTCTTCCTTGCCTCGCGGAAAAAAGTTGTAGAGACTACCTTTGCCCAACCCGGTGTGTTCGGTGATGACCGCGAGACTTGCTCCGTCGAACCCGTACGTTCGGAACACACCCGCGAGGGCGGGGATTGTGTCGGAGCGTTCAGCTACCTGTCTGGCCATGCGTGCATTCTTCCATCACAGACCCAACTCGGTCAGGCTCGGATGATCTTGTGGGCGTGGCCCGGTCAGGTCCCAGAAGAACTTTCGCTCGGATTCCTCAATGGAGACGTCGTTGATACTGGCGTGGCGGTGGTGCATCAGGCCGTCGGCATCGAACTCCCAGTTCTCGTTGCCGTAGGAGCGAAACCACTGTCCGTCGTGATCGTGCCACTCGTACGCGAATCGAACCGCTATCCGGTTGGCGTCGTAGGCCCACAGTTCCTTGATCAGGCGGTAGTCCAGTTCGCGATTCCATTTCTCGGTGAGAAGCTCGACGATCTCGGTGCGGCCCGTGACGAACGTCGACCGATTGCGCCACCAACTGTCCGGCGTGTACGCCAGGGACACCTTGTGTGGATCGCGTGAATTCCAGCCGTCCTCGGCGAGGCGAACCTTCTGGATGGCGGTTTCGGGGGTGAAGGGGGGGAATGGGCGCTCTGACGGTCATAGCGGGGTCCTCTCGGCTCGTTTGTACCAATCGGTACAAAGTGTACCAATAGGTACAACGGTAGGCCGGAAACGACTTCGGCCGCCCCCACAAGAAGTGGGAGCGGCCGAAAGGTCGAGCTGGAAGAACCTAGCGTGCGCGACGTGCGAGACGCTCGGAATCCGAGATCAGAACGCTCTTGCCTTCGAGGCGAAGCCATCCGCGGTGTGCGAAGTCGGCCAGTGCCTTGTTGACCGTCTCACGGGAAGCACCGACCAGCTGGGCGATTTCTTCCTGAGTGAGGTCGTGGGTGACGCGCAGTGCGCCGCCTTCCTGGGTGCCGAAGCGCTGTGCAAGCTGCAACAGAGCCTTGGCGACACGGCCGGGAACGTCCGTGAAGATCAGGTCGGCAAGCGAGTTGTTGGTACGACGCAGGCGGCGAGCGAGAACGCGGAGCAGCTGCTCTGCGATCTCGGGACGCTGCTGGATCCACGCCTTGAGTGCGTCGCGGTCCATGCTCACTGCGCGAACCTCGGTGACAGTGGTGGCTGTCGAGGTGCGGGGGCCCGGGTCGAAGATGGACAGCTCGCCGAACATGTCGGACGGGCCCATGATTGTCAGCAGGTTCTCGCGGCCGTCGGGTGAGCGTCGACCGATCTTCACCTTGCCGGACACGATGATGTACAGGCGGTCGCCCGGTTCACCTTCGTTGAAGATGACATGTCCACGGGGAAAGTCGACCGGTTGCAGCTGCTTGGTCAGCGCCGCTACCGCTGAGGGCTCGACTCCTTGGAAGATGCCGGCTCTTGCCAGGACGTCGTCCACGTGCGCTCCTTGTTGGGATTTTGTTCGTTTGTGGTGTCGCTTATTTCACTATCTATCTTTGTACCTGCGCAATCTGTGCGTAATGCAACAGGTACGGCACCGAAGTCTACGTCCCGAGTGGCCGGAGCGAGTGATTGATGCCACGTAAGGGCCGAAAATTCTCCTGACAGCGGAAGAATTGGCTAGTTTGTATCGCCTTCGAGGGGCTCAGTGGCCGGGGCGATCATCCCGACCGCTGCCGAGTTGACTGCTGGTGCGACGCCCTTTCCGTTGTAAGTGGAACCGTGCGAATGCGTGCGGGAATCCGTCGCTGGCCAGCGCTGCGACGTCGTCCTGGCTGGCCTGATCCAGGAACTCGGCCACTTCGTTTTCCCGCACCGAGAGTCGACGCAGTCGCCGTTCGACCCTCTCCATCGCCAAGGCGAAGAGCATCAACAGCACTGGGAAGAGGATCACAGCGAGTCCTTGCATACGGGAAAGTAAACACGGCCAACATCTCGGAATCGACACGACAAAATGTCGTGTCGGGACATATCCGTACAGTTGTCTGAGTGCAGACCACCCCAACCGAGCGTTCAGAGCCACCTCGGCGACGGCGGTCCACCGGTACTGGTGGTGAAGAATCGCATCTGGCGTTGGTACGTCGCGCACGTCGGATGAACCGGCAGCTCGCGGTGGCATTCCCGCACGTGTACTGCGAACTTGATTTCACGACGCCTCTCGAACTGGCAGTGGCAACCATCCTGTCAGCACAGTGCACAGATGTTCGCGTCAACATGGTGACGCCGGCGCTGTTTGCGCGATACCCGGATGCTCGTGCCTACGCCGAAGCCGACCGGCTCGAACTCGAGGAGTACATCCGGTCCACCGGCTTTTATCGGAACAAGACCACGTCGTTGATCGGATTGGGCCAAGCGCTGCTCGAGCGTTACGACGGCGAAGTGCCGAACAAGCTCAAAGATCTGGTCACGCTGCCAGGAATCGGACGTAAGACCGCCAACGTCGTCCTGGGAAACGCATTCGACGTCCCGGGAATTACCGTGGACACCCATTTCGGCCGACTGGTTCGACGTTGGAAGTGGACGGACGAAGAAGATGCCGTCAAAGTCGAACATGCCATCGGAGAGCTGATCGAACGTAAGGAATGGACACTGCTGTCACATCGCGTCATCTTCCACGGACGACGCGTCTGCCACGCACGGAAACCAGCGTGTGGCGTGTGTGTCCTGGCCAAGGACTGCCCGTCGTACGGGCTCGGGCCGACCGACAAAGCGGAAGCTGCCGCACTGGTCAAGGGGCCGGAGACTGAGCACCTGCTCGCTCTGGCCGGGTTGTGATCGCTGATGTCCAGTGCTGCTCGGTGGTCCCTCGTTGCGCTTGCCCTGGTTGCCGCGCTCGTCGTCGCGATCTGGCCACGCGGGGTAGATGACGCCCCGAACGTGTCCGGTGGTTCGTCGACTTCGGCTTACCGTCCGCCCACGTTCACACCGTCCTCGGAATCGCTCGGCCAACTTCGAGAGCAAGCCGGGTTGGCGGCTTGTCCGACGCCGGTTGCCCCCGCTCCGGCCGGAGCGGCGCTCACCGGAATCACCCTCGACTGCATCGCCGACGGCAGTTCGGTCGATCTCGCGGCCGCGGTGGCCGGAAAACCCACGCTCGTGAACCTCTGGGCGTACTGGTGCGCGCCATGCGCAGAAGAACTGCCTCACCTCCAGGAATTTGCGGATCGTGCAGGGCAGAGTGTCAATGTGTTGACGGTGCATTCCGATTCGAATCAGGAGAACGCATTGACACGACTCATCGACTACTCCGTTCGACTGCCCGGTGTTCAGGACGGCGACGGGAAGGTGCGGATCGCACTCGGTGCGCCCCCCGTTCTACCGGTCTCGGTACTTATCCGCCCCGACGGAACCGTCGCAAAGGTGTTGCCCCAACCGTTCCGCAGTGCGGATGAAATCGCTGCCGCAACGGCGCAGTACTTGGGAGTTGTCGTATGAACGCACAGGTGCCCGAATGGTTGCGTGCAGTTTCCAGCACCGAACCCACCGATCCACACCGTCTCAATCCCGTACTGAACCGGCATGCACCCCGAGGCGCCCACACACGTCCCGCGGCGGTGCTGGTTCTCTTCGGTGGACCTCGCGAGGCTGATCCACTGTGCCTCGGCGGGTTGCCTGAGGGAGCCGACGTACTGCTCACTCAACGTGCGTCGACGATGCGTCAGCACAGTGGCCAGGTCGCGTTTCCCGGCGGCGCCGCTGATCCGGGTGACGACGGTCCCGTCGGCACTGCCCTGCGTGAGGCGCAGGAAGAAACCGGCGTCGATCCGAGCGGAGTTCTCCCGCTGACGGTGTTGCCCGAAATCTTCATTCCACCGTCCGGGTTCGATGTGACTCCGGTGATCGCCTACTGGGAGAGCCCGATGCCTGTGGGCATTCAGGACTCCGGTGAGGTCGGCCGGGTAGCGCGGGTGCCGCTGCGCACGCTCCTCGATCCTGACAACCGCTTCCAGGTTCGCCATCAGGCCGGGTATCAAGGCCCGGCGTTCCTGGCCGACGGCATGCTCGTCTGGGGTTTCACCGCGGGCATCCTGGCCGCACTGTTCGCGGTGTCCGGTTGGGAAATTCCGTGGGATACCGACGACGTGAGGGATCTGGATACGGCACTCGCAGAAATCGGCGAAGACATCGAAGATTCGGCGGTGCCCCGATGACAGGTTCGCGGTGGGTAGACCTTGCCATCGTGCTGGTGGCGCTCATCGCGGCCACGTCGGGATGGCGTCAGGGAGCGGTGGCGTCGGCGTTGGCGTTTGTCGGAGTGATCCTGGGTGCTGTTGCCGGCATCCTCCTGGCGCCGCACGTCCTGGTGCATGTCAGCGAGGGCAAGCTGCGCATTCTGGCCGGCATTTCGTTGATCGTGGTGTTGGTGATAATCGGTGAAGTATCGGGAATGGTGCTGGGCCGAGCTGCGCGAAGTGGCATGCACAGTCCGGTCGCGCGATCAGTCGACAGCGTGATCGGCGCCGGGTTGCAAGCGGTTGCCGTAGTGGTCGCGGCGTGGCTTCTGGCCATCCCGTTGACATCGTCGTCGCAGCCGAGCGTGGCGGCCGCCGTGCGCGGTTCGAACGTCCTGGCCGGTGTCGACGACCTCGCGCCGCAGTGGCTCCGACAGATCCCGACAGAGTTCTCGGCCCTGCTCGACACGTCAGGACTGCCCGACGTGATCGGCCCGTTCGGACGCACCCCCATCACCGATGTGGAACCACCCGACGCCAGTGTTCTGGCCAGCCCGCTGGCCGCGCAGTTGCGGCCGAGCGTTCTGCGCATCAACGGTGTTGCGCCGAGTTGTCAGCGCGCGCTCGAAGGATCCGGGTTCGTCGTGGCGCCGGAGCGCGTCATGACCAACGCCCACGTTGTTGCCGGTACCGAAAGCATCACCGTCGACACCCTGACCGGTCCGTTGCCGGCAAAGGTCGTGCTCTTCGATTCCTCCGTCGACATCGCCATCCTGGCGGTGCCCGGACTCGAGGTACCGGTTCTGCCGTTCGCCTCGAAGCCCGCGCAGACCGGGGACAACGCCCTGGTGCTCGGTTACCCGGGCGGCGGTCCCTACACGGCCAGCGCAGCGCGAGTACGTGAGGTCCTGAACCTGAACGGACCGGATATCTACAAGGCCGGCACCACCAAGCGTGAGGTGTACACCGTTCGCGGATCGATCCGGCAGGGCAATTCCGGTGGACCCATGGTCAACGACCAAGGTGAAGTGCTGGGTGTCGTGTTCGGTGCTGCTATCGACGACAGTGACACCGGCTTTGTCCTCACCGCGAACGAGGTGTCGCGTCAACTGGGGATGGCCGCCGGTGCGTCGACGCCCGTCCCTACGGGCGCCTGCATTCTCTAGGAGCTAGTCGGCGGTAAGGAAGTCCCTCAGTGCGTCGTTGACTCGCTGAGGGGCTTCCCAGTGGGCGTAATGGCCGACTCCCGGGATTGTGTGAAGCTGTTCCTCCGGCGCCCAACGCTTGTTGCGTCGAACAGTGCGTGTCAGCACGTACGGATCCAGGTCGCCGTGAATCTGCAGAATCGGAATGCGGAGCACCTGATCCATCAGTCGCATGAATCTGCGACCCTCGTGGCGGAGTTGGCTGCGGAAGGCCCAACGCTGATATTCCAGCGTTGAATGCGCGACGCCGGGAATCCGAATCGCGGAACGTAATTTGGTGACGACGTCGTCGAATTCCGCTTGCTCCGGCCATGCCGGACCCGAGCGTGCACGCACCAGACGCTCCACCTCGGCACCGTTGTCGGCAGTCAGGCGCCTCTCCGGCCGGAACGGAATCTGATGGGTCAGGAACGACGGTACGAGTGCTTTGCGCTGGTACCGGTCGCGGATGACGGCTTGTTTGAGTGCGAGGGGGTGCGGTGAGGAGATCAACGCGATCGAGCGCACCAACCGTGGATGCAGGATGGCGGTCGCCCAGCACACCAGTCCGCCGTCGGCGTGACCGATCAGCGTGGCCTTGCCGTATCCCATCGCCCGGATAAGCCCCGCGACATCCCCGGCCAGCGTCCAGCCGTCGTAGCCGCGGGGTGGTTTGTCGGAGTCGCCGTACCCACGCAGATCCAAGGCAACCACTCGGAAGCCCTGCGCCGACAGCGCAGTCAGTTGATGGCGCCAGGACCACCAGAAGTCGGCGAATCCGTGTAGGAGCACCACCAAGGGGGCATCCGGATCGGCGTCGCCGACTTCGACGACGTGGAACCGGATGCCGTTGGCGTGAATATCCCGGTGAATCCAGGGGCCGTCGAATCTGACGGTGGATGGATCTGGGGCTGACACAGCGGTTTCGTTACCTACGTGCGTTGAATTCGACCGACGGCTTGACGTCGTCGTGGCTACCGGGAAAGACGCTCTTGGCGGCCTTGAGCGATTCGATCGTCTTCTCCGGAGCCCGGAGTTTCCGGACGCGCATGTAGCCCAGCAGCGCGAGCAGCGCGGTGGTCAGCACCATGATCAGGAACACGATCAAGAACGCAGCCCAACGATCGAGCCACTGGCTGAGCAGCTCTGCCAGGAAGAAAAAGAAGAAGAAGGAACTGAACAGCAGAACCGTGAATGCCAGGATGAAGAAGACACTGCCCTGCAGGCCCTTCTTGACCTCGCCGGTGACCTCGGCCTTGGCGAGCTCGACTTCTGCACGCACCAATGTCGAGACCTGAGCTGTCGCATCCCTGACAAGGGCGCCGATGCTGGCTTCGCTCGGTGTGCGGGCGTCCACATCGGTCAGTGGAATCGAGGACACCGTGTTCGGCACTCCGTCTCCGTTGAAGCGCTGGCTCTCTCCGTTGGTCAAGCTCACTTGTCGACCTCTCCAGGTAGTTCTCTAGCGTCCGTAGCGATGGCAGCGGACTCTTCGTCTCGGGCCGCATGAAACCGCCCACGTCGCCACAGCAGCGCTGATCCGATCAGCGACGCCAACAACGATGTCACGAGAACTGCGGCCTTTGCTATTTCGGCCTCACTGCCATCGCCGACCCCGTCCAGTGCGAGGTCTGCTACAAGCAGGCTAACGGTGAACCCGATGCCGCCGAGAACTGAGAGGGCAAACATGTCCCGCAGTTCCAGCGTCTTGGGTTTTGTGGCTATACCCAATTTGATCGCGAGCAGGGAAATTCCGAAGATTCCGACGGTCTTTCCGACAAGGAGGCCGACAACAACAGCCTGCCCGAAGGGTTCGGTGAAGATGTCGCCCAGCACCGCGCCGTTGATGGGAACGCCGGACGCGAACAGTGCGAACACGGGAACACAGAACCCTGCCGAGAACGGTTGGATGCGATGTTCCAGCCGGGTCCCGGGCGCATACTCCTCGTCCGGGTCACGACGAACCCGCGTGAGTAGGCCGAGTGCGACGCCGGCGAGCGTGGCATGGATACCGGCCTCGTGCATCGAATACCAGGCCAGAAGAGCTAGCGGAATATAGAGGAACGGTGTTGTGATGCGTTTGTGCTGGGCGTAGGCATAGACGGCAAGTGCCGCCACAGCGGTAAGCAACCACAGCATCGCGATCGACGCGGTGAACAGTACGGCGATCAGGATGATGGCCAGGAGATCGTCGACTACGGCAAGGCTGAGCAGGAATACCCGCGCGCTGGTCGGAATGCGGGAACCGGTCAAGGCCAGGATTCCGAGGGCAAAAGCAATATCCGTGGCAACCGGGATGGCCCACGCCTTTTCCATGCCCGGGGTACCCCAGCCGATCGACGCCGCGATGATCGCGGGAACGAGAACTCCGCCACACGCGGCGATGATCGGAAGCATGGCGGCTTTGCGGTCAGCGAGTTCCCCGACGACCAGTTCGCGCTTGAGTTCGAGGCCGGCCACGAAGAAGAAGACGGCAAGCAGACCATCCTGTGCCCAGGTGCCGAGACTGAGGTCGAGGTGGAGCGCCGACGGCCCGATCTGGAAGTCGCGCAATGCGAGGTAACTGTCACCCCAGGGCGAGTTGACCCAGATCAGAGCGATGGCAGCGGCGACCAGGAGGATGGACCCGCCCACTGTTTCGGTGCGGAGGTAGCGGGACAACTCTGACCGCATAGTGGAGATCACGCGAGGATACGACCTTTGTTCGGTGTGCAGACATACGGACGCTGCGGACATATGGACGCGAAAAATCACGTGCCGACCAGACTTCCCGGCTCACCTTTTACGAGATTTTATCGCGGATCGGGCTCGGAACCGAATTTGCGTACGAAATGACGCCCGTGTTGAATTCCTACGGATTGGGATTCATCCCACCAATTGGACAACCGTTGTAGAGCTGCAGGAGCACCCCGAGTGAGTACGTCACTGAGTAAGAACCCGCCGACGCCTGACGGTGGTGACACAACCGGCGTTGACACAGTCGGCGGTGTGCCTCGCAGTCGAATCATCGTCGCCAGCACGATCGGCACGTCGATCGAGTTCTACGATTTCTACATCTATGCGACGGCTGCGGTCTCGGTGTTCCCGCATCTCTTCTTCCCCAAAGGCAACGACACCACCGCGCTCCTGGCGTCGCTGGCGACGTTCGGTCTCGCGTTCGTAGCGCGTCCGCTCGGTTCGATCCTCTTCGGTCACTTCGGTGACCGGGTGGGCCGCAAGGCGACATTGGTCGGCTCGCTCCTGACGATGGGTGTCGCGACGTTCCTCATCGGTGTGCTCCCGACCTATGCGCAAGTGGGTTTGCTCGCACCGGCGCTTCTTGCGCTGATGCGTTTCTGTCAGGGACTCGGCCTCGGCGGTGAGTGGTCCGGTGCAGCGTTGCTTGCAACCGAGACGGCAAAGGAAGGCAAGCGGGCCTGGGCGGCCATGTGGCCACAGTTGGGCGCGCCCATCGGTTTCTTCCTTGCGAACGGTCTGTTCCTGGCGATCTCGCTGATGATGAACCACGACAGCGCGAATCCGGACCTCGACGGAGCATTTCTCTCGTGGGGCTGGCGAATTCCCTTCCTGCTCAGCGCAATCATGGTGATGATCGGCCTGTACGTGCGGCTTCGTCTCGAGGAAACTCCGGTGTTCGCGCGCGCAGTCGAGCGCGGCGAGAAGGTCAAGACACCACTCGCCGAGGTATTCAAGACCAGCTGGCGTCAGCTGATCATCGGTACCTTCGTCATGCTCGCCACCTACACGCTGTTCTACCTCATGACCACGTGGGTGCTCAGCTACGGAATCGCGAAGACTCCCGCCGAAGGCGGCGTCGGAGCGGGCTTCAAATACACCGATTTCCTTGTGCTGCAGCTGATCGCAGTGGTCTTCTTCGCTGCCGCAGTGCCGGTATCGGGTTGGCTGGCTGACCGCTACGGCCGACGCATCACGCTGCTGGTCATCACGGGCATGTTGATGGTATTCGGTCTCACGTTCGGCCTTTTCCTGCAGTCCGACGGCATGAGCGACGGCCGGATGCTGGCTTTCCTGATCGTCGGCATGATCCTGATGGGTCTGACCTTCGGGCCGATGAGTGCTGTTCTCCCGGAACTGTTCCCGACCAACGTCCGGTACACGGGCTCGGGTATCGCCTACAACACCGCAAGCATCCTCGGTGCGGCAGTTGCACCGTTCATCGCGGTCTATCTGGTCGACCACTACGGCGTCGGCTGGGTCGGAATCTACCTGCTGGTTGCCGCGGCCCTGACGTTTGTCGCGCTGCTCGTCATGCGTGAGACGAAGGACGAGTCGCTCGACGATGTAGGGGCATAGCCCCCCGTGCGCCCTTTTGGTAGTGCCCACTACCAAAAAGGCGCACAGGGCCGCAGGCCCTACTTTCCGCGAATTGCGTCGAATACCTTGGGATCCACCAGCGTTGAGGTGTCTCCGAGGTCGCGGCCTTCCGCGATATCGCGCAGGAGTCGACGCATGATCTTGCCGGAGCGGGTTTTCGGGAGCTCGGGCACGATGGTGATCTGACGGGGCTTGGCGATGGGGCTGATGTCCTTGGACACCTGTGCTTTGAGTTCCGCGATCAGGATTTCTCCGGTGTTTTCGACGCCCTCGCGCAGGATCACGTAGGCGACGATGCCTTGGCCGGTGGTCTCGTCGGCTGCTCCGACGACGGCGGCTTCGGCCACACCGTGATGGTTGACCAGTGCCGATTCCACCTCGGAGGTGGAGATGCGGTGGCCGGAGACGTTCATGACGTCGTCGACGCGGCCGAGAACCCAGAGGTCGCCGTCGTCGTCGTACTTGGCGCCGTCACCGGCGAAGTACCAGCCTTCTTCGGCGTAGCGGGCCCAGTAGGTGTCCTTGAAGCGTTCCATGTCGCCCCAGATGCCGCGCAGCATCGCCGGCCACGGCTGGTCGAGCACGAGGTAGCCGTTTCCGCCGGCGCCGAGGATCTTTGCGTCGTCGTCGACGATTTTCGCGGAGATACCCGGTAGTGGTGCCATCGCGGATCCGGGCTTGGTGGCGGTGATTCCGGGCAGCGGCGAGATCATGATCGCGCCGGTTTCGGTCTGCCACCAGGTGTCGACGATGGGCGCCTTGCCGCCGCCGATGACGTCGCGGAACCAGCGCCACGCTTCGGGGTTGATGGGTTCGCCGACGGAGCCGAGGAGGCGGATCGAGGTCAGGTCGTGGGCGTCGGGAATCTCGCGCCCCCACTTCATGAATGTGCGCACGAGGGTGGGGGCGGTGTAGTAGATGGAGACGTCGTACTTTTCGATGATCTCGAAGTGGCGGTGCTCGTTCGGGGAGTTCGGGGTGCCTTCGTAGACGACCTGGGTGACGCCGTTCGAGAGTGGGCCGTAGACGATGTAGGAGTGTCCGGTGACCCAGCCGATGTCGGCGGTGCACCAGTAAACGTCTTGTCCGGCTTTGTGATCGAAGACGTTGTGGTGGGTGTACGACGCCTGGGTGAGGTAGCCGCCGGAGGTGTGGATGATGCCCTTGGGCTTACCGGTGGTGCCGGAGGTGTAGAGGATGAACAGGGGATGCTCGGCGTCGAACGGCTGAGCTTCGTGTTCGGGGGAAGCTGTAGCGACGGTTTCGTGCCACCACAGGTCGCGGCCTTGCGTCCAGGCGACGTCGATGCCGGTCCTGTTGACTACCAACACGTTTTGGACGGATTGCGCGCCGTCGACGGATTCGTCGACGGCTTCCTTGATGGGGGCTGCAGATCCGCGGCGCCATTGGCCGTCGACGGTGACGACGAGTTTGGCTTGTGCGTCGTCGATGCGTGAGCGTAGGGCGGTGGCGGAGAATCCGGCGAAGACGACGGAGTGGGTCAGTCCGAGGCGGGCGCAGGCGAGCATCGTGACTATCGCTTCGGGGATCATCGGCATGTAGATGGCAACGCGGTCACCGGCGACGAGTCCGAGGTCGGTGAATGTGTTTGCGGCGCGGCTGACTTCGGCGAGCAGGTCGTTGTAGGTGAGGTCGCGGCTGTCGCCGGGTTCGCCTTCGAAGTGGATTGCGACGCGGTCGCCGTTGCCGGCGAGGACGTGGCGGTCGACGCAGTTGTAGGCGACGTTGAGTTTGCCGCCGACAAACCATTTGGCTACGGGTGCGTCGGTCCAGTCGAGGACGTCGGTCCATTTTTCGTGCCAGTGCAGACGTTCGGCTTGGTCGGCCCAGAAGCCGAGGCGGTCGGTGTCGGCGGCAGCCTGGAGTTCCGGTCCGGCGTTGGCGGCCGCGGCAAATTCTGCGCTGGGCGGGTACGCCTGCGGGACGTCTGTTTCGGCTGCACTGGTCATGATTGACGGCCTTCTTTCGCTTCGGATCGGTAGTACATCGCTCCGTGTGAGGGTAGTCACAAGAGCTGTCAATCGCACCGTTGCATCACGTTGCAACTGCTTGTCCTGCGACAATCGGTCGAATCGATGCGACGGGTGGTTGCCGACGGCGACAAGCGGGCGGCTACTTTTCGGGTGCACCTGACGGGTACCGTCGTTGATCGTGACTGATCCCTTGCAGCCCCTCGTAGATCTCCCCGGCGTTCTTGCCGCCGCTGATCACGCGCGCGACGCGCTCGGTGAAGTGCATCGGCACAAAACAAACAGGCGGGGTTGGCCGACGACTGCTGCGGAGGCCGCAGTTCGCGCCGCCCGGGCCTCGGCCTCCTTGGCTGGCGGATCAACAGTGTTGCCGGCCGAGGGTCTGGCGGGAGATCCGATTCTTGCCGGCGCGTTGCGGGTCGCCCAGGCGCTCGACGGAGACAGCCTTCCGTTGATGGAAGCGACGTGGAAGCGGGCGCCGTTGCAGGCGTTGGCGCGGTTGCATCTGCTGGCGGCCGCGGATCTGGTGGAGGATTCCGACGAACTCGGTAGGCCTCGATCGGATCGTGGAGTTGGGGAACGCCTCGACGCCCTGGCTCAACTCGTCACCGGTGGTACGTCGGCGCCGGCGCCGGTTCTGGCTGCTGTTGTTCACGGTGAACTTCTGGCATTGAGTCCGTTCGGCACTGCCGACGGAATTGTGGCGCGGGCGGCGTCTCGTCTGGTTGCCGTGTCGTCCGGGTTGGATCCGCACAACCTCGGTGTCCCGGAGGTCAGTTGGTTGCGTAGGCCGCAGGCGTATGCGGATGGTGCTGCGGGGTTTGCCTCCGGTCGGGCCGAGGGCGTCGGCAGTTGGGTGATTCTGTGCTGTGGTGCTCTCGAAGCCGGCGCTCGCGAAGCCGCGTCGATTGCTGATGCTGCTGCCGCAGGCTAGCTCCACCACAAACTAGGTACACGCACAAAACGGGCGGCGCTGCCGATAAATCGACTTCGCCGCCCGTTAGCACGGACTGCTCGTTACCAAGCGTGCTCGGTGGGTTGTGTGGGTGGCCTCGGCGAGGGATCGCCCTTCTGAGTTTGTCTCCGCAACCTGTGCGGAGTCCTCGCTCAAACTGAACGAATCTCGCAGGCCCACAACGCTTCTGCCCTTATAGTGGCTTGTGCTCCGCGTGGGTGCCCTAGTGCCCGTGCTGGGAATTTCAGTTGGGGAAACGGCCCTTCTCTTCCGAGCCGTTCCTGGCCTTCCGTTCTTCCGTAACTCCTTTGTACTCTGTGTCGCCGCTCACAGCAAGTGGCAATTTTTGTTTGTGGGCTTCGGATTTCAGCGTTTTCGACGCAACAGTGCAAACGTCACAACCCCGGCGGTCAAGGCCCCGATGCCGACTGCCGCCGTAGTTGCGACCGTAGTGTTCGACTGCGCCGACAACCGTGCCCGGAGGGAGACCGGATTCGAGAAAGTTAGTATGGGCCAACCGTTTCCGGCCGCTGCCTTACGAAGTGCGCGGTCCGGGTTGACTGCCGTAGGATGCCCGACAGCTTCGAGCATCGGCAAGTCGGTTACGGAGTCGGAGTAGGCGTAACTGGAACTGAGGTCGTAGCCGTACCGGTCTGCGAGTCGTTCCATCGCTTCCACCTTGCCGGGGCCGTAGCAGTAGAACTCGACCTCGCCCGTGTAGTGCCCGTCAGTTTCCTTCATAGCCGTCGCCACAGAGTGAGTTGCCCCCAGCGCCCGGGCGATCGGAGCCACGATTTCCTCTCCGGAAGCGGACACCACGATGACGTCGTGCCCTCTCAACTTGTGGTCGGCGATCAGATCGGCAGCCTCGGCATAGACGAGTGGATCCACGATGTCGTGCAGAGTTTCGGCGACGATCGATTTCACCTGCTCCACATCCCACCCGGCGCACATCGCGGTGAGATGTTCGCGCATCCGTTCCATCTGATCGTGATCGGCACCGGAGAGTAGAAACAGAAATTGGGCGTAACTGCTCTTGAGGACGGAGCGTCGGTTGATCAGTCCCTGAGCGAAGAACGGTTTGCTGAAAGCCAGCGTGCTGGATTTGGCGATGACGGTCTTGTCGAGGTCGAAGAAAGCGGCAGTCCGCCCGGTTGTCAGTCCATTCGCAAGCTTGTCGGTCACAGCTACCGAGGATAGTCCGACAGACGGTTCGTATGTGCCTCGAAAGCGTGGGATTCTGTGGCGAAATTTGTGAATCAGTGCTGCTCAGGCTTGCATTTTTAGGATTGCCGCGGTGTAGGGTTAGCGCAGTTCGATTCGTTCGGACGAGTTCAGCCCAACCCCCCGGGGCTGAACTGATGAACGGCCCCCGCCTCCCCCCAGACGGGGGTCGTTCGCTTTTTCTGGGGGCAGTCGCCGGCCCAGTCGCGTGAGTTATCCACAGACCGCGAGTTGTCCACAGACTTCTTCGGGTGTCTGTCGTTTCCGGGCGATCGAGAACAGGCTCTTGCCCATGAACTCGATGGCAGCAGCAGGCACAGGGCAGACCGGCGCGGATGTCTTGGTGATGGTCGACGATCCGATGATTCTCGCCAGTGTGCGACGCGTCGCTGCCGCGATTGATCAGGCAGTGGACGAGGCGATGCATCCGGTCTCGCGGCAGCAATGGAATCGAGCGTCGGCCGTAGTTCTCGACGCGGCGAGTGCCAGAGCTTGTTCGAGTCGCAACCCCAGACGTTCGCGTGTATTCATCGTCAACGAGGGGGAACCCACGATCGACGAGTGGAAGTACGCCACCTCCATCGGGGCGCAGTCCGTGTTCACGTTGCCCGCCGACGAGAATGCGTTGGTCGCCGTGCTGGCCGAGCATTCCGCAAGCCGCGGCGACGGCACAGTCGTGGCCGTTGTCGGCGGTTGTGGTGGAGCAGGGGCTTCCGTGAGTGCCGCCGCGATTGCCTTGACGTCTGCTGCTCGTCACACACCGACATTGCTTGTCGACGTCGACGCACTCGGCAGCGGCGCGGACGTCTTGCTCGGTATCGATTCTGTTCCGGGGTTGCGTTGGTCGGCGTTGACGGTCGAGGGTGGACGGTTGTCGCCGGAAGCGCTTCGCGATGCACTTCCCGCGTTGGGAAAGGATCTGCGGGTACTCGCGTGCAGCAGGCGGGAAGTTTGCGGTCCTTCGGTCACGGCTGTGGCGGCGGTGCTCGACGCCGGACGACGGTCGGGCGGCGTGGTTGTGTGCGACGTTCCGCGCGATCGAAGCCCGGTGGTCGAAGCGGTTCTCGAAGCATCGGACTTCGTGGTGATGGTCGTCCCGGCCACGGTGGCGTCGTGTGTCGCGGCCGAGAAGGTGGGGGTGTGGGCGGCGGAACATAATTCGAATATCGGGCTGCTGGTGCGCGGTCCGGCTCCGGGAGGTCTCCGCGGGGTCGATGTTGCGAACATGCTCGGTTTGCCGTTGATCGCGGTCATGCGTGGGCATCGATCACTTGCGTCGATGCTCGAGCGTGGCGGGTTGGAATTGACACGTCATTGTCCTTTGAGTGTCGGTTCCGGCGCCGTTCTGGACGCGATTACTTCAGGGGCACGCATCTGGGGCACTGCAGCATGAGCGGCCTGGTCACGGCGGACCTGCTCGAGCGAGTCCGTGAACGATTGACGGCGTCGACAAGCCTGGAGCCGACAGCGGCTACGGTGGCCGACGCTGTTCGCGCCGAATCCTCAGGGGTGCTGGGTGATACCGACTTGTTGGAGGTGCTGCGAATCCTCCAGACCGAACTGACCGGCGCTGGCCCGCTCGAATCGCTTTTGCACGAACCCGGTGTCGCCGATGTTCTGGTGACCGCGCCGGACGAGGTGTGGGTGGATCGAGGCGTCGGGTTGGAGCGAACCACGGTGAGATTTGCCGACGAGGCCGCGGTACGACGCCTCGCGCAGCGGTTGGCTTTGTCGGCGGGTAGACGACTCGACGACGCGCAGCCGTGGGTCGACGGTCGGCTGCACGGTGTGGGTGACGGTCACTTCGGTGTTCGGTTGCACGCTGTTCTCGCACCGGTTGCGCAGGGCGGAACCTGCTTGTCCTTGCGCGTGCTTCGGCCGGCGACGCAGGGACTCGACGCACTGTGCGAACGCGGCGCGATCGAACCGGGGGCCAGAACGTTGCTCGATCGAATCATTGCGTGCCGCTTGGCGTTTCTCGTGATCGGTGGCACCGGTGCCGGAAAAACTACATTGCTGTCGGCGGTCCTGGGTGCCGTCGATCCCCGAGAGCGGATCATCTGTGTCGAGGACGCCGCAGAGTTGGCTCCGCCGCATCCCCATGTCGTTCGGTTAGTTGCACGTGCGCCGAATGTGGAGGGTGTCGGGGAGGTGACGGTACGCGATCTCGTACGTCAGGCGCTGCGGATGCGCCCTGACCGCATAGTGGTCGGAGAAGTTCGTGGAGCCGAGGTCATCGACCTTCTGACAGCCTTGAATACGGGTCATGACGGCGGCGCCGGAACCATCCATGCCAACTCTCCGGAGGAGGTGCCGGCCAGGCTGGAGGCACTGGCAGCTTTGGGTGGGATGGACCGAAATGCGTTGCACAGTCAGCTTGCAGCAGCAGTCCAGGTGATCTTGCATGTTCATCGCAGTGCTGACGGATCCAGGCGACTCGAACAGATCGGCGTAATCGAGCGTGGCGCCGACGGTTTCGTACGCATCAACGAGGCCTGGCCGACGGTGGGTCCGGGCCGCGATCAACTCGAGCGGCTGTTGCGCCTTCGCGATCGAGAGAGCCTCGTTCGATGAGCGTCACGTTGTTGCTGTGTGCGTTGTCCGTAATGGTTGCGCCGGTGGCGGATTCGCGTACAAGGCTTGCCGCTCTGGTTGATCGGGATACCGGTGCATCCCGGAAAGTGCCGTGGTTGTTGCCGGCGGCGTTTCTGGTGATCTTCCTGAGTTGGATGTTCGGCGGATACTCGGCGGTAGTGGCCGTCGTGGTGATCTGCGGAACGACCATGATTCGTGGTCGGCAGAAGAAAGTAACCCGGTCGAGAGACTCGGAACTGGTTGTCCTGCTTGCCGGCTTGGAGATCCTGATCGCGGAGTTGCGGATTGGTGCGCATCCCGCTTCGGCGTGTGCCGTTGCCGGTGAGGAGTGTGCGGGTGAGGTCGGGGAAGTGTTTCGACGGGGTTCTGCCCGGGCTCGATTGGGCGGCACCGCTGCTGACGCGTTCGGAGTTGTCGGATCGCTGGTCGAGCGTGAGTTGGCGCGAGTCGGATCAGTATGGTCGGTGGCCGAAGACCACGGGTTGGCTCTCGCCGATCTGCTTGACGCTGTTCGGACGGATATGTTGGGTCGCAAACGCTTTCGTCAGCGCACCGAGTCTGGCTTGGCCGGCGCGAGAGCCACCGCATCCGTCCTTGCGGGGCTTCCGCTTCTCGGTATCGGATTGGGTGAACTGATGGGTGCCTCCCCGTTGACTGTGCTCTTCGGGGGAGGCGTCGGCGGGATGATGCTCGTCGCGGGAACCGTGTTTGTTTCCCTGGGTCTGCTGTGGACCGACAAGATCACCGCGAAGGTCAGCTCATGATGTGGCAGGCGGTCCTGATGGTCGGCTGCTCGCTCCTCGTTGTTCCGAATGCGCGCACATCTTTGTCCCGGACTACGGAGATATTTCGTGGGGCCGAGGATGTCCTTCCCGGCCCGGAGACGCACGTCGACAACATTGATCCTCTCGCCGTGGCGGCAAGTTTCGATCTGCTGGCCGCCTGTCTGCGCGGAGGGCTTCCGGTCGCGGAGGCTGTTGCCGCGGTTGCTGTTACGGCCCCGAACCCGATGGCAGGCACGCTCCGCCGGGTGGCAGACCTTTTGGCTTTGGGTGCAGATCCGGATGTGGCCTGGAGCGAGGCAGCTCTCGATCCCAGCACGGAATCGCTGGCGCGGTTGGCCCGCAGGTCTTCGCGTTCCGGTACGTCACTCTCCGTCGCGATGACCGAACTCGCAGATCGAAGCAGAGGCGAGGCGGAGGATGCGGCCGCGGCATCAGCGGAACGCGCCGGTGTGCTGATCAGCGGTCCGCTCGGGCTGTGCTTTCTGCCTGCGTTTCTCTGCCTCGGAATAGTGCCGGTCGTGATCGGATTGGCAACTTCGGTGCTCGGCGACGGATTGATCTGACGCAGCGCGCAATTCTTCCGCGGCAGAACAGCTGTCGCGGCTGCCGCGTTCGGTGCGGTTCTTTATTCAGTGGTCACTGGTGATTCGATTGTCACTGCACTTACCGGGATCATCGACAAAGCGCTCAAGACAGCTGTGTGATGTTGTCCACGAGAAGTATTCGCCGATCCGACGACGGCGCGGTCACAGTCGAGGCTGCGATCGGTCTCGCCTCGATCATCGCTGTGGTGGTGCTGTGCATCGGAGCGGTATTGGCAGTGTCGATGCAAGTTCGGTGCGTGGATGCTGCTCGTGAGGCGGCAAGACTGACTGCGCGTGGTGATCGCGACAATGCGATCACCACGGCGCGTCGTATCGGTCCTTCCGACGCGCGAATTTCGGTGCAGATCGTCGACGGATTTGCCGTGGCGGTGGTGAGCGCGGACAGTGCGTTGCTACCCATGGTGAATATTTCAGCGGAGGCGGTGGCGTCGGTCGAACCAGGGGTGAGCGGATGAATATCCGGTCCGACGACGGTGTTGCAACAGTCTTTTCGTGCATTGCGCTGGCGGGAATCGTGGTGGCTACGGGCGGGTTCCTGCATGTCGGTTCGGCAGTTGTCGCCCGTCATAGTGCCCAGTCTTCGGCAGACCTTTCGGCATTGGCCGGTGCCGGAGCGCTCGATCGTGGCGCCGGCGCCGGGTGTGAGAAGGCCACTGAAGTTGCCGTGCGGATGCGGACTGTCCTCGCGGAATGTGTGATCGAGGAGTGGGATGTTGTTGTCCGGGTGCGGGCGCCGGTGTTGTTGTCGGCCTTCGGTATCGGCGACGCCGAGGCATCCGCTCGGGCCGGGCCGTCCGGGTAGGTGCTCAGTTGATGGTGTCGAGGACCGCCGTCAGAACTCGTATGGCACCGTCTTTGTCGAGTGGGTCGTTTCCGTTGCCGCACTTGGGTGAGTAGACGCACGACGGGCAGCCGTGGGAGCACTCGCACGAGGTGATCGCGTCGCGGGTGGCGGTGAGCCAGCGGGAGAGCTCACTGTGCCCGCGATCTGCGAATCCTGCGCCGCCGGCATGGCCGTCGTAGACGAAGACGGTGGGCAGACCGGTGTCGGCGTGTACCGCAGTCGAGACTCCGCCGATATCTCCTCGATCGCAGATCGCGACCAGCGGCAGGAGACCGATCGCGGCATGTTCTGCGGCGTGGAGTGATCCCGGGAACCGCTCCGGTGCAACACCGACGGACTCGAGTAATTCGGGGGTGATCGTGTACATCACGGCCCGAGTCTGCAAAGTATGTTCCGGCATGTCGAGTTCGATCGAGTCGAGGACTTCGCCGGAGTTCAGGCGGCGCAGGTAGCCGACAACTTGATGCGTGACCTCGACCCGTACGAGCGATACGGCGATGTCGCCGTAATTCTTGTGCTCGAGCTGTTCGGTGACGGTGATTTCGGTGGTTTCGCGCGCTGAGGTGGTCCAGTCGGGGTTCTCCGCATGGACGAGGGCCAGGCCGACTTCCAAGTCCAGTTCGTCGACAACGTACGACTCACCTTGGTGGATGTGCACTGCACCCGGATGAACGGTGGCGGGCGCGCGTCCGGCGTCGACGGTTCCGAGCATTCGGCCGGATTGGCCGTCGACGATGGCTACTTGGGTGCCGATGCCGCCGCGAATGTCGAGGGAGCCGTGCGGGTTGGAATCCGCAGTGACGAACCAGCCGTGTTTGCGTTGTCTGATCTTGCCCTGCTCGGCGAGTGCGGTCAGGACCTCGAGTGCCCCGAACGCCTCGACCTCGGCTTCGGATAGTGGGAGTTCCATTGCAGCGCAGAGAAGTTGAGGTCCGAGAACGTAGGGATTTCCGGGATCTGTGACGGTAGCCTCGACCGGTTTCTCGAGAATCGCGGCGGGGTGGTGGACGAGATATGTGTCGAGTGGATCGTCGCGGGCGATCAATACGACCAATGATCCTTCGCCTCGTCTGCCGGACCGGCCTGCTTGCTGCCAGAACGACGCCACGGTTCCCGGAAAGCCGGCTACGACAACGGCGTCGAGACCGGCGATGTCGACGCCGAGTTCGAGGGCGTTGGTGGTCGCGGCTCCCAGCAGCGTGCCGTCCGCGAGAGCTGCTTCCAGTTCTCGACGATCCTCCGCGAGGTATCCGGCTCGGTACGGTGCGACGCGTTCGGCCAGATCGGTGTCGACCTCGGCGAGTAGACGTTTGGTCGCCAGGGCGGTCAGTTCGGCGCCGCGCCGCGAACGGACGAAGGTGAGAGTTCGAGCGCCTTCGATCATCAGGTCGGCCATGATCCGGGCTGCTTCGGCGCCGGCAGGACGACGTACCGGGCTGCCGTTCTCTCCGGTGAGTGCCGGTACGAGTGGCGGTTCCCAGAGCGCGACGGTGCGTGGTCCGTGGGGTGACCCGTCGTCCGTGACTTCGGTGCAGTGAGCGCCGATCAGCCGGGAGGCGGCTACGCCGGGGTCGGCGGTGGTAGCACTGGCCAGGATGAAGGTGGGTTCGGCTCCGTACCGGGCGGCGATGCGTCGCAGTCGGCGCAGAATGAGGGCGACATTGGATCCGAAGACGCCACGGTAGGAGTGGCATTCGTCGACAATCACGTATTTCAGATTGCGGAAGAAGTGTGCCCATCGTTGGTGGGTACGGAGCAGTGAAATATGCAGCATATCGGGATTGGTGAACACCCATCGTGAGTTCTCACGCGCCCAGGTGCGAAGTTCCGTCGAGGTGTCCCCGTCGTACGCGCTCGGGTTGGTTCCCCGTAGTTCGGCGTCGAAGTCGGTGAGGGACAGCACTGCTCGCAGTTGGTCGCTGCCGAGCGCTTTGGTGGGGGAGAGATACAGCGCAGTAGCGAGCGGGTCCGACGCCATCGCAGTCAGAACCGGAAGTTGGTATGCCAGTGACTTGCCCGACGCTGTTCCAGTGGCGACGACGACGTGTTTCCCTTGATGGGCAAGATTTGCAGCTTCGGACTGATGAGTCCAGGGGGCGGTCACGCTGTGCTCGCGCAACGTACGTACGACGCTGGGGTGCAACCACTCCGGCCATTCGGCGAACTGTGCACGGCGAGCGGGTAGCTGCGCCGTGAAGGTCAACGGATCTTCGTTTCCGGTAACACCCGCTACGACGCGGCCGAGAAGCATCTGTCCGTAGGTTTCGCCAGGGGTCCCGCCGGGATCAGGAATTGGGGAGGCTGCGTTCACGTGACTCTCCGGGATCGGCGTTCGGGGTGTCCCGGCAGTGCGAAGCTGCCGTTACCTGCAGTTTTGATGATACGCATCGGTTCTGAATCGTGTCGGCGTGGGGTGGTGACTGCGACCTCCGGGATTGCCGCCGGCAGACGGTTTTTCTCGTAGCAAATTTTTAACCTATTTCGACTGTTCTGTACGCGCAGAACATGGTTGACTGACAACCGGTCGCAGCTTCTGTGTTCGTTGGCTTGAGAAAGTGCACGCTCGCAGGATCGTTGTTGCGAGCGCGGTGTCTTGCCTTTCCTACGAGGATTCAAGCCTGGGGGAAACAAAAGTACGGCGGTCGGAACCGGCCCGGTGAATTGATAAGGGCAGTTCACCGAATCCGGTGTTAGAAAGAGAAGGAAAAGCATGGCACAGGGCACTGTGAAGTGGTTCAACGCTGAAAAGGGCTTCGGCTTCATCGCTCCCGAAGACGGTTCCGCAGACGTCTTCGTTCATTACTCCGAGATTCAGGGCAACGGTTTCCGCACCCTCGAGGAGAACCAGCGTGTGGAGTTCGAGGTCGGCCAGGGAACCAAGGGACCCCAGGCGACCGGAGTTCGCGCAGTCTGATTCTTCCGCTCGTACTTCGGGTGAATAGTTTTGGGCAGGATCGTCCCCCATCGTTGCGACGCAAGTTGCGTAGCGGTGGGGGGACGTTCCTTTTCGTGTTATTGCCGGCGGTCGGAAGTTGATTCTTCAACTCGCCCGCTGAGTGGCCGTCTATGCCGCAGCGGTCTTCGTGCCCTACGTTGCACTCTGTGAGCCAACTGTCCTTTTTCTCCGCCGAGTCGATTCCTCCGGCCGTGACCGACCTCGCTGGCATGCTGGCCGGACCCGGTCAGGTAGTGACCACCGAGGATCGTGCCCGGATCTCCATCGTCGTGGATCGAGACTGGCGAGCGCAGGCTGTCGCGGAATTAATCGCGCAATGCGGGCTCGGCGCGGAGGTGACGCGCAGCGAAGAAGGCAGCCCGCTGGTGCGGACGCAGTCGACGCCGGCATTGCTGCCGCTGTCCGTGCAGTGGACCAAAGGCGCCGTGAAGTCTGTTCCGGCTGGTTGGGTCCCGAACTCGCGCCAACTCCGGGTCTGGGCCGTAGCCGCCGGTCGTCTGGAAGAGGACGGTGACCGCTTCGTCTTCGGCCTCGACCCGCATGCCACCAACACCCATGCGCCGTTGGCGCAGGCATTGATGCGGGTGGGTATCGCACCCACTCAATTGGGTAATCGGACACCGGGTCCGGGGCTTCGAGTTTCCGGGAAGAAGCGACTGACAAAGCTCGTCGAATACCTCGGGGAGGCACCCCGTCACGTGGACGTCGAGTCAGCTTGGCCACATGTCTGATCGTTCCCATACTGTACTGATCTGCACGAATGTGTTGTGGGTATGTCACTCTGTAAAGGGCGGCACGGGGTATAAATTGCTCCAGACGTCTAGTTCTCAGTACTGCCGACGGCAGTAGATCGTCATTGCCGACGGCAGTGATCGTCCAAAGGAAGGTTCGGGCAGCAGGTGGCTAAAGCGGACAACGGCAGCGGTCAGGGAGCGTCCGGTAACCCTCGTCGCCTCGTGATCGTCGAGTCACCGACCAAGGCGCGCAAAATCGCTCCCTACCTCGGTAAAGATTACGTCGTAGAGGCATCGGTCGGTCATATTCGTGACCTGCCGCGCGGTGCAGCGGATGTTCCGGCCAAGTACAAGGGCGAGTCCTGGGCCCGCCTCGGCGTCAACGTCGACAACGATTTCGAGCCGCTCTATGTCGTGAGCCCGGAGAAGAAGGGCAAGGTCGCCGAGCTCAAGGCGCTCTTGAAGGACGCCGACGAGCTATTCCTCGCAACTGACCCTGACCGCGAGGGCGAGGCAATTGCCTGGCATCTTCTCGAGACCCTGAAACCCAAGATTCCGGTTCGTCGAATGGTCTTCCACGAGATCACCGAGCCGGCAATTCGTGCCGCCGCCGAAGACACCCGCGAGTTGGACACCGACCTCGTCGACGCCCAGGAAACCCGCCGTATCCTCGACCGTCTTTACGGTTACGAGGTCAGCCCGGTTCTCTGGAAGAAGGTCATGCCGAAGCTTTCGGCTGGTCGCGTTCAGTCCGTGGCAACCCGTGTCATCGTTCAGCGTGAGCGTGAGCGCATGGCGTTCAAGTCGGCTTCGTACTGGGATATCTCTGCCACTCTCGATGCCGGCGCCGAGGCCAGCCCGCGCAGTTTCGGTGCTCGTCTTGTCACTGTCGACGGTTCGCGCGTCGCTTCGGGTCGCGATTTCGGACCCGACGGAAAACTCAAGGGCAGTGCCGTCACCGTGTTGGACGAGGCCGCTGCGCGTCGTCTCGCAGAAGGACTGCAGGGCGTTGACCTCACGGTTTCCTCCGCTGAGGACAAGCCCTACACCCGCAAGCCGTACCCGCCGTTCATGACGTCGACGCTCCAGCAGGAGGCCGGCCGCAAGCTTCGCTTCACGTCCGAGCGGGCCATGCGTATCGCGCAGCGGTTGTACGAAAACGGCTACATCACCTACATGCGTACCGACTCGACGACGCTGTCGGAGTCTGCGATCACTGCTGCTCGTACGCAGGCCGCAGAACTGTACGGCCCGGAGTACGTCCACCCGACGCCACGGCAGTACACCCGCAAGGTCAAGAACGCGCAGGAAGCGCACGAGGCGATCCGTCCCGCCGGTGACGTTTTCCAGACTCCCGGGCAGTTGCATTCGAAGCTCGATACCGACGAGTTCAAGCTTTACGAACTCATCTGGCAGCGCACTGTTGCTTCGCAGATGGCCGACGCTCGCGGAACAACGCTGACGTTGCGGATCTCGGGTACAGCAGGCACGGGTGAGGACTGCACGTTCTCCGCGTCCGGTCGCACCATCGTGTTCGCGGGCTTCCTCAAGGCTTACGTCGAGAGTGTCGACGAAGAGGCCGGCGGACAGTCCGACGACGCAGAATCCCGACTTCCGGTGCTGGTCAAGGGCCAGGAAGTCACGGCAACGAAGCTCGATCCGGATGGTCACAGCACCAACCCGCCGGCGCGATACACCGAAGCCAGCCTCATCAAGACGCTCGAAGAACTCGGCATCGGTCGCCCGTCGACGTACTCGTCGATCATCAAGACAATCCTCGACCGTGGTTACGTCTACAAGCGTGGCAGTGCGTTGGTCCCCGCCTGGGTCGCCTTTGCGGTCATCGGGTTGCTCGAAGCGCACTTCGGCCGTCTGGTCGACTTCGACTTCACCGCCGGCATGGAAGACGACCTCGACGCCATCGCCGGTGGACGAGAGCAGCGCGGCAACTGGCTGAGCAGCTTCTACTTCGGCGGCGAGACCGGCGCCGAAGGTTCGGTGGCCCGCGAGGGTGGCTTGAAGAAGATGGTCGGTGTCAATCTCGAGGAGATCGACGCCCGCGAGGTCAACTCCATTCGTTTGTTCGACGACGCCGAAGGCCGTGATGTTCACGTCCGCGTCGGACGTTTCGGTCCGTACCTCGAGCGTATGGTCCAAAATCCGGACGATCCCGAAGGCGATCTGATCTCGCAACGGGCCAATCTTCCTGATGATCTGCCGCCGGACGAGCTCACTCCCGAGTTCGCGGAAAAGCTGTTCTCGACGCCTCAAGAGGGTCGCAAGCTCGGTGTCGACCCACTGACCGGCCACGAAATCGTCGCGAAGGAGGGCCGCTTCGGCCCTTACGTCACGGAATTGTTGCCTGAGCCGCCGGCCGAACCGGAACCGGACATCGTTCCGGTGCTTGAGCCTGAAGAGATCAGTGCGGGCAGCACGAAGACTGCGGTGAAGAAGGCCGCAGCCAAGAAGGCTCCCGCGAAGAAGGCTGCCAAGAAGGTTGCCGGTCCCAAGCCGCGCACCGGTTCGTTGCTCAAGTCGATGGACCTGGCCACCATCACGCTCGAAGACGCATTGCGACTCCTCTCGTTGCCGCGCGTTGTCGGTGTCGACCCGGAGTCCAAGGAAGAGATCACCGCGCAGAACGGCCGCTACGGTCCGTATCTGAAAAAGGGCACCGATTCTCGTTCGCTTGCGGACGAGGAGCAGATGTTCACGGTGACGCTCGACGAGGCGCTCAAGATCTACGCCGAGCCGAAGCGTCGTGGACGTCAGGCGTCGGCTACTCCGCCGCTGCGTGAGCTGGGCGTCGACCCGGTGAGTGAGAAGCCGATGGTGATCAAGGACGGTCGCTTCGGTCCGTACGTCACCGACGGCGAGACCAATGCCAGCTTGCGTAAGGACGACGAGGTCGAGTCGATTTCGGATGCTCGCGCGTCTGAATTGCTGGCTGACCGTCGTGCCCGCGGACCGGTGAAGAAGAAGGCTGCTGCCAAGAAGGCTCCGGCCAAGAAGGCCGCCGCCAAGAAGACGGCTGCAAAGAAGGCTCCGGCCAAGAAGGCCGCTGCAAAGAAGGCCCCGGCGAAGAAGGATTGAGCCGGGCTCGTCGGTACCGGCGGTTAGGGTTTTTGCATGAGTATTGAGGTGGCCGAGCGCGGTGTGTTCGGCCGGCTGGTAGGCCAGCACGACGTCGAGCAGAGTTTGCGAGCCGCCGCGCTGGCCGCCAGGGGCGATTCCACCGGTTCCGATATGAGCCATGCGTGGCTGTTCACGGGCCCGCCAGGGTCCGGGCGTTCCGTTGCGGCGCTCTGCTTCGCCGCAGCCTTGCAATGCACGTCAGATGGCGCACCAGGATGCGGCGAGTGCCATGCGTGTACGACGACGATGGCCGGAACTCACGGTGACGTACGACGGATCGTTCCTGTCGGCTTGAGCATCCCGGTCAAAGAAATGCGCAAGATTGTCAACATCGCGTCTCGCCGGCCGACTACCGGACGCTGGCAGATCATTGTGGTGGAAGATGCTGATCGGTTGACCGAGGGTGCTGCAAATGCGCTTCTGAAGGTTGTCGAAGAGCCGCCGGACCGCACCGTCATCCTGCTGTGTGCGCCCACGACCGATCCCGAGGACATGTCGGTCACACTGCGGTCGAGATGTAGGCATATGCCATTGGTGACTCCTTCTGTCGAGTCGATTGCGCAGGTATTGGTCGAGCGCGACGGGCTTTCTCCCGAACAGGCGGCGTTTGCCGCGTCGATCAGCGGTGGACATGTCGGTCGAGCACGGCGTTTGGCTACCGATGACGGTGCCCGCGATGAACGATCACGGTCATTGCGACTTGCATTCGATGCTGCTTCCGCATCTACGGCGTACAAAGCGGCCGAGGCATTGGTCAAGTCGATCGAATCGGAAACCAAGGCGCTCTATGCCGATCTCAAGGAACAAGAGCTCGAAGAACTGAAGGTCTCGCTCGGTGCCGGAGGTACGGGTAAGGGCACCGCCGGTGCCATCCGCGGATCCGCCGGATTGATCAAAGAACTCGAGGATCGACAGAAATCTCGCGATACGAGAGGGCGTCGTGACCTTCTCGACCGGACGCTGATCGACCTTGCCGGTATGTACCGGGACGCGTTGTCCTATTCGCTGGGATCGTCGTCGACGGCCACACATCCGGATAAGACGACGGAAGCCGCCCAACTGGCTGCTCGCACTTCGCCCGAAGGGCTGTTGACGTGCATCGAAGCGGTGCTGGCTTGCCGTGAGGCTGTCGATTTCAACGTCAAGTTGCAATGGGCTCTCGACGCGATGGTTGCGCGCATCGGGGAGGCTTTCCGACCCCCGTTTTCGCGTTCTGGGGGTTGACCAGTTAGACTCGCCCTCGCCGAAAGGCACGCTGCCTTAGCTCAGTCGGTAGAGCATTTCACTCGTAATGAAAAGGTCGAGAGTTCGATTCTCTCAGGCAGCTCGGTCAAGAGCCCCACACCCGCAATCTTGGGTGTGGGGCTCTTGCCGTTTGTACGTACACAAACTCGACGACCGGTTTATCCTGATCTTGCGCATGCGCGCCTGAGCAGGGGAGAGACCGCGATGTCGGAGCAGAATTGGGGATCGTGCCAGCCGCCGCAGTACGGACAGGTGCCGCCGAACCAGCCGCCGCAGTACGGACAGATGCCGCCGATGTCGCCGCAGGGGTACCTGCCGCCGCAGCCTGCTTATCCATACGCGTCGTGGATCTCGAGAGTCTGGGCGTATTTACTCGACAATTTCATCGTGCCGCTGCCTGGCCTGATCTTGATGATCGTCGGTGCGGTGATTGCGTTCTCCGGCGCCGAAGTCTCTACCTACGAAACCTACGGCACGTATGACACGTATGAATCGAGCAACATCGACGGCGTGAACGGTGCCGGAATCGCGGTCATGGTTGTCGGCGGCCTGGCAATTCTGTTGATCGAA